>CAJARA010000121.1 GCA_903944295.1 uncultured Chloroflexota bacterium
CGCCTCAAGTTCGCGACAGAGCGCGGCGAGGGCGCCTGGCTTATGCGCGAGCTGGATCACGAACTGTCTTGACATGAGTGGATCCTAGCGCCGCAGCGGAGTGTGCGCCACAGGGTGCGCCACAGCGTGTGCGCCACCCCTCCCCAGGCTGGGCTGGGCGGCGGTAGGCTAGCGGCAATCTTCGGTGGGCGCCGCCCCCGATAGGTGAAGTGAAGGAGGAGTCATGGCGGTCTTCAAGCAGTACATCAACGGTAAGGCGGTCGCCGCGAAGTCGGGGAAGACACTCAGCGTTGAGGACCCGTCAACGCGCGCCAAGATTGCAACGGTGCCGCACAGCGGTAAAGAGGACATCAACGCAGCAGTTTCTGCCGCGCGTGCCGCCTTCCCATCCTGGTCATCTACCACGCCAGGTGAGCGAAGCCTTGCGCTACTGAAGCTTGCCGATGCGCTTGAGTCACAGAAGCGAAAGTTCGTTACCGCTGAATCGCAGAACGCGGGGAAGCCGATCAGCGCCGTTGGCGTTGAGGTTGACGCGGTCGTTGATAACCTGCGCTACTTCGCTGGCGCCGCGCGCAATATGGAGGGGAAGGCGGTCGCCGAGTACCTCCCTGGTCGAACCAGCATGATTCGTCGCGATCCAGTTGGCGTGATCGCCTCAATTGCGCCGTGGAACTATCCGCTCCTGATGGCGGGCTGGAAGATTGGTCCGGCGCTCGCAACGGGGAACACCATCGTCTTGAAGCCTTCAGCGCGCACACCGATCAGTGCGCTGATGCTCGGCGCGCTGGCGCAGGAGATCCTGCCGCCAGGCGTCTTGAACGTCATCACCGGACCAGGCTCTGATGTTGGCGCGGCACTCTCGCGTCACCCGGGAATTGACATGGTCTCCGTCACCGGCGACACGGCAACGGGGAAGCGGATCGCCGCCGCTGGTGCGGAGAGCGTGAAGCGACTCCACCTTGAACTCGGCGGAAAGGCGCCGGTCCTCATCTTTGATGATGCCGATCTTGAACTTGCCGCTGAGACGATGCGCGCCGCGAGCTTCTGGAACGCGGGGCAAGACTGCACCGCAGCCTGTCGCATCGTGGTTGGGCCAAAGTCGTACGAGAAGTTTGTGGCGCTCCTTGAGCAGCAGGTGAAGACGATCAAGGTGGGGGCAACAACGGATAAGGCAACAGAGATGGGTTCGCTGATCAGCGCAGAGCAGCTGAAGCGCGTTGAAGGATTCGTTAGCCGCGCCAGCAAGAAGGCGGAGATCGTCTATGGCGGCAAGACAATTCGTTCAAAGGGGCACTACTACAGCCCAACGATCATTGCGGGACCGGCGCAGTCTTCGGAGATTGTGCAGGACGAAGTCTTCGGCCCAGTGGTCACGGTGCAGCGCGCCAAGAGCGATGAGCAGATGGTGGAGTGGGCGAACGACTGCCGCTTCGGCCTCGCTTCGTCGATCTGGACGAACGATGTGGCGCGTGCCTTCAAGGTCTCCAAGGCGCTGCAGTTCGGCACCGTCTGGGTGAACGATCACTTCACGCTAGCGAGCGAGATGCCGCACGGCGGCTTTAAGCAGTCTGGCTACGGGAAGGATCAGTCCATGTACGCACTTGAGGACTACACGGTGGCGAAGCACATCATGGTGCGGAGCGAATAGCCCCCAGCATGTTCTAGGCTGCAGTCATGCAGCAGAACCAACCGGCACCGCCACCGTTTGAGCCTGGCCTCGCACAGGAGTGCTGGTTCAGCGTTGATGTGGAGTGCTCCGGCCAGACGCCGCTCGAGGGGAGCCTCATCAGTATCGGCGCCTGCCTTGTGGATGATCCGTCGCGCACCTTCTACATCGAGCTGCGTCCGGATCCAACAAAGGCGTGGGGCCCTAAAGAGGAGCGCGTCCATCACCTCACGCGCAGGCACCTTGAAGAGAGTGGAGTCGATCGGATTGAAGGGGTGCGCAAGTTCGCCGAATGGGTGCGCAGCACCTGCGAGGCGGTTGCCCCAGAGTCGGCCCCGCTCTTCGTTGGCTTCAACACACCGTTCGACTGGATGTGGTTGACGATGGCCTTCACAGAAGCCGGTGTGCGAAATCCGTTCGGCATGTCGGCGATGGATCTTAAGAGTGTCTACTACACGCTGCACGGTGGTGAGAACCTCACCTGGAAGAAGACGGTGAAGCGATTCGTTCGCCAGGTCTATCCAACCGATCTGATCGCCGACCATAATGCGCTCGCCGACGCACTGGAACAGGCGGAGCTGGCGCGGACACTGCGCGAGATTGCGCTGAAGAACAGAATTCCGCCCACGCTCCCGCGCGGACGCTAGGCGTCGCCAGGCGCGCCATGGCGCTCACAGCAAAAGAGATCAGGAGCGTTAACCAGCTCCTCCTGCGCTGGTATGCGAAGAGTGCGCGCCCCCTGAAGATTCGTGAGCGGAGTGATCCCTATTCAGTCCTCATCGTTGAGGTGATGGCGCAGCAGACGCAGATCTCACGCGTTGATCAGCTCGCTGAGCGGTTTCTCGCTCGATTCCCAACGCTCGCCGCACTCGCCAAGGCTGAGACCGCTGATGTGCTGGAGGCGTGGCGGGGGCTCGGTTATAACCGCCGTGCCCTCTCGCTGCACCGAGCGGCGCAGGCGGCGCATGCCGCTGGTGGCCTGCCAGCAACGCACGAAGAGTTGCAGCTCCTCCCCGGCATTGGGCCATACACGGCGCGGGCGGTTGCGGCGATCGCATTTGGCGGCAGCGAGATTCCTGTTGATGTGAACATTGCGCGCGTTGTCCAGCGTCTGACAGGCGAAGCGAAACTCACACCGAAGCCGCTCCAGGCTGCGGCGAATGCCTTTGGTGCCGAACTGAAGGCGAACGAGGCTGGGGCGTGGGCGCAGGCGGCGATGGATCTTGCGAACGCGCACTGTCGCGCGAGCACACCCGACTGCGACTCATGTCCACTACGTAGCGTCTGCCACTCGGCGGGGAGAGTTGCAGCCCCGCCGCCGCGGAAGGTTGGGGCTGCGCCGCGATTCAGCAGCACACGACGCTGGCTCCGTGGCCGGCTACTCGATGAGTTGCGCGATGCGGGGGCGGCGGGGGTGAAACTTCGCGGCGTGCGCGGCGAGCACGACGCTGAGGCTGTCACCGCTACCATTGAGCAGTTGCAGGCGGAGGGGCTGATCGAGCGACTTCGCGGTGAGGTATATCGACTCCCTCGCCGGGGCTAGCGTCGTAGGCGTAGAGCAGTTGCCTGACGTGCCGATGCACGAGAGAGGAGAAGACGCATGAGAGACCTAGAGCTCCTTGACGCGCTCCTCTACGACACGATCGTGGAGCAAGAGGGTGCGGCCTTCGCCGCTTCGTATCGCAAGATGACTGATAGCCCTGAGCTGCTCGACGGGGCAAGCAGGCAGGATGCGGCGCGCCTAATACGCGCACTCACCTTGCGCTTCCGCTTGGCGAGTCTCGCCGAGGAGCGCGGGCGTGCAATTGAGATCGCACAGGCGGCTCAGGCCGCCGCATCTGGAGGCGCGAGTGCTGTTCAGGCAGACTCCTTTAGTGAAGCGGTTCGTGCAGCCGCCGCCGCTGGCGCAACGGCGGAGGAGATTCGCGCGAGCGTTGTCGGGCTTCGATTCCATCCTGTACTCACCGCACATCCAACGGAGGCGCGCCGGCGCACGCTGATCGCACTCCTCGGCAGAATGCGCGTCCTGCTTGATCGACGCTCGGCCGCCGTTGACCCTGCAGAAGCGGCGCTCTGCGTACGTAGGCTGCGCGAAGAGGTGACGAATCTCTGGCGCATGGGGAGCATTCGCACCCGCTCCGTCACTCCGCTCGATGAAGTTCGCTCCGCCATGGTGCACTTTGACGAGACGATCTTTCGCCTCGCGCCGCGACTGCTCCGCGGCGTTGACGAGGCGCTCCGGCAACTCGATCCCACCGAGGGGGAGAGCGGCTCGCGGCCGCCACACCAGATGCCGACCATCCGATGGGGGAGCTGGATCGGTGGCGACCGTGACGGGAACCCGAACGTCACCGCCGTAACGACGCGAGAGGCGGCGCGCATTCAGGCAGACCACACACTGCGTGCCCTTGAGGCTGTTGCGCAGCGCCTGACGCTCTCTATTGCCGCAACAGTTGCAGAAGAGTCGCTACCAGCCGCACTTGCCGCAGCACTCAAGCGTGATGCACTGGAGCTTGGGGACGCCGAGCGGATCTTACGCGAGCGCTTCCCTAACGAGGCGTATCGACGCAGGCTCGGCGCAATCGCTGAACGCCTCTCGCGCACGCGCCAGCTCCGCATCCACGGCGAGAAGAGGGGGAGTGAAGGGGCGTATGCAGATCCAAGCGAGTTGCTCAAGGAGTTGAGGGAGCTTGGCAAAGCACTCGCCGCCGATCGCCTGCAGCGCTCTGCCTACGGCGAACTGCTGGAGTTCCAGTGGCAGGTTGAGACGTTCGGTTTCCACTTCGCGGCGCTTGAGGTTCGGCAGGCTCGAGCCGTGCATGCGGCGGCGCTTGAACAACTGAACGGACTTAGCGGTACGTCAAGCAGCGAAACGATCGCTGCTGTACTCGCAGTAGAGCTCGTTCCAGGGGTGAGTGTTGCCGAGGTGCTCGCCACGATTCGTGTTGCCGCTGAGGTGCAGGGAGTGCACGGCGAAGCGGCGCTCACGAACTACGTGATCAGCGGCTTTGAGGGGGCGGCCGATCTTCACACGCTGCTCGCCCTCTTTACATGGGCGCGTGATGAGCGCATTCCGTCGTCCGCCACAGCAGGCGCCCTCCCTGGTGCGCCTCTGGTGAACCTCGTTCCGCTGATGGAGTCATCTGCAGCGCTTGATTCGGCCGGTGAGATTCTCAATGAGATCCTTGCCGATCAGAGCTTGCGGGAGCAGATCAGATCCCGAGCCGACCACCTGGAGGTGATGCTCGGCTACTCAGACACGAATAAGGAGAGCGGCTATCTCGCCAGCGGCTGGTCACTTCATTTAGCGGAAGATGCGCTCGTTCGAGCCGCAGCCGCGCACAAGATGCGCATCACACTCTTCCATGGTCGCGGTGGCGCTATTGGACGCGGCGGTGGACCAACGCATCGCGCCATCCTTGGACAGCACCCGGGTGGGCTCCTTGCCGGTTTCAAGATCACCGAACAGGGTGAGGTGATTGCGTCGCGCTATGCAGATCCAACGATTGCTTACCGTGATGGTGATCAGATCCTTGCGGCGCTGCTCACCGCGACACAGCCGAGCGCCGCAAAACGACTTGAGGTTGAGGAGCAGAAGCATCGTGAACTGGTCGGCACGCTCGCCAGTGAGGCGCGTGGCGCATACCTGCATCTCGTCCGCGAGGAGGAGGGCTTCGAGGAGTTCTTCCGCGCTGCAACACCGATCGCAGAGCTCGGCGGCATGAATCTCGGCTCGCGTCCAGCTGCCCGCGGTGCGCGTGGCGGTCACCCAGGTGGCGGAGCGCAGCGCGCCAGCATCGATAGCCTCCGCGCCATCCCGTGGGTCTTCGCCTGGAGCCAGTCGCGCATCAACCTCCCCGGTTGGTACGGGCTCGGCCTGCTTGAGGCGGCGCTCGCCGATCCGAAGCGACGCGCGGCTCTGCAGGAGGCGTATCAGCGTTGGCCCTACTTCAGCTCCCTGATCGACAACGCGGCGATGATCCTCGCGAAGTCGTCACCCGCCGTTGCGGAGGAGTTCGCCGCACTCGCTCTCGCGGGGGGTGGCGCTCCAGTGCAGCGTGTCTGGGAGATGATCGTTGCGGAGCGTGCCGCCGCGGAGCGCGGGCTGCTCGGGGTCACGGGCGCGAAGCGACTCCTCGGCGCGGAGCCTGGCCTACAGCGTTCACTTGAGCAACGCGCCCCAGACCTTGATGCCCTCTCGCGGATCCAGGTGCGCCTCCTAGCGCAACTACGCGCCGCGATGGGGGAGTCGGAGCGCGATGAGCTTGCATACCTCGTGCGGCTCACCGTGAGTGGCGTTGCGGCGGGTCTCCGCAACACCGGCTGATTCGCGTCTATCCTCACCTGATGAAGAAGAGTCCTCCAGCAAAGAGTGGCGGCCCAACGCAGGCGAAGGCGATACGACGCCGTACCGCAACGGCGTCCGCAGATCAGGAGCAGATCGCCGCTGCAATCGCTCCACTGCAGAGTCGCTGGTCCACGAACGCGCAGCTCCGCCCAGTAACGGCGGCATCTATGCGCGGCATTCGCGCGAAGGCGGCGCGACTCGGCCTGAGTTCAGACGAGATCGCCGCACGCGGTGGTGCTGCGATTGCAGATGTCGTGCGTGCGATTGCAGATGCGCGCGATGCTTCTAGCAAGCTGCCCATCTTCTTCTTGGCAGGGTCAGATCGTGACGCGGCGTATGGGCTTGAGGCGGCGCTTGCGCTCGCCGATGGGGAGCGACGCTTGGTCGTTGCGCTCTTTGGCACGAAGGCGCGACCAGAGCATGCCTCTGCCGCTGGCGTCTGGGACCGACTTGAGTCTGCACCGCGTGTTGAGCGCTACCGCATTCCAAACATGCGCGAGGCGGCACACTTCCGCGCCGGCATTGAAGAGGTTGCAGTGCTCGTTGATGCGCTCGGTGGTGCGCCCACAAGCACAGCGCCACAAGTGCCGCTCCTGGCGGCGATCGATCTGATCCGCCGCGCGCGATCTGTTGGAGTTCCATGCGTTGCAGTTGGCGGTCCGATCGGGCTAGATCCGGAGAGTGGTGCGCGTCGGCGGGGTGCTCCTGGCGCAGATGTGAGCGTGCTCTTTCACCGTCCACTCACAACGCATCAGTCGCTTGCTGCGCAGAAGTTACTCGGTGAGGTGCTCGTGGCGCCGATCGGGATCCCAGACGAGGCGGATGCACTCGCGGTATGAGGCGCTCAGCTGCGCTTAGCGCGCTCGTTGCAGCGCTCGCTGTTGCCGCCGCCGTCCTTGCCCTTCAGGCGTTGAGCGCGCTTGTCCCGCCGCTCGGCTCTGCGATTCGTCAGCTCCCGCTTATCCCCGTTGCGCTGATCTGCGCAACGCTGCTGATCTCAATCAGGATGATCCGTTCCCGCTAGTTAGGGACCTCTCTAGTCGCGCTGCAGCATCCCCGCATCAAAGGTGCGTTCTGTCCCGTTGCGTAGTCGTGCGATGTTGTCTGCGTGCGCGAGCCAGACGAGTGCTGGACCAACCAGGCCGTATGCAATCAGCACGCCATCAAGCCCTCCAGTGGTGGCTAAGCTGATGAGAAAGAGCGCTGGTGCGAAGAGTGCCGCTGCAGCAAGCGATCCGAGCGAGACGAGCCTGGTACGCCAGATGATGATGATGAAGATCGGGGAGACGGCGGCGAGTGCGAGCGGTGCTACGGCGAGCGCCGTGCCGAAGCCTGTTGCGATCCCGCGACCACCTTTAAAGCCGACCCAGACGGAGCGCGTTGCACCGATCACGGCAAAGAGTGCGGCGATGATGGTCCAACCGCTTGTCCCGGTCTCGCCACCTTGAGTCGCGAGTGCTTGCACGGCGAGGACGGGGAGCGTCCCTTTCAGGATGTCGCCGGTAGCGACCACTGCGGCGCGGCGGCGACCGAGCGCTCGCAGCGCGTTCGTGCCGCCGGTGCGTCCAGATCCGACCGATCGCGGGTCGGGACCGCCGGTGAGGCGCGCCACAAGGAGGCCGAACGGGATCGAGCCCGCGAGGTAGGCGCCTAGGGTGGCGGCGAGGAGGAGCGGTAGGTCCATCGCGGCGGAGGTTAGCAGCGCGCGGCAAGGGTCGGCGGTGGGGCGTAGGATTCACGCATGGCCGACCACGATCTCCTCGTACTCGGCGGCGGAACGGGCGGCTACGCCGCCGCCTTCCGAGCGGCGCAACTCGGGAAGCGTGTCGCGTTGGTTGAGCAGGCGAAGGTCGGCGGCACCTGCCTCCACTGGGGCTGCATCCCTGCCAAGGCGATGCTCGAGACGGGCGACCTTCTGGCCAAGATTGGGAAGGCGTCCGATTTCGGGATCCAGATCTCTCCCGCGACTGGGGTTGACCCAGCGTTTGTTGGCGCGCGGCGCGACAAGATCGTTGCGCGCATGCACGCGGGCCTGAAGAGCCTCTTCAAGAAGAACAACGTTGAGCTCATCGCGGGACGCGCCACACTGCTCGGTGGTGGCTCCGTAGAAGTTTCCCTCGTTGATGAGAGCGGTACGGCGACAGGTGAGAAGAGGACGATCAGCGCAACCGATATCGTGGTCGCCACAGGCTCAAGTGTTCGCCGCATCCCTGGCCTTGAGAGGGATGGACGCGTGGTCGTTGATAGCGATCAGATCACTACGGGGACGCTGAAGCCTGCCAGCGTCATTGTGGTTGGCGGTGGCGCCGTTGGCTGTGAGTTCGCCTCCTACTTCCGCGACCTCGGCGCTGAAACAACCATTGTTGAGATGCTCCCAGCACTTGTACCGCTTGAAGACCGCGATGCCTCCAAAGAGTTGACGCGCGCGTTCACAAAGCGTGGCATTGCGATCCACGTTGCCCACCGCATCAAGGAGGGTTCGTTCGCGAAATCGGCAAGTGGGGTCACGATGCAGATTGAGCCGGTTGAGGGCGGCGATCCGATCTCGCTCGCCGCTGAACTGCTCGTTGTTGCCGCCGGCCGCGTGCCGAATAGTGGCGAAATTGGCCTGGAAAACACCAAGGCGATCGCTGAGCGCGGCTTCATCAAGGTTGATGCACAGATGCAGACGGCGGAGCCACATCTGTATGCGGTGGGAGATGTCATCGGCGGGCTGCAGCTCGCACACGTTGCGGCACATGAGGGGATGATCGCGGCGCATGCGATCGCTGGCGAACCGCTGCACGCTATGGACTACGTGAAACAGCCGCGTGCAACCTACTGTCGCCCCGAAGTTGCCTCCGTTGGCTACACCACTCAGGAGTTGGAGCGAGACGGCGTGCCGTTTGTTGCCGGCCAGGTGCCATTCCTGGCCATTGCCAAGGCGCATGTTGGCGGCGACGCCGACGGCTTCTGCAAGGTGCTTCGCCACGCGGAGAGCGGCGCGATCCTCGGTGTGCACATGGTGGGGCCGAAGGTTACCGACCTTATTGCTGAGGCGAGTCTCGCGATGGAGCTTGGTGCAACGGCGGCGCAGGTTGGCGGGACCACGCATCCGCACCCAACGCTCTCGGAGATCGTTGGCGAAGCGGCACTCGTCTCCATTGGCCGCTCGGTGAACTTCTGATGCGCGATCTGCCAATCTTCGGCCAGCCGGCGCCAGCAACAGAGCGCCGCCACCCAGACTGGATTCGCTCGAAGGTGCCAGGGGGCGATCGCTACCGTGAACTGAAGCGCCTAATGCGCGACAAGACGCTGAACACCGTCTGTGAAGAGGCGCGCTGCCCAAACATTGGTGAGTGCTGGGATCAGGGAACGGCAACGGTGATGATCCTTGGCGATACCTGCACGCGCGCCTGTGGCTTCTGCGCGGTGAAGACAGGTCGCCCGGCTGGGCTTGATCAGGATGAGCCGCGACGCGTTGCTGAGGCACTCGCCTCACTCGACCTTGACCATGTGGTGATCACCAGCGTTGCCCGTGACGACCTTCCGGACGGTGGCGCCGCCATCTTTGCGGAGAGCATTCGCGAGCTACGACGCCTGGCGCCAGGGACTGGCATTGAGGTGCTGATCCCAGACTTTGACGGGAAAGACGAGCCGCTTCGCCTTGTGATGGAGGCCTCACCAGACATCCTTGACCACAACCTAGAGACGGTGGAGCGGCTGCAGAAGCCGGTGCGAAAGCGCGCGCGCTACGACCGATCGCTACAGGTGCTCGCGCGCGCCAAGGCGATGGCGGCGGAGCTTGGCAACCCGGTGCACACAAAGAGTTCGATCATGGTGGGGCTCGGCGAGGAGCACGACGAACTCCTCACCACCTTCCGCGACCTGCGCTCAGTGGACTGCGACATCCTGACGATCGGCCAGTACCTGCGCCCAACAACGGAGCACCTCCCACTGGTTCGCTATTACACGCCAGAAGAGTTCGCCTCACTGCGCGAAGAGGCTCTAGCGATGGGCTTCAAGCACGTTGAGTCTGGTCCGCTGGTGCGCAGCTCGTATCACGCGCGTGACCAGGTGCCGAGCGACTCGCCGGCGCTGCGCGGCCGCCGCGCCCGTGACGCAGCACACGCCACTGAGACAACCGAAGCGCGCGAAGTGAGCGCATGAGCCCGCGCGCAGTCAAGAAGAGTGAAGAGAAGCCGCGCGGCTTTGGGACGCTCAGTCCCGCAACGCCGCTCGCAGAGCTGCACTGCCACCTTGGCGGATCAGTGACGCCAGCGATCATGTGGGGGATCGCCCATGCGCAGGGGATTCGACTCCCATCCAAGGACTACTGGGCCTTCCGCAAGATGATCACGGCGGGATCAAAGCGGACGCGTAGCTTCAACGGCTACCTCGATCTCTTCCACTGGACGGAGTTGATTCAGTCGTCGCCGATCGCCGTGGAGCGTTCGGTCTACGAAGTGGTCGCTGGCGCGTATCGGAAGAACCACATCACCACCATGGAGCTGCGCTTCAATCCGATGAAGCGCAATCGCAACGGTGAGCAAGACCTTGACCACATCATCGCCGCAGCCATCCGCGGTGCCGATCGCGCCGCGCTTGAATACCCGGTCAAGCCTGGGATCATCCTGATCCTGGATCGTGAGTTCACGCTGCGACAGAACGAGATCATCGTGGAGAAGGCGATCGCCTGGGCGAGTCGCGGCATCGTAGGGATCGATATTGCTGGGCGTGAGAGCACCAACTTCAAGGTTGCCGAATACAAGCGGATGTTCCGCGCCGCGCGCAAGGCGGGGCTCGGCATCACCGTGCACACTGGCGAGTCTGGCCCAGTGAGCGAGATGCTTGAGGTGGTGAAGCAGCTTGAGCCAGATCGCATCGGCCACGGCGTGAAGGCGGCGCAGGACGCGAAGACGATGAAGCTCCTTGCCGAGAGGAAGATCGTGCTTGAGATCTGTCCAACCTCCAACCTGATGACGCAGGTGGTTTCGGATTGGGAGGAGTTTCGCCAGATCTTCGCGCGCCTACGCGAAGGGAAGGTGCGCTACGCCATCGGCACGGATGGTCCTGAGATGTTGCAGACCTACATTCGCGACGAACTTTCGGCGCTCGGCCGACACGGCATCCTCTCGGTAGAGGAGCAGCAGCTCGCGGCGGCAACGTCCATCAAAGCATCATTCGTGAAGGCTGCCGCCTCGGTAGCAATCCCGCGCAGCGACGGTGCTGCGCCTCGCGTGAGCCGAGAAGAGGCCTAACGCCTCTCGCTCAAGAGCGGACTACTCGCCAGCCGCCTCGCGCACTGCGGCTCGAATCGCATCCGCCGCCGCCCCTGCAGGAACTCCATCTGTCACCAGCACGTAAGGGGAGGCGTCAACCATTAAGAGGGTCGCCGGGTCGCTGATCCATGCTGCGGCACACGTGTCAACGCTTGCACGCAGCTTCTGGTAGCTCTCATCATTCTTGAAGCGGTAGACGCGCGCTTGGACGGAGCCGTCAAGGCCACCACCCGATACCTCAAAAGCGATCGCCATCGGCACGAGGACCTGGTCGCTGCAGCCAGGGTCGCCGCTCACCACGTTGGCAACGGAAAACTCTCGTGCTGCGAGCTGCTCAACGAGTCCATTGAAGTTGGTGGGTGTAGCCGACGGCTCCCCGCGAGCGTCATCCAGGACGGAGCCGCAGCCACTCGCAAGTAGCAGCAGAAGCGCTGCCAAGATGAGTGGGGTAGTGACTCGCTGCTTGATCTGCATGTGGCAAGCGTACACCGCAGGTAGAATCAGAACATGAGACGAGTCCGAGCCTTCCGCGCAACAACCTTCGCCGTCGCACGAGACGGATCGCCGCGCGGTGCCCTCGACGCGCTCCTCAGCCCACCGTATGACGTGATCAGCGCAGATCAGCGGCGTGACCTTCTTACCAGGCACCCTAATAACTCGGTCAACCTTGACCTTCCGATCCTTGAAAAGGGTGAGTCAAACGGCGCGCAGTATCAGCGCACCGCCGCAACATGGAGCAGCTGGCGAGGTGACGGCACACTCGTTGATGACGATTCACCACACATCTATCTTTATGAAGAGCGGCCAGCAAACGGACGCACGATCAGAGGCATCTTCGCTGGCATTCCAATTGGCGCGTATGGAGCTGAGACTGGCATCTTGCGCCACGAGTTGACACTTACCGGGCCGAAAGCCGATCGCCGCGCACTGATTGAAGCGGTGCGCGCGAATCTTTCGCCGGTGATTCTGCTCCGCGCAGGCGGTCATGAGGAGTTTGCCAGCGCTGCAGACGCGGCATCCAGCGCCGTACCGTGCGCAACGGGAGTCACCCCGTCAGGAAGCGACTTCACCCTTTGGCGCGTTGACCCCGAAACGAAGCACGGCGCAGAACTCCTTGCCTGGGCGAATGGCGCCGACCTTGTGATCGCAGATGGGCATCACCGCTACGAGACGGCGCGCGATTATGCCGAGAGTGGCGGCCTCACCACCGCACTCGGACTGATTGTGGAGTCTGACCGCTGTGCGCCCGCCCTCTACGCCACGCACCGCATTGTTGCCGCACCAGATCCGGTCGCACTGATCGCCAAACTCTCCGCCTCACCGCTCGTCACACATCACACCGCAACAACGAGTGACCAGCTTGCGGCACGTTTTGCGGACGGTGCTCCAGAGAGCGCCGAGCTGCAGATTGGCGTTGTGACAAAAACGGGGTCAGCACTGCTCACGCTTGATCGTGCGGCGATCAGCGCAGCACTTCCAGGGCGCTCCACGGCATATCAGTCGCTTTCTGTCACCGCCCTCGCCGTGCTCCTTGATCAGGCGCTCGGCATTGACGCCGCAGCCGCAGCGGCTGGCGCGCTTCGATACGTGCGCGGCGCGGAGCAGGCGATCAGCAGCGCGCTCACCGATTCCACGCCGAGCGCCGTGCTCCTCCTGCACGGCGAACGGCCAGAGCAGGTGGTGGCGGTGGCTGAGGCGGGGGAGACGATGCCCCAGAAGTCGACCCTATTCGCCCCGAAGCCCCCAACAGGCCTCCTCTTCCTCGCCCACGAGATCAACCGCGTCGGCTAACTCGCTGCTAGACTCTCCCCCCGCGGGCTCTGCCCGCATCTGGCGCATTCGTCTAGCGGCCTAGGACACTGCCCTCTCAAGGCAGAGATCACCGGTTCGAATCCGGTATGCGCTACCA
>CAJARA010000122.1 GCA_903944295.1 uncultured Chloroflexota bacterium
ACGAGATCAACCGCGTCGGCTAACTCGCTGCTAGACTCTCCCCCCGCGGGCTCTGCCCGCATCTGGCGCATTCGTCTAGCGGCCTAGGACACTGCCCTCTCAAGGCAGAGATCACCGGTTCGAATCCGGTATGCGCTACCAACGCCCTGAATGACAGCTCATATAAGGTAACCCTTATGCAAAACGAAGACAGCAGCGAACCTACATCTCTCAACCTCAGCGGCACCGATCTTAGCAACCGCGAACTCAGCTACGCACAGCTCTTCGGCGCCAACCTCAGTGGCGCCAACCTCAGCGGTGCCGACCTCAGCGGCGCCGAACTCGGCAATGCTGGCCTCAGCCGGACCGACCTCCGCGGCGCAAACCTCACCGGCGCAAACCTCACCGGTGCTGACCTCACCTTCTCACTCCTTCACAACGCCAACCTCACCGACGCTGGTCTCGGCAACGCCAACCTCACTGGTGCCGAACTCTTCGATGCCGACCTCAGCGTCGCCGTCCTCAGCAACGCCAACCTGACCGATGCAAGTTTCGCAGGCGCAAACCTGAGCGGCGCAAACCTGAGCGGCGCCAACCTGACCGCTGCCAACCTCAGCGACGCCAACCTGAGCGGTGCTTACCTCAACGGCACCAACCTCTTCACTGCGAACCTTCGCGGCGCTAACCTTAGTGGCGCCGATCTCACCGATGCAAACCTTGATGGTGCCAAGCTTGAGGGCGCTACGCTGCCTAACGAAGAGAACAGCAAACCCCAATAAGCTGGCGCTTTGGGCCGAGTGAGGATAGTGGGTTAGAAGGGCAGATCCTCTAACTCGATGTCTTGCAAATCGATTTCGTTGGGCTTGACGTCCTTATTCATTCGCTCCTCATGCCAAGAGCGGACATCCTTCGCGTAGGCATCCCACATCTTCTCAGCATCCTCAATCTGACGCACGACTTCCTGAAGTCGATGGTACCCAATCGCAAGGACTCGCTCTTGAAACGCCTTTGCGTGATCTTCGCGAGAAAGTCCCTCAAACTCGTGACCCGTCAAATCGTCTTCTGTTGGAATCGGCTGCCCCTCAATGTAGGTAAATGCGCACACGTCTTCACACGGTGCCGCTGGTTTTCCTTCAAGTGCATACTGTCTATGAATCGACAAATGTCGTTCATGGGCAGCCTCAAGGAGGTTGTCGAGTGATTGATGCAGTTCTTCGATGCGATCAATAAAAGGCGCACGGCGCCTATTAAAGCTCAACTCTGCCTCAAGATAACCAAGTAAGGCGGCACGTCGCCAATGATACGACTCATCTTCCCATCTCAATGCGGACTCGTACGACTCATCATGATAGCCATCGGGAGACATTAGATTCATAAGTCAATGCCTTTCGTTTCTCGATCCGCACTCGGGTAAGTCATCTTCCACCTCGTATCGCAAATCGGCAAGGATTAGTTTGCGTTTGAATCCTCATCCTCAGGAATAGGAGTCCGTAGACAGCGCGCAGGAGTGCCTTTCGACCTTGCGCAGTCATCTTTGACTTTAACTGCCCATCTCACTATGGCGAACCATGCTCATGTCGCAATAGTACCTCCAGGGCATGCGGGATAATGCTCCAGGCTGTGGGTTTGGCTTTGTCCCGATGGCCAGGAGCGGCTTTGCAGAGATTTGAACGCTTCTGCCGACTCTGAGAATGGAGCGTAGGCGCTCGGTTTAGCGTACCCACTACGTACCCATTGAGAGGGTGTACACGGTGGAAACCATGGAAAACTCAGGCCAGATCTGAGCACGAAATTCGATGCGGGGGAGCGGTACAGGGGTATGCGCTACCAACCTCCCCATCGCAACTTCGCTATTGACGCGAGGTTGGGCACGCGTCAGGCTCTGCCGCCAGAGGTGCGAGCCCTTAATCCACCCTGACCGCTAAGGAGGACTTATGTCGAACTTGCCGTCACGTCGAAACGCGTTGGTTGCACTGATCATCTGGGTCGCCATCACCATTGGTGGCGGCCTCATTCAGGCTGGTGGACCATCGAGCTTGGATGAGCTGGTCAGCGCAGGTGTTGTGTGGGGCATCCCCTTGGCGGCACTCTTCCTTCTCATCACCTATCGCGGCAAGTGGAGCCAGCTCGGCCTCACCGCACCGTCCTCGTGGCGCGCCGCACGGCCAGTCGTGATCGCTGTTGCACTGCTCCTAGTCTTGGCGATTGCAAACGGCCTACCAGCGTCGTCCGTCCTGTTCTTCCTGGTCATCAACTCGATGGCCGTCGGCATCTCAGAGGAGTTGGCGTTCCGCGGCGTCGTACTTCGGACACTCCTGGGTGCCTATTCCGTTCGTCGCGCCGTACTCGTTAGCGCCTTAGCTTTTGGATCGGTGCATTCACTGAACGCGCTGATGACGGGTGAACTTGTTCCTGCCCTGATGCAATCCTGCATCACCGTTGGTATGGGCATGTGGGCTGCAAACATTCGTATTCGCACCGGATCGCTCTATCCGTCAATCCTGTTGCACGGGCTGTGGGATCTTGCGCTGTTGATCGTTCTCAATGGAGTTGCGGGCTCGCCGTTGTCCATTGTGGTGTCGGCAGCAGCCATTGTCTTTGCGGCTAGCCTTGGTGTGTGGGGATGGCGTTCTGTGGGGGTCACACAGACCCGCTAAGCGGGGTGAAGCGTTCGTTCAACGTCGCCGATTCGGCTTCGGCGTGGCGACCCATCCTCTGCGGCCGCCCGCCAACAGCTGTGACATGAGGATGGCGCGGGCACATTGAGCGTTGTTCGCTTGCTGAGTGCCACCATGCGGCAATCTCTTGCGTCGTCTCGCTCGAATCAGTTAGCGGTTTGTCCCTCGAGTGGAACGAGTCGGAAGGCTTGCCCAGCACCAGCACGATCTTCCATTCCCCGTCCATAGCGCTCCTTGATGGTGCGGAGAGCTGAGTCGCGCGCGTCTCCGAGGAGAGGCTCTGCGCGGTAGTTGAGCGTCTGCCCGCGAAGCGAGGCGCGGCACGTGGGGTTTGCGAGGAGGTTGAGTGCCCAGTGCGCGTCCGCGTGACCCGCACGCACGATGAGTCCGCCGTCCTCACCGTGCACGAATCCCACAGGAGTTGCGCGCCACTGCCCGGTCGTACGGCCAAGCGTCTCAATCTGAACGAAGCGTCCGGACTTTGACATCCGAGCACCGATCAGGGAGTTCAGGGTTCGCATGATCTTGTTCATGGTGGCTTAGGCGCGGATGCGGCGGCGGGCCATCTCAGCCTCAAGCTGGCGCTCGGCCTCCACGTAGTGGTCGATCTCGTCGCGGAGCTTGTTCGCCTCAGGGGTATAGAGGTGGACCTGCTGCTGCAGGATGTAGGAGAGGCGACGGGAGGTCATCCGGCAGTGGTCGAGGTTCTTCATCAGGACGAGGGGGTCCATGGAGGCGAGCTCGGTGGAGTCGTACATGGCCTGCATGACCGCTATTCTAGCCCAGAGGCCCCGTAGCTCAGTGGATTAGAGCAGCTGCCTTCTAAGCAGTTGGTCGCAGGTTCGACTCCTGCCGGGGCCGCCAGAGCTTGGCGGTCTATGCAAAAAACACCTCATTCGCGCTAGGGTCCCTTCCCCTAGTAATATGAGGAAATGTTGGCTATGACCCGTCTGAAGAGGAGCGCCATCGCGACTGTTGTCACGATGATATTCGCGCTGGTGGCGCTGCTGCCGCTCGCACAGCCGGCCTCTAGCGCTTCGTTCACCATTTCAACCTGGCGCAAGGTCGCTATGGGGCCAGATATGGGCTGCGCGATTGCCAACTACGACGGGGGAGCGCTCTTCTGCTGGGGCGACCTGCCAACCGGCCGCGTCGGCACACCTGTCTATATCGTAGGCACCACGCCGAACGGAATTCCGAGCTCCGTCACCGATGTTTGGGTAGGAGACACGAACTATTGTGCGATCGTCGCCGGAGACCTTTGGTGTGCTGGCGTCAATGGCTATGGGCAGGTGGGCGACGGTACGAAGACCAATCGCAATACCCCTATCCCTGTGGTTGGCCTACCTGACGGGGTTGTAAGCGGCGTAGCTCTCGGCGCAAACTCCACCTGCGCCATTGTCGCGGGCACCGTCTATTGCGCTGGCGACGGCCGTGTTGACTGGACCGCTGTCGGCGGATTGATTGCCGGCGTTGAAATTGATCAGATTACTCACGCCTCAGGTGCCTACTGTGTTCGAGCCGATACTCGCATCTGGTGTTGGGGTACGGGCAGCACCGGACTGCTTGGCAACGGCAGCACTGCCGTCACGAGCACCACTACTCCGGCTCTTGCAACCCTCATCTCCAGCCGCCCTGTCTCTGCGCTCGGAGTCGTAGACCCAACAAGCGACCGCATCTGTGCCATCACTGTCGCCGACACCCTCTTCTGCTGGGGATCCGGCATTACTACGGGGACGGTCATCGCGGGGACACCAACAGGCCTCGTTGCCGCCGCGATCGGAAGTCGCCATGGTTGCGTGACGTATCCAAGTGGGAACAAGTGCTTTGGTGCTGATGGGCATGGGCAACTCGGTCGTGGCGTCATTGGTGATACTAGTGCCTGGCAATCATGGACAGCAGTTGGCATTTCAACACCAACGGGCATTTCTGGAAGTTCAACCAATGTAGCTGCCGGGCGAATGGTCACATGTTGGATTTTGCCAGATACAAGTTTAGCGTGTTCAGGATCTTCCAGTTGGGGGCGTCGAGGTTTTGGTAGCTGGATAAAAAACACCTGGACTGGCTACTGCTATGACCCTTCGGACTATCAGATGTTTAGAACGGCCGATGCCGAGTGCTTTTCAACGTGGATTTCTAATCAAAGTTTTGCAACGTACGGTGAAGCCACACCAACAGCACTCACCGCTGTAGTGGCCTCAGGGATAGTTCAGCCATCAGTTACTGCGTCACCTACCTTGAGCACTCCCACCCCCGCGGCAGGCTCAAGCATCACGCTAGGGGACATCAATTGGTCTGGTTGGCCTTGGCCGACGATGACCTACCAGTGGTATCGATGCGAAAGTGCTGAAGTTGCTGGGACTCCAATTGATCCTGCATGTACCGCGATCAGCGGAGCAACGCTGTCACGCTATACGCCTACCGTGGACGATGCCGGGAAGCTGCTCAGGCTGCAGGTGACTGGTACGAATGCCTCTGGATCAGCTGAGTCAACGAGCGCGACGACGTCGGCGGTTACGCGCCCAGCTGGACGCAGTGTGGCGCCTGCAATCTCGTCACTGGCAACCGTTGGTTCAACGGTCACGGTGGATACGGGGAGTTGGGTAGGGTATCCGGCCCCAACCGTAGCCGTCACCTGGCGGCGCTGTACGCACGCCACAGATAGCCGGCGCTGCGCCACCATCGCAGGGGTGAGCGGCACCTCATACACGCTGGTTTCCGCAGACACTGGAAAGTGGATCCGCGCTCTGGTGACGGCGAATAATGCCACCGGCAGTGCGAGCTACCTCACGGCCACCACGAGCCAGATCACGATGTCACCGGTGGCCTCGGTCGCACCGAGCATCACTGGCAGCCCGCGTGTTGGGCAGCGCCTCACCGGCCGAACCGGCACCTGGCTCGGCTACCCAACGCCAACGTTGACCTTTGCGTGGGAGCGCTGCGCGACCAATGTCAGCGAAACTGGAGGCGAAACCGACTGCACCGTGATTGAAGCCGCAGCTTCTCGCACCTACCTGTTGACGCAGGCTGACGCGAGTTATTTCATGCGATTCGCGGTGACGGGAACGATAGGCGATGTTGCAGTCACGGCAAAATCGGACACGACCGGACTAGTTTCAGCACGACCGCTGCCTGCCAATCCGCTTCCTGCGATCCAAGGTGATCCGCTGGTAGGCGAGCCGATTACTGTTTCAAGCGGCACCTGGACGGCTTCGCCTGAGGCCACCATTACGTTTGCTTGGCGCCGTTGCACCAGCACCACTGACGCAACACTTTGCACCTCAATTGCGGGCGCAACTGTCGCTGAGTACACGCCTGTTGATGCAGACGGGGGCAAGTACCTTCGTGTTGTAGTGACCGCACAAAATGATTACGGCACCTATGCGGTGACCACAGTGGCGAAGTACGTTCGCGCCTTCCCAACGGTAACCATTAGCCCAGTCGTCTCTGGCGGGGCACGCGTAGGGGGCACGCTCTCGGTAACGAGCGGCACCTGGTTTGCCTATCCGACGCCAACCTATACGTACAGTTGGTACCGCTGTGCCACTGACGGGAGCGCCATGGAGACTGCGCCACCTGAGTGCGAGCTGATTGACGGAGCAACGAACGTGACCTATGCGGTAACGGAATCTGAGCTGCTCTACTACGTCCGCGCGACCGTTCGTGCAGCTAACCTCGCAGGGGTGATGACGGCGACCTCCGCTACCTCACCGCTAATTGGCTTTGCGCCTGTGAACACTGGTGTGCCAGAAGTGACAGGTAGCCCGATAGTAGGCGTCGAAAACGTTGCATCAGTCGGCACCTGGGATGGAAATCCAACGCCAGACCTTTCATACCAGTGGCAGAAGTGCCCAAGCGCCGTTGATCTTGCGCGCTGCGCAGCGATCTCAGGCGCGACTACCGTCTCATACACCCCAGTGGTGGGTGATGCGGGCCAATTCCTGCGCATCAAGGTGACTGCGTCAAACATGTCGGGTACCGCAGTGGCCTATTCGGTGGTGAGCGCAAGCTACCCAGTTGCTTCGCGGCCAGTGATTAGCACGGCGCCAACCCTCACCGGGGGTATTACGCAAGGAACGACACTGACCGCGACCAAGGGAATCTGGACGGGGGTTCCAGCACCAGTGCTAACCATCCAGTGGTATCGATGCACTGAAGCCTTGGGTGCGCCAGCCTCCGAGGTGCCGAGTGACTGCGCTGCGATTGAAGGGCAAACTGCTCTTACCTATACATCCCGTGAGGCAGATCTCGGTTCGGGCATTCGCGCAGTCATCTCTGCGACGAACGGTTCAGGCACATCCTTCGCCGCAACCGCCGCAACAGGACGCATTGCGAGCCTACCTAGAGCCTCCGTTGCGCCAGGAATCATTGGCGAACCTGCCGTTGGCGAACTGCTCGCCGCACGCGGGGCCACCTGGATCGCCGTTCCAGCAGCAGACTCATCCTTCCAGTGGCTGCGCTGCACGTCTATAGCCGAGAGCAGCTGCGCCATCATCGCGGGGGCTACGGGCGAAACCTACGTGCCAACCTTGAGCGATGCTGCACGGTGGATTCGCGTGCGGGAGACCGCGACGAATGCCGCCGGCTCCGCATCGTCTTCAAGCCCGTCTACGGATCAGATTACGGTACCTGCGAGCAACACCGTCGCTCCATCGCTAACGGGAACTCCGACCCGAGGCTCACGCCTAACAGGCAGCGTAGGTTCTTGGATCGGCACGCCTGCGCCAACCTTCACCTATACGTGGTATCGCTGTGATGAACTGGCAAGTGCCGCGGTCGAACCGCAAGATGGCTGCGTGGCCATCACTGGTGCGGTCGCGCTCTCATATCAGTTAACCGATAGCGATCTTGAGAAGTACATCGTGTTTGGCGCCACAGGCACCAATGCGGGACGATCACTTCTGGTGCTCACTGCCTCCTCAAACATGGTGAGCGCACCCACCCTGAATTCTTCAATCCCGACGGTCTCAGGCACCTACACGGTGGGCTCTACACTCACAGGTAGCACGGGAACTTGGCAAGGTACCCCAACGCCAGCCCTGGAGTATCAGTGGATGCGCTGCTCAGCAGCCGCTGACACGCTGCGTTGCTCTGAGATCTTTGAGGCTACCGACCTGAGCTATGTGGTCTCAGAAGACGATGCTGGCTCCTGGCTTCGCCTCCGGATTACGGGGAGCAACGTCGGAGCGATCGTAGTGGGATTCAGTGCCGCCTCGTCGAATGCTGTTAGCGGCCCTCCTTCGCTTATCGCAGAACCTACCGTTGACTGCGACACGGCAGCCTATTGCGCCAAGACTGTGGGTGGTGGCCTTACTGCCTACCGCGGAACTTGGGCCGGGCTGCCAGCGCCTGCGGTCACCCACAACTGGTATGTCTGCGACTATCCGTACGGTTTTGATGAGCTTGGCGCTGACTGTACGGTGCTGAGCAGCCCTACCGTAACCAAGTACACAACTTTACGGGTTGATAAGTACTACAGAATCAAGGTTGTCGCGACAAACTCCGAAGGCACGGCAACATCATGGTCGGCGACGAGTGTTGCGATCGCCGCTGCGCCAACTCTTGCGAATAGCAGTGCCGTTTCAATCGGCGTTGATGGGGCGTACCTAGTGGTGGGTAGCGTGCTAACCGCCGTAACCGGTGAATGGACGGGTAGCCCTGAGCCAGAGTTCTCGTACGCGTGGGCAATCTGCACTTCTGCCGCAGGGACGAGCTGCACGACAGTGGCCGATGCTTTTGGCCCTGAGTTTGAAGTACCTGATGAGGCGAGAGACAAGTGGCTCAAGTTGAGCGTTACCGCGAGCAATGTTGCGGGCAGCACGATTAGGACGGCGATGTCAACAACTGGAGTTTACGCAGCGCCAGACCTTTCGGTGGCTACGATCGCAGTAGTAAATTCTTCAGTCCCTTCGGCCCCTGTTGGCGGCATTGCTCTTGGCAACACGCTGACCGCCACCATTTCTGGGGCAACAGGATTCCCAGTGCCCACGTATACATATCAATGGCAACTGTGCAGTCTATATTTTGACGCGGATCTAGGTGAAGAAGTGCCGAGCTGTGAGGACATCTCAGGCGCGACTGCTCGCACATATGTGGTCGGAAACGCAGACCTCGGGGAGTCCATTAGGGTCGTAGTGACCGCGGTAAATACTGCAGGTGAATCCACTGCAGAGAGTGGGTTAACTCAAAACGCAATCGGTGTTCCCCAGGACCATGTTTCATCACTTACTGCAACGAGCCCTGCAGTCAGAACGATGGCGATCACCTGGTTCTTCCCGACAATCAATCAGCCGAGTTTCCCCGTGACAGGGTTCAAGATTGTGCTCTCAGGGAAGAATGCAAACACGGTATATGTGGGCGTTACGGTGAGGGCGTGGAACTTCACTGGACTGACAAAGGGTGCAACCACAGTCATGGTGTACGCGTTGAATTGGGCCGGAACTGATTCGATTCCAGCTACCAGGGCAGTTACCGTCAGGTAGCCCCGGTTGCCTTTCGGCGTATGGAGTGTCTTCGCAAGCGTGCACGGTAGTTGCTCCCTCTGCGATACTCCTCCTCATGAGTAGCAGCGCAGCAGGGGTACGGCGCGGGACGCCAGGCTCGCCAGGGAGCGCGGCCGGCCCCGTCTGGACGCTCCCCGCTTCTGTGCTCACCCCTGTGCAGCGCAGCGGCGCAACTGTGGATGAGGCGATCGCGGCGCTGGCGACGGCCGCGGCGCAGCTGACGGCAATGGCCGCAGCCCGCAGCGAGGCGGGCGCGGCGGAAGAGAGCGAGATCTTCTCGATGCAGGCGGTGATGGCGAGCGACCCTGCGCTTGCTGCGGCGATTCGCGACGCGGCGAAGGGCGGCGCTGACGACGTTGCGGCGCTGATTGCGGCGGGGGAGGCGCAAGCGGCGCTGCTCGCCGCACTTCCAGACGAGTACCTTGCGGCGCGTGCCGCCGATGTGCGCGACGTTGCTTCGCGCGCGGCGCGCATCTTGGCCGGCACCACAATTCCGCTTCCCGGCCGGCCAATCATCTTGGTTGCAGAGGATCTACCACCGAGCGTCTCTGCCGAGATTCCTCGCGAGCACCTGCTCGGCATTGCGCTTCGTGCCGGTTCGCGCACCGCGCACGCAGTGATCTTGGCGCGCGCCGCCGGCATCCCCTGCATCGTTGCCGCGCGCGAACTTGAAGTTGACGGCTCGCTAGACGGCGTTCAGGCAGTCGTTGATGGCGCCGCGGGAACACTGACGCTCGCCCCGAGCAGCGCCGATCTTGCTGCGGCGGAGGCGGTGAAGAAGCAAGGCGCGGTGGACGCAACGCGCCGCGCCACGTTACGCGGTACGCCGTGCGTCATGGCGAACGGCACGCCCGTGCACCTCTACGCGAACATCGGATCCGCAGATGGAGCGGCACGCGCGGTGGAGGTTGGCGCCGAAGGGATTGGCCTGCTGCGATCCGAATTCCTGCTGCTTGATCGCGAGACGCCACCAGATGAGCGCGAGCAGCTGCGCGCCTTCACCAAGGTGTTTGAGGCGCTCGGAGCAGATCGACCACTGACACTGCGACTCGCCGACATCGGCGGCGACAAGGAGATCCCGTACCTTAAGTTGCCGCATGAGGCGAATCCATTCCTTGGGCTGCGTGGATATCGACTGGCGATGATCAAGGATCGGCCGGACCTGCGCGCGCTCTTTGCGTCGCAGGTTGCGGCGGCGCTCCGCGCTGCGGCGGCCACACGCGGCGCGTTGCGCATCATGGCGCCGATGATCTCCGTTCGTGCCGAAGTGGATGATCTTCTTGGTTTGATCAAGACGGTTCGCGCCGACCTCTCCGCGCGTGGTGAGTCGGCCGCGGCTGCATATCCAGCTGCGATCGGCATCATGATTGAAGTGCCGGCGGCGGCGCTAACAGCTGCGGAACTCGCCGCAGGGTTGGACTTTGTCAGCGTGGGGACGAATGACTTGACGCAGTACGCCATGGCGGCCGATCGGATCAATCCGGCGCTCGTTGCGCTGCAAGACGCTGCTGCACCAGGCGTTGTGGCGCTGCTACGTGCCGTAGTCGAAGGGGCGAAGAAGGCTGGCGTTGAGGTGGGGGTCTGCGGCGAGCTCGCCGGCAGCGTGAGTGGCGCTCGACTCCTCACGGAGATCGGCATCTACGAGCTCTCCATGGATCCAGCCGCAGTGGACGAGGTGCGCGAGGGGCTACTGGGCGCCTAGGCGGCACTCACCACGCCTAACTTGTGCAGTTGCACGAATAATACCCACCACTTCCTAGCGTTTTGCCCATATTTGCCACTTGTAGCGACCCCTCCACGACCGTAGCTTGGTGCTGACACGACGCGGGCCGCTTCGGCGGCCACTCCAGGCGGCGCGGAGGCCCCCCGGAGGTGGAGGTCCGGCCGGCCGTCCGATTTGATCGGCCTAGGGGGAGGGTTACATGGCAAGCATCGCCAAGTACTTCCAGCTCAAGAAGCGTGGCACCACGGTAGGGACGGAAGTCCGCGCCGGCGCAACCACCTTCCTTGTGATGGCGTACATCATCTTCGTGAACGCGAACTACGTTGGCGCAGGCGCAGCGGGCGGGGCAATCGGCGCCGCTGGCGCACCGAGCGCTGAAGCGATCTTCGCCGTCACCGCACTCGGTGCCGGTCTGCTCACGATTCTCATGGGCGTTGTGGCGAACTATCCGTTCGCAATCGCCGCAGGGATGGGACTTAACGCAGTTGTTGCGTTCCAGTTGATCCTTGGGCTCGGCCTCTCATGGGCTGAGGCGATGGCGGTCATCGTCTGGGAGGGCATCTTCATCACGATCCTGATGCTCACCGGCTTCCGCAAGGCGATCCTCGAAGCGATCCCGCTCAACTTGAAGCGCGCCATTGCCGTGGGCATTGGACTCTTCTTGCTCTTGATCGGTCTCTTTGAGGCCAATGTTGTTGTGAAGTCGTTCGCTGGCACCGTGCCACTCGGACTCTTCTCGGGCATCGGCTTCGGCGGCGCTGAGATTCCAACGGCGGATCTTCCGCACCTTGCAATCTTCGGCGCAGGCCTCCTCACCGCACTTGCGCTCATTCGCAAGCCTGGTGGGCTGCTGATTTCAATCGGTGTGGGCACCGCCGTGGCACTCGCACTCGGAGTCTCTACGATTCCAACAAGCTTCGTCAGCCCGCTTGATTCGTCCAACTTTGTTGGGATCGGTCAGGCGTTCGGGGCGATGTTCAGCGTCTGGTCAAGTGGCGCGGGCTTCCTTGCGGTTGCACTCGCCGTCTTCTCCATCATGTTGAGCGACTTCTTTGACACGGCCGGCACGATGGTTGGCCTTGGTGCACGCGCCGGACTCTTGGACAGCAAGGGCCAGCTCCCAGGTGCGAATCGCGTCCTTCTCGTTGACTCAATTGCAGCGATGGCGGGCGGCGCGCTCGGCGTCTCCTCGAACACGACGTACATTGAGTCTGCGGCAGGGATCAAGGAGGGTGGTCGCACCGGTCTCACCAGCGTGGTGACCGGCGCACTCTTCCTCTGCGCCGTACTCCTCTCGCCGATCGCTGGAATCGTTCCAGCTGCGGCAACGGCACCGGCACTCGTGATCATTGGTTACCTCATGTTTGAGGCGATCCGTGACGTGCAGTGGAAGGATGCCACCGATGGCTTCCCGATCCTCGCGACGCTGATCGTGATGCCACTCTCGTACTCAATCACTGACGGGATCGGCGTAGGGTTCCTTACCTACGGCATCCTGAAGGTGACATCGGGGAAGGCGAGCGACGTGAAGCCCCTCTTCTGGGTCTCCATTGCCGCATTCGTCGTTTACTTCCTGGTGAAGCTCGGCATCATCGCCGTCTGACACACGTTCAGCCCTCGTGGGCGGGTGAGGCCGGTCCCTTCGGGGGCCGGCCTCTCGCTTCTCTGTAGGATTCAGTTAGAGGCCCAATGCAGTGCGGGGGAGGGACGAGATGAAGGTGTTCGCTTCGCTTCTCTTTGCGAGCCTGATGCTGTTTTCGGCAGGGTCGGCTCTGGCTCACCAGCCAGTGGTCGTGGATAACGACACGACCGAGGTCGTTGACCCCGAGATCTCAAAGGCCTACTACGGCGTGCTCTCCGGTGCAGTGCACACCTACGTGATCACATCCGACGCTGAGTTCAATCTCTATGTTGGGATTCTCGTGCCAGATAGCGAGAGCCCGAAGCGGGACGTGAAGGCGGAGATCTTCCGCGGCGACGAGCTGGTGGAAACTCTCGGCGGGGTCGACGCGGAGTGGGTGACCTTCTACGAGCCGTTCGGTCAGAACACCTATTGGGACGCTGGCGAGTACCGCCTTCGCGCGGCGCCAGGAGTCTATTCAATTCGGATCTCAAGTCCCGACAACGCCAGCAAGTACTCACTCGCGATCGGCGAGATCGAGTTCTTTGATCTGGAGGATCGGGCCAACGCCCTCGCCGTCCTCCCAGGCATTCAGCAGGAATTCTTCGGCACATCCGCCGTTGAGCTCGTCGGCACCCGCTACGGCCTGATGAACCTGGTCGTCATCTACGGCGCCGCGCTCTTAGCCGCGCTGTTCTACAGGCTGATCCTGCGCCGACCCCTGGTTCGTCTGCTTGGCGGAACCTCGCGGATGATCGGCAAGCGGTTCCGTGTGGCGGCTGCGGTCGCGCTGTTTGCCGTTGCGATCACGACCACGTGGAGCCCGATCCTGCTCTTTGCCTCAGGTACCTTACTGTTTGACGTACTCCTCAGCCGGTTGGATGGCGCAGCCAAGATGAGAGCATAGAAAGGTAGATGGCCAATGATGTCTAGCAAGAGCACCGAGAGCAAGAGTCCGTTGAGAAAGACTGGACCCCTAAGCCGCCTATCAGGGTTTTTCTATGCGAAGTCAACCCTGGTCACTGCGTTACTCGCCACCGTCGTCTTTGCCGGTTACACCGTCCTCATCCTGAGCGGACAGGGAAAAGCGTTTGAAGTTGCCAACAGCAGTGTGAAGTCACTAGGGACCTCGTTGGGCTTTGGCCAGGCAGAGGTTCTTGCCTTCCTTGCAGAGCGTTCTGTTGAGCAGATTACTGCTTACATCGCCTTCAATCAGGTTTGGGATTCTCTCTTTGGCCTGATCTACGGAGTGATGTATGTGGTCTGGGTGTCGCTGTTGCTTAAGCCATATTCGCTAAAGGTTGGGTTGCTGAATCTGCTCCCATTTGGGCAAGTGCTCTTTGATTGGTTGGAGAACTTCTCCTTAGCCTCCCTGTCAAACCAGTACCTTGCAGACGGCACGATTGCTTCGTCGACCGCTCTGGTGGCCTCAACGGCGTCAACTATCAAGTGGGTATTCGCTCTACTGGTCTATGGAGTGATTCTAGTTGGCATCGTCGCGCGGATCGTAGGGGCACTAAAGAGGCGAAACCAGCGCTAGAAGATCTGCCCCGCCTCGCTCGGTGGGAGGGGGAGTCCGAGGCGTTGCAGGATGGTGCGGCTTGCGATGTAGCCGGAGAGCATGACCAGAGGGATGCCGCCGCCCGGCTGTGAGCCGCCGCCAGCGAAGAAGGCATTGGCGATGTCTGGCGAGGCGTTGGCGGGGCGGAAGTAGGCGCTCTGGAAGAAGCTCGCCGCTAAGGCAAAGATGGAGCCGTCGTGGCAGTACTGCTCGCGCTCAAACTCGAGCGGCGTCCAGTCGGCTTGCTCTTCAATCTCTTCAGGCTTGAGGCCGATGCGTTCGCAGACGCGCTTGATCGTTGCGGCGCGGTACGCATTACGGTGCTCCTCCCACCAGCGTCGATCCTTGAGTGGCGGAACTGGTGTCAACACGTAGAGGGCGGTGCGGCCGTCGAGCCGTGCGGTTGGATCTGTTGCCGCTACGTGCTGGATGTAGAGCGTGGGATCGCCGCTCGGCACGGGTGAGCTGATGATGCGATTGAGTTCGTCGTTCGGGTTCTCTGGGTGCCAGACGGTGTGATGGGCAAGATCTGGGAAGGTGCGCTTCACGCCGAGGTGCAGGATGTATGCGCTCGATGACGGCGTGATGCTCTTGAAGCGCCGGCGGCTGAGTAGCCCGAGATGCTCTTCACCGATCAGATCACGGTTGGCGTGGACGATGTCGGCGTTGAAGAGCACCGCATCCGCCTCAATGCGCTCTTCGCCTGGCTGATTCGGTGCGGCGGGGCCGGTGCCGAGGGTTCGTGGTTGCGCGCTTCGTGGCGCGATGCGGAGTGCGCTGATGCGCTTGTTGGAGATCACGCTCCCAATTGCATCTGTGCCGTAGCGGAACTCCACGCCGAGTCGGCGGGCGAGCCGCTCCATGGCGAGTGGCGCCTCGTGCATGCCCCCCTGCGGGTGCCAGGTGCCGAACTTCGCTTCGATATACGGAATCGAGAGGAAGGCGCCAGGGACGCTCTGTGGCGTGGAGCCGAGATAGATGGACTTGTAGCGCATTACGTGGCGGATGCGTTCGTCGTGGAAGGTCTGGTTGATGCGGCGACTGTACGGCGTTGCCGCGTCCAGCCTGATGCCTGCTAGCCAAGAGCTTGGCTCAAGGAGGCTGAGTGGACTGAGCGTCTTACGGAAGAAGGTCTGATCTAGTTCGCGCCAGAGCTTCTCGCCGCGACGCATGAATGCTGGGATCCCCGCCGCATCACGCGGATCGAGCGCCCCGAAGCTTGCGGCGAGTTTGGTGAGATCGCTTGATGTC
>CAJARA010000123.1 GCA_903944295.1 uncultured Chloroflexota bacterium
AGTACGGCCAAGACGGTAGCGCCAGCGAGGAGGAGCGCGATCAGCCCAACCGGCGGCATCAGCCGCTCCTTGGGTGGGTTGGCTGCACGGGGCGAGCCGATAGGAGGGGGCTCAGGAGCGGGGATCGGCGCCTCTTCGTCACCCCCACATCCTCGCATGGGGCGCTACCCTTAGGGGGCAGTGCAAACCTTCGATTTCCTTGAGCAGATCCCGGATACGGACCCCGCCGATACGGCGCGTCTGATCGCCGAGCTCGAGCGTTCGGTCACCGCCCACGGCCCTGAGCGGGCCAAGCTGCTGATGATGCGCCTCATGTCGCGGGCGAGAGACCTTGGCGTTGATCTGCCAACGCTTGCTACCACCCCGTACATCAACACGATCAAGACGAGCGATGAGCCGACCTTCCCTGGCGACGAGGCGATGGAGACGCGCATCCGCCATATCGTGCGCTGGAATGCTGCGGCGATGGTGCTCCGCGCCAATAAGGAGCATCCAGGAATCGGTGGACACTTGGCAACGTATGCGAGCGCGGCGAGCCTCTACGAGGTTGGCTTCAACCACTTCTTCCGCGGGAAGCAGGGTGGCGCAGGCGACCAGATCTTCTATCAGGGACACGCCGCGCCTGGGATCTACTCGCGCGCGTATCTCGAGGGGCGCATCAGCGCGCCGCAACTCGACCGCTTTAGGCAAGAGACGGCGGGTCCCGGCGGACTGCCGTCATATCCGCACCCGCGGCTACTCCCAGATTTCTGGGAGTTCCCAACCGTCTCGATGGGTCTCGGTGGGATCGGCTCCATTTATCAGGCGCGCTACAACCGCTATCTACACAACCGCGGACTTGCTGATACATCGAATAGTCGCGTTTGGGCCTTCCTTGGTGATGGCGAGATGGATGAGCCAGAGTCGGCTGGCGCACTCACCCTTGCAGCGCGTGAAGGCTTGGACAACCTCACCTGGGTGGTGAACTGCAACCTGCAGCGCCTTGATGGCCCGGTGCGCGGCAACGGGAAGATCATCCAGGAACTCGAGGGTCTCTTCCGTGGTGCTGGCTGGAACGTGATCAAGGTGATCTGGGCTCGCGAGTGGGACGATCTTCTTGCGAAGGATGATGGCGGCGAACTCGTCCGCAAGATGGATGCAACCGTTGACGGAGAATTCCAGAAGTACACCGTCGCTGGTGGCGCCTATATTCGCGAGCACTTCTTTGGTCCGGAGCCACTCCTCCAGAAGTTGGTGGAGCACCTGAGCGACGAAGATCTTGTGAAGCTCCGCCGCGGCGGTCACGACTACCGGAAGATCCACGCCGCCTACTCCGCCGCCGTTGCACATAAGGGTGCGCCAACGGTGATTCTGGCGAAGACGGTGAAGGGGTGGACACTCGGACCATCTGTTGAAGCAACGAACCCTGCACATCAAGCGAAGAAGCTCTCCGAAGTGGAGCTGCTCGCCTTCCGCGATCGACTCGGGCTTCCGATTCCAGACGCGAAGATTCCTGAAGCGCCGTACTACCACCCAGGTCCGAAGAGTCCCGAGGTCGCCTACATCACGGAGCGCCGCGCTGCGCTCGGTGGGCCGCTTCCATCGCGTGTAGTGCATCCAGTCACCTGGACGCCGCCACTCGCAGCGGTTGATGAGGAGTTTGCCGCGGGGAGTGCCGCGCCGGTCAGTACGACGATGGCCTTTGCAAAGTTGCTGCGCAACCTGATGCGTGACCCTGCACTTGGGAAGTTGATCGTCCCGATCGTCCCCGATGAGGCGCGCACCTTCGGCATGGATCCGCTCTTCAAACAGGCGGGGATCTACGCGCCGTTCGGGCAGCGTTATGAGCCGGTCGACTCTGAGTTGCTGCTCAGCTATCGCGAGTCACAGAGCGGGCAGGTCCTTGAAGAGGGGATCACCGAGGCTGGCTCCATGGCCTCCTTCCAAGCATCAGGGACTGCCTATGCAACGCATGCAGTGGGGACGATCCCGTTCTACGTCTTCTACTCCATGTTCGGATTCCAGCGAGTTGGCGATCAGATCTGGCAGAGCGGCGATGCGCGCGTCCGCGGATTCCTGATCGGCGCAACGGCTGGGCGCACCACGCTCGCCGGCGAAGGGTTGCAGCATGATGATGGTCACTCGCAGCTGATCGC
>CAJARA010000124.1 GCA_903944295.1 uncultured Chloroflexota bacterium
AGTTCAGCTCCTCGTCGCAGCGTATCAACGGCATCAAGAAGATCACCCTCAACAACATGGTGCAGGACGGCTCCATGTCGCACGAAGCACTCTCCTATGAAGTGTTCCGCTCCATGGACATTGCAGCACCACGGACCGGCTACGCGCGACTCACCGTCAACGGCGTGTACAAGGGGATGTATCTCAACATAGAGACCTACGACGATGTCTCCTTGGCTCGCTGGTTCCCAAAGACCACGCACCTCTACGAGGGCTCGTATGGCGGCTTCTACGATTGGACCACCGTGGCGGACGCGTATGGTCCGCATTACGAGGTCGATGAGGGCGACGAGCTGGATCGAACCAATCTCCAAACGCTCCTTAACACCGCGCAAAACACCTCAAGTGGCTGGTATGCACGCATGGCTCCCATAGCAAATCTTGAACAGATGACGCAGGTGTGGGCGCTTGAGGCGTACCTTGGCCACTGGGATGGCTACTCGCAGTTCATCACCAACAACTACTACCTCCATGTAGATGGCAACGGTGTCTTCACCATGCATCCGTGGGGGATGGATCAGTCGCTCAACTGGGCGAATCTCTATGACGGCTCCCCGCAGCATTTCATCTTCAACGGATGCGTTACCGATCCAATCTGCTCATCCATGTACACCGATGCGCTGCTCGCCGCAAACAAGAAGGTCAAATCACTGCGCCTAGATCGGCGTGCAGATCAGATCGCGCTCATTGTTGGAGCGGAGTGTGGATGCGATAGCTCTGGAAGCAAGGGGTACATAGCCGGACAGATCAGCGCCTTTGATAGCTATGCAACAACCTTCCCAGCGTCGCCGCGCACACTCTCTGTCTCGAACAGCCGTGGCTCCACACGGGTGAGCTGGTCCGCACCACTCGTCACCACCGGGATCACGGAATACGCGGTGGAGTACAGAGACACACAGAACCGATCCGCCGCAACCCCATGGACGCGCGTTTCAGTCAGCGCCACTGCAACGAGCATCACGTTGAGCGCACTCCGTGCAAGCACCTACGAGTTCCGCGTCCGCAGCGTGATCGATCGCGAACACACCTCACTCCCGTTCAAGCGAACGGGCGTCAGGATCCGCTAGGCGCGCTCGGTCTCGCTCCACTGGTTCGATCCGGCGTCGCTCTTGGTGGCGAGCCAGACGATCAGTACGATCCATCCAATGATCGGAATCAACCCGATCAGCAGCCACCAGCCGCTCTTCCCAATGTCATGCATGCGTCGAATCCCAAGCGCAATCCCTGGGATGAACGTTGCGAGCCCAAAGAGCGTCTGCAGAAGATCGCCTGGGAAGAGCACGTCCAGCGCACCAGCCGCCCCACTTGCGATCGCCGTGAAGAGTACGAACCACCAGTACTCCGACCGGCTCGCCCGCCCCGTGATCTGCGCGTATGCACCTGTGGTCATGTTGCGTCTTACCGACTGCGTGAACTCCATCTGACACCTCCATCAATACCAGCGGCTGCGCCGCCATCACCCCAATACTACTCGTGAGGCCCCGTCAAAGTTTCCATCACACTGCGCTAGGCTGCGCGCATGGGACTCCGACTCTTCCGCCGCATCAAGATTGCGCCGGGCATCACGCTCAACCTGAGCAAGAGCGGCCTTTCCGCATCCGCTGGCGTGCGCGGCGCACGCGTCACCCTCGGCCCCCGCGGCGTGCGTCGCACCGTGGGCATCCCTGGTACAGGGATCTCTTATACCGAGAACAGTTCGCTCTCAGGCTCCTCGCGTAAGCGCAGGAGCAGCACACGCCCCACAGATGATGAGGCGCACGAGCTCGTCTCGAGCCTTCAGAGCTGCCTCACCACCGTGATTGCTATTGCGATTGTTGGAGCGATCATTTTGCTCAATCGTAAATGAGGCAGACGGCCAGCTACTTCTCGGTGTCTGGCTTATCTTCAGGCCCTCGGACGAGTCGAAGATCACCTGGCTTCCAGACGAATCGCTCGGCGCGAGCATGCCGCTGTTCTGGCGTAAGGCTCTCCCAGTAGCGATCAAACCGTTCGCGGCTCTCACGCTCCTTGTCAGTGAGCGGCTTCTTCTCTGGCGCAGTTGGCCCCTTTGGGCGCGGGATCACCTCGTCTGGATCCCACGGCGACCCTTTGTCAGTCATGTCGCAAGTCTTGCTTCGCGCCGTGCCATCTAACTGGCACGTCAGCAGCCCATACTCTGAGTGTGTTCTGGATAGGAGGCTTGATGGGGGCGATCTTTGGGCTGGCGGGGATCTTTGCCGCCGCCTGCCTCTACCTCTTCTATGCGCTGGTGAAGCTCGTCTTCCTGCTCGCCACCTTTGCCGCCCAGCTGATCTTTGCGATTAGCGGCTTGATCGCCCGGCTGATCATCTACGTCTACCACCAGATCCGTAGTCGAAACGCCACCCCGCCTGTCGTGCCACGCACCAAGAAGCGTGTCCCTGCAGGCCTGAAGCCGACAAGGGTAGCGAGGAAGGGAAAGTCAGCAAAAGCAGGGCGATCAAACTTGAGTAAAAACGGCAACCCACGCTAACCTCGCGCCCCTTTCGTATAAAGTGAGCACAATTCGCAATTATGAGAGGAGTCCATATGAAGCTCGGCGCCGTTAGATTCGTGATCAGCACCGCCCTAATCGTAGGATCATTCGCGGTCACGCCAGCAAACTTGGTGAGTGCCGCTGACGTTCGGCCAATTCCTGCACCGCGCATCTTTGGCGGCACTGAGCTCTCCGGGAGTAAAGCCCCGTGGATTGTAAAGATCGTCACGGTTGACTCGAAGAAGCCAGTGGTAGCGGGTAAGAAGTACGGATCTTACTCTTGCTCAGGCACGGTGATCGCGCCCAACTGGATCCTCACGGCCGCACACTGTGTATTTGATACTGATAGCGATCCAGTCATTCGTTATCCGCAGACCTCAGTGCGCGCATTTCCGCCCGGGGTTGCGGGCTCAATGAGCAACTATTTCTCGAAAGGCAGAGCTGTATCGAAAATCTATATCCACCCGCTGTATCAGAAAGCTAATGGATCA
>CAJARA010000125.1 GCA_903944295.1 uncultured Chloroflexota bacterium
CGTCTCGGTCAGTACCGCTCCAGAGAGGAGGCCGCCGAGCGAAAGGCCAACCACCGTGGCCACAGGGAGGAGCGCGTTGCGCAGCGCATGCTTTGAGACCACCTCGCGCTCAGAAAGCCCTTTCGCACGCGCGGTGCGGATGTAGTCGGAGCCGAGCACATCGAGCAGCGAGGAGCGCGTGATGCGCGCGATCACCGCCATCGGGATCGTCGCCAGCGCAACAGAGGGAAGGATGAGGTGCTTCACCGCATCAATAAGGTTGCCAGGGTTCAGGGTCAGGATCGCATTCGGGATCGCCATATTGGAGATGAAGTCGAGCAGGCCGCGGAGCGGTCCCTGCAACCCAGCGAGCCCCCAGGCAACGGCGATCTCCGTTGGGATGACGCCGGCGGTATAGCGATTCGCAGGGGGGAGTGCGATCGGCGTCCCCTTCAACACCACCGCAAAGAGGTAGGCGAGCAGGAGGCCAAGGACGAAGACGGGGATGGAGACACCGAGGTTGGCAAAGATCATCGTAGAGACATCGGTGCGCGAGTTGCGCTTAGTGGCGGCGCGAACGCCGAGCTTAATGCCAAAGAACGTAGCAATCGTGAGTGAGATCGCCGTAAGTTCGATCGTGGTTGGGAGTCGATCAACGATCAACTGCGTGACCGGAACGCCGAAGCGAATCGAATCACCGAGGTCGCCCGTCAGCACCTGCTGCAGATACTTGAGGAACTGGACGGGTATCGGCTGATCAAAGCCGTAGCGCGAGTTAAACGCGGCACATGCGACTTCAGTGGCCTTCTCACCGAGGAGTGCTCGGCACGGATCGCCGGGTAGGAGGCGTGTAATGACAAAGACCGCCACAAGGATCCCGAAGATCACGGGGAGGCTCACCAAGAGCCGTCGCACGATGTAGGTGGTCATTGCGGTTGAATATCCTCCGCTTCGGCGCTGGAAGAGTTCGCCCCCGCCGTCACCCGAGGGTGGCGACGGGGGCTTCCGTTACTACCACCCGAAGGTGGCAGTAACGGAGTAACTCATTCTGCTGGCTTGGTGCAGGCGTCGGTATTCAAGAACCCCGAGATGAGGCTGAAATACTCGAACACGCTGGTGCGGCCCTTGTGCAGTGGGTTTGCGCAGTCCCAGACCGAAGCAAACGTATCAACCACGTCAGTGGCATCAAACGTTGCGCCGTTGTGGAACTTCACGCCCGTGCGCAGGGTGCACGTCCAGGTGAGCAGATCCTCAGAGGCCGTGCAGGCTGTGGCGAGGAGTGGCTTGGTTGTCGCCTCTCCCGTCACGAAGCCGAAGAGGCCTTCGCCGATCTGACCGCAGACGCGGAGTGACTCGCCGTCCGTCTCGTCCATGCAGTAAAGCCCACCAGGCTCACCGTTCTGGATCCACACGAAGGTGTCGTCCCCGTCTGAGCTCATCACTGAAAGCTCCTCGTTGCCGAGTGGCGACGAGTGAGCGCCGGTGATGCTCGCCTTGAATGCAAGAGCTGAACCGCCGTGAGCCACTGGGATCATCGGAATGTTCGTCTTCAGTGCATTGTTCGCCTCGGCGTAGAGCGCTGCGCGCTGCGCAGGATCTGCCGTTGCGCTGGCCTTCAGCAGTGGCTCATAGACCGCTGCGATTGGGGCGCCGAACTGTGGCGACGAG
>CAJARA010000126.1 GCA_903944295.1 uncultured Chloroflexota bacterium
AACTTGTTGCCAAGATTGCATCTGGCGCATCAAAGCCAGATGGCCTGCTCATCGTTCCGCCAGACGAGCAGGTTGCCTGGCTCGCACCACGGCCAGTCGGTGAGATCCCAGGGATTGGCCCTGTTGCGCAGCGCACACTTCGCGAACTCGGCATCACAACGTGCGGGCAACTCGCCGCCGCACCCGACGATCACCTGCTGCGTCGTTTTGGCACGCACGGCCCCGATTTAAAGCTCCTTGCGATCGGTGAAGACGACAGCACGGTTGATACGGGTGACGACCGCAAGTCACTCGGCCGCGAGATGACACTCGATGACGACGTTGCCGATCCGCACGCACTTGAGACACTGCTCCTCGGCCTGGTTGAATCTGTCTCGCACTCACTGCGGAAAGAACACCTGCTCGCTCGCACCGTCACGCTAAAGCTCAAGGACACCGAGTTTCAATCGTTCACGCGCCAGGTGAAGTTGCCGCAGCCGAGTGACCTGAGCGGACCGATCTTTGAAGCAGCGCGTGCACTACTGAAGAAGGCGGCGCGCGGCGAGCCGTACCGTCTCATTGGCATCTCCACCTCAGACTTCACAACTGACGAACAGCTCCCCCTCTTCGGTGGTGCGCAGTCGGCGCGAGAGCGCGCCATTACCAGCGCCGCTGACAAGATGCGCGCAAAATACGGCGATGACACGATCACCCGCGCCCGTCTGATTGAGCCGAGCGATGAGCAGTAACTCGCGCGAGGCTGCGGCGGCGCGGGCTGCGGCGCTCCTTGCTGAAGCGACACTTGAAGAGAAGGCGGGCCTCCTCTTCCATCCCGCCACCTACATTGGCCGCAAGCGAGACTTAGAGCTCGTTCGGAAGCGCGGTATTTCGCACCTGAACATTGTTGACGGGAGTGATCCTGCAGAGATTGCGCGCTGGCATAACGCACTGCAGGAGGCGGCCGAAGGGACTCGGCTCAAGATCCCCGTCACGCTCTCATCTGACCCCCGCCACCACGTACGAAGTAGCCCGGTTGCGGGAGAGAGTATTGCGGCGCTTTCGCGCTGGCCGGAGACCACGGGAATTGCGGCGAGCGGTGACGAGGAGGTGGCGCGGCTCTGTGGTGACACGGTGCGTCAAGAGCTCACTGCACTAGGAATTCGCGTGCTGCTTGGCCCCATGGCGGACATCTTTAGTGACCCGCGCTGGTCGCGCGGCTACGGAACGTTTGGTGAAGATCCAGACGTTGTGCGTCGCTTCACCGTTGCGTTCATTGAAGGCCTCCGAGGTGGCACGCAACTTGGGCCAGAGAGTGTCGCCGCCATGGTGAAGCACTTCCCTGGTGCAGGGCCGCAAAAAGATGGCCGCGATGCACACGATTCACGATTCCGCGAGCAGGTGTATCCGGGTGGCGCACAAGCGCTGCACCTTGCGCCGTTTGAGGCCGCAATCGCCGCAGGGGTCACGCAGATGATGACCTACTACGGCATGCCGATCGGAACCGAATGGGAAGAAGTGGGATTCGCATTCAATCGCCCGGTGGTCCACGACCTCTTGCGCACCAAGCTCGGGTTTACGGGCATTATCTGTACCGATTGGAACGTGATTGATGGCGCGCCACGCGAAGGATTCACCTTCGGTCCGAACGCATGGGGGCTTGAGCACCTGACACCAGGGCAACGCATGGTGCGCGCACTGAGTGTTGGTGTTGATCAGTTTGGCGGTGATGATTGTGTGGACGTTGCTATCAACCTTGTGAGAACCGGCGAAATTCCAGAAGCACGCATTGACGAGTCCGCGCTGCGTCTCCTCACCGAGAAGTTCCAGCTCGGCCTCTTTGAGCAGCGTCACGTAGACCCAGCGGCTGCGGCGGCACGAGTTGGGACGCCAAAGCTCCGCGCGCGTGGCGACGAGGCGCAGCGCAACTCGCTCGTTCTGCTGCAGCACAATGAAACGCAACTTTCACTTCCGCTCAAGAATGGGGCGCGCATCTACTGCGAAGGGTTCTCCGCTGCGATTCTTGACGGATTTGCAGTCGCAGTGAAAGAGCCGGAGAGCGCTGACCTCATCGTGGTTCGTCTCAACGCGCCGTATGAAGTTGGCGACGGCAGATTTGACGAGTGGTTCCATGGCGGGAGTCTTGATTTTCCAGAAGCGGTCGTCGACCACATGCGCGATCTTTCCCGTATCGCACCAACGATCGTGAGCGTCTTCCTTGAACGGCCGGCAATCCTGACGCCGCTCCTCTCGCACGCAAGCGTGCTGATCGGCGACTTTGGCGCGTCAGATGAGAACCTGTTGAAGCTGCTCTTCGGCGAAGCGCCGTTTATTGGCCGCCTCCCATTCGATCTCCCGCGCTCCATGGCCGCCGTCGAGCGCTCCAAAGAGGATCTCCCGTTCGATACCGAAGACCCGCTCTTCCGCCACGGCTTCGGCTTGAATAGAGGGAGCGTGCCAGCTACTTGACAGGATTCCGAACAGCCGTTCTAATGGGTGTATGACGAAGCACGATCAGGACAGGAAGACGCGGATCCTTCAGGCGATCGCCGAGGGGAGCCGCCGTTCGGGGACGCCCCCTACCGTGCGAGAGATCGCCGACCTCGTGGGGCTCGCCGCACCGTCCGCCGTCCACCACCACCTTGAGACGCTTGAGCGTGAGGGGCTGATCCAGCGTGACTCGGGACTCTCCCGGTCGGTCCGCCTCACGGCGCGAGGGCGCTCCCTCCTTGAGCTTGACGACGCGGTCGAGACGACCAACCTCCCGATGGCGGCGCGCGAGCTCGTTGTGGTGGGGCAGATCGCCGCCGGTGGGCCGATCGAGGCGTACGAAGAGCGATCGGAGTCCGTGGCGGTGCCAGAGTTCATGTCCACCGCAGACTCGTATCTCCTGAAGATTCGTGGTGACTCCATGATCGACGCGCAGATCGCCGACGGCGACTACGTGGTGATCAAGCCGAGCAAGGTTGCCGCAGATGGGGACATCGTGGTCGCCCAGGTAGAAGAGAACGAAGTGACACTGAAGCAGCTCTTCCGCGAGAGCGGTCGGGTGCGCCTCCAGCCGGCGAACAAGGCGTATGCGCCGATGTACTACCCAACGGTCAACGTGCAGGGCGTGCTCGTTGGCGTGCTTCGCCGCGTCCACTAATCCACAAATCGGCGCGCTGGGGCGCCGACTTATCCACAGCCGACGCGGCCTTTGCCCGCTTCGTGGAGAGTTCAGCATGTATTCGTGGAGATCTGACTGGAGACTTCCCGCCGCGACTGCGATGATGCGCGCATGAGCAACCAACTCCCCCCACAGTCGAGCGACGCCGAAGAGAGCATTATTGGCGCGCTCCTGATCGACGGCGATGTGATGATTGAGATCGCCGAGAGCCTAAAGCCGAGCGACTTCTATAAGCCGGCGAATGGCAAGGTCTACTCGGCGATCATGAAGCTCTACGAGCAGCGCCAGCCGATTGACATCCTGACCGTCTCCGAAGAGCTGGAGCGACGCGGGCAGATTGAGGAGATCGGTGGTCGCGCCGCACTCGCCGACCTCTGCGATCGCACACCAACGGCGGTGCACGCCAAGCAGTACGCAAAGATTGTGGAGCGCAAGGCAATGTTGCGCGGCCTGATCGGCGCCGCCGGTCGTATTGCATCTATCGGCTACGAAGATCCTTCTGACATCTCCGAAGCGATCGATCGCGCAGAGGCGGAACTCTTCGCTGTCAGCGAACGACGCGCCGTCACCGGCTTCTCATCAATTAGCACGCTGCTCGGTGAAACCTACGAGCAGCTAGATCACATGCATCAGAATCGCGGGCAGTTGATGGGTCTGCGCACTGGCTACTCCGACATCGACAAGATCATGCAGGGGCTGCAGAACTCTGACCTGATCGTCCTTGCCGCGCGACCATCAGTTGGTAAGAC
>CAJARA010000127.1 GCA_903944295.1 uncultured Chloroflexota bacterium
CGGGAGCGCGGGAAACCAGTCATGGACACGGCAGCGTCGCGCTACAGAGAACGCCGCAATTGCACTCGAGATGCGGATCCGACTCGGCGCCGACCTCCAAGATGATGGTGTGGGTGGCTTGGAGTGGGATGAGCGCACCTCAACCTGGACCGCGCCACTCGCCGTGCTGGACGGTAACGGCGCGGCGGAGGAGCCAACCGCCGACTCGCGCCGCTCATGCTTTGACGTGACGGATCACCCGTCAATGAATCAGTTCTATACGCGCGGCGGAATCTACGAGCCTGGTTACTCCTCTGGGGCCACGAACAATGCGCGCTACAACGCGGCGGTAGATGCAACCTGGGGACTCACCATGCAGCGCTACTACCCGGATGACGCTGAATGGCGCTTCTGGCGCCCAGGATTCTATGGCAGCTTCACCGCCACGCGCGATTGCTTGAAGCGACCAGAGCCGGGTGACAACGACGTGCAGATGCGGCACCCGAGCCAGCCGAGCCACTACCGAGGCTGGTCCTTCTTCCCAGTGAATGCGGACGACTGCGTGCGCAGCGACGGTCTCACCGTTGAAGCGCTGCTGCGTGAGATCTTCTTCTCGTGGGAGGGCGACCTCACTCAGGGCGGAGGCACCTCAACCATTGCGGATGATCGCTACAACATCAGCGCCATCATCCCGATCCGTCTCCTGACACCAGGCGGCGATCTCACTGGCGACGCGCGCGGCGACGTGCTCGCCTTCTCGCCGTCGGGGGCGCTGCGCATCGTTTCGTCAGACCCGAACGTCAACGCACTCGGACAACTTGACGGTCGCGGGACGGGGAGCATCAAGCTGGGTGATGGCGAGCAACTGCTCGCGCGCGGCGTTGGTCGCGTCTTGGCCGATGGTTCCGCCGCAATCCTTGATCTGCGTCGTCAATCAGATGGCAGCATCAGCCTCATCGCCACGCCGTTTGTTGACGGGAGTGCAAAGCGCAGCGTGACGCAGATTGAGCGAAGCGCCGCCTTTGATTCAGGCGCAACGCTTGATCTTGTGATTACCGACACGTCCAACGATGGCATTGAAGAGGTCTTCATTACCGAACGCGTACCAGGGGAGCCGCCAGCGGCGGGTGCGAGTGCAACAGATAACGCCACGCTGCGCCTATATCGGGTGCCAGTTGAGGCAACAGAGCCAACGCAGATCGCCACGCTCAACGACGTTGGTCGCGACGCGCGAATGCTGATCGGTGATCTGAATGGCGACGGCGCAACCGATGCGCTCGCCCTCTGGCGCAGCGTGGACGGATCGCTCGCCGGATCCGTTGGTGTTGGGAGCGGCAACCCGCCCCTTACCGAGTGGAGCATTGACACCTTTAGTGAGCCTGGCGCCCTCCTCTGGCCGGTTGCCGCTGGCTGGCAGGGGACGCTCGGCGACCTGAACGGCGACGGCATCGCCGAACTGCACCTGCGCAACGCCGACGCCACGAACAGGATCCGCATCCACACCCTCACGCTCGACGTGCGCGGCGACGGTGAGCTCGCCGCGGTTGATAAGGAGTACGTCCCCCAGGTGAAGCCCGCTGAGAGCACCAAGGTCCGTGCGGGGGAGCGCACCCTCGCCCTCGTGGCCACGCGCCTCAAGATGAAACTCGCCGACCTGGTCGCCCTGAACGAAGGTCCCACCTATAAGGTGACGATCCTCCCGAACGACTCATATACAAAGATCGCCACGCGCCTGAAGGTGAGCGAGCCCTGCCTCCGCTCCATGAACGGAGACAAGCTCCTCGTGCGCGGCAAGAAGCTGACCGCTCCATACGACCTTTGCGTCTATACCGCCAAGAGCGTCATGTTCCGGCAGGCCCCCGTGCGGGTCTCGCACGGCGAGTTCGACTGGCTGCGGAGCGGGGACACCTGGGAGGGGGTCGCCACCCGTGCCACAGCCCGAGGGATTGACACCTCAGCCCCCCTCCTGGAGGCGCTGAACTCCAACGTCCTCATTGGAACCGCCGCCCCCGGCCTCAAGGTGCGGGTCCGTACCCCGTGGGCGCCGCTCGTTCGCACCCTTGAGCCTGCTGGACTGATCAGCACCCCTACCGCCACCCTCACCTGGAGTGATCCGAATGTGGCCGCCACGCTCGCCGTGGGAGGCGCCACCCCCCAGCTCGCCGCCAGGGACTGGGATGGGGACGGGATCGACGAGCTCCTCCTGATCAACCCGCCGTCGAGCGCCAGCGTCAGCCTCACCCTGGCCCGACTCGCTGACGGCAAACTCACCTTGAGCCCCCCAGTCCAGCGGACAGGCATTGTTACAGGCTGGAGCCTCCGCTAACCCTGGCACGCCCCGTGCCGCGAACGTAACAATAGAGGCCACACAGACCTGAGCCGGCCCCCACGCTCAACTTATGCACAACGCCCCTTGCGCCTCCTCGTGCGACCCGATAGACTCTCACGCAACGGGCGCCGCTTGGTCGCCCCATTCCCCATGTTGGGGCTTAGGGAGGAACTGATCGAATGAAGCGCCTACTGACGGCACTCGCAAGTTTCGCAATCGTTGCAACGCTCTTCGCAGGAACACCTAAGCCAACATTCGCATCCGGCGGAGCTGACACCTTCTACATTGCATATAACGATGGTGGATCCGCCGCAGGCTGTGGAACTCCCGATATTGAGCTCAACTACAATGAGTTCTATGGTGGTGGATCCATCAAACTTGAAGATGCGCTCAACGAATTGCTTAATGCCGATGGTGATCTTGACGTCACCGATGGTGACACCATCGTCATCTGTGACGGTTGGTTCCATCTTCATGCTCAGGCAACCAATTGGAACGGCGACTTGACGCCAGGCGTTGATGTTTCGCCAAGCACGATCACGATTCGTGGCCTTGGCAAGGGCGATACCGTCATTGACGGACTTGCTGACTACTGCACCGATGCATGGAGCTGCGGAACCGCTGGCCCGTTCCGCCCGTTCTATTTCTCAAACACCAACCTCATCCTTGAAGACATGACGATCATGAATACAAGTCCTAACTCTGAGAACGACTTCTTTGGCGATGACGATGGCAGTGATAACGGTGGCGCCGTGTACCTTGAGAACGGTTCGCTCACGGTGAACGATGTTGACTTCATCAACTCCGTTTCAGCTGATTCAAGCGGTCAGGCCATTGCCGCAATCAATGCGGACGTAGAAATCAACAACAGCACGTTTGACAACACCACCGGCTGGGACTGGTTTGACAGCTTGTTGAATGAAGGGGACGGCGGTGCCGTGTACGTGTCAAGCGACGACTCATCCAACCCGAACCCAACCGTAACGATTGACAACAGCACCTTCCAGAACCTTGGGACGCAGGGTAATGGTGGTGCGATTGCGCTCGATTGCGCAGACGCAACCATTTCTGACAGCTACTTCTATGACAACACCTCTGGCTACCAGGGTGGCGCTGTGTTCGCGTACGGCCAGGAGGGCGACTGCGATAGCACCGGTTCCCTGACCATTGACAACTCGGTATTTGAGGGAAACCAGACGCAGAACGACTTCGGTGGTGAAGGTAATGGCGGGGCCGGCGGTGGCGCTGTCTCCGTTGTGTACCAGCCACTCACCGTCACCAACTCCAACTTTGGAGACGAAGGTGATGGCAACGGGTCGACAGACGGTAGCGGTGGAGCAATCTGGCTAGACGGCACCTCCGGCACCCTGCTGACGATTTCCGATACGGAATTCATTGACAACACATCCGGATGGTGGAATGGCGGGGCAATCGCCACTCATTGCGCCAACGTGGTGATCACCGGAGATGCAACAGGTACCGCGTCAGACATTGAAGACGGCGCGAGCACATTCTTCCTTGGCAACTATGCAGATGACAACGGCGGCGCCGTGATGACATCGGGCGAGAACTGCAATGACGATGGCGGGGACGGCAGCTCGGACGAGTACGTCACCACCACGATCACGGGTGCAATCTTCTCATCCAACTCCATTGAAGGCCAGGAAGGCCAGGGTGGAGCGGTAGCCAACGAAAATTCCGGATTCTCGTGGCTAGCAAGCTTCAATGTCAGCACGACAACATTCGTAAACAACACCGCAGAGCAGGCCGGAGGAGCGCTCGACACTGATTACACTGACGCAACCATCTCGAATAGTTACTTCGCCCTAAACGAAGCGGATGACGATGGCGGAGCAATCGAAAGCTGCTCAGCGAACATCACGCTCAACAACACAGATTTCTATGACAACAATGTCCTGGGCAGTGCTGGGAACGGCGGGGCCGTTATGTTCAACGATATTTGTGGCAGGGACAACGTGTCGCTCCAGATTACTGGGAGCTCGTTCGACTCAAATGATGGGGGATCTGATGACGAGGGCGGTGCAATCGCTCGCTATGGCGATGGCACGGGCGACGACTTCATCAAGAACTCGACGTTTAACAGCAACAACAGCGGCTACGGCGGCGGTGGTATCTACACCGAAGCTGACCTGCTTGTCTCCAACTCAACCTTTGATGACAACCACGCCAACTATTCAAACGGCGGGGCCATCGCAGTAGATAATGACAACGTCTCAGAGTTGACGATCATCAACTCAACGTTCACAGATAACACGAGTGGATACGCAGGTGGCGCTATCGCCACATACCGTGGCATGGTCACCATCTCCGGGAGCACCTTCGACGGGAACTCTTCGTTCACCGGCGGCGGGGCAATCAGGGTTGGAGCAGGTACTTGCTGCGGAGATAATTATTCGTTTGGCTTGAGCATTAGCAACTCTCTCTTCTCAAACAACGACGCATCACAAGGCTATCGCTCTGGCGATGGTGGAGCCGTGCACTTTGACGGTTCAACCGGAGCAGATTTCAGCGTCTCCAATACGCGCTTCATTGATAACACCGTGGGGAACGGCGAGGGTGGCGCAATCTACGCCAGCCTTGACGGAGACCAAGTGTTTGGAACAGGGATCATGACCGTGGATAAGTCAACCTTTACTGGGAACTACAGCGGCCAAGATGGCGGCGCGATTAACCACGACGCAAACTCGTCACAAACCACGTTCTTCTCGCTAACTAACAGCACGTTCAACGGCAACACGGCGGAATCTGCAGGTGGGGCGATCGATATGACCGACGCAGCATTCATCAGTGGAAACCGATTCGTGAACAACACTTCCCTATTTGATAACGCAGGTGCCCTGCAGCTGAACGAAGCAGGGCAAACTGGGGTAAGTATCGTCACAAAGAATTCGTTCGAGAACAACGCGGCAGGTACCGCTCAAGGTTACAGCTCTGTCGAAGCTGATGGCGGTGCTATCGAGTTCGACCGCGAAGTTGTGATCACGAACAACTCGTTTACGCGCAACCGGGCCGTGGGCTCTCTGTCTTCAGATGGCGGAGCGATCGAAGGGAGTGGTTTTGACACCACCCTGAGCGGTAACTCGTTCTTGTACAACTCCGCCACCGGAGACGGTGGAGCAGTCGACTTCTATGACTTCTCGTACGACTATGCGAAGTCGAAGATCACCGGAAACACATTCGATTCGAACGCTGCTGGCGACGGCGGCGGCGCGCTCTGGATCGACGACAACGAGGCGATCAACGACTTCAAGGCACAGATTTCTGACAACCGAATCCTGCGCAATACGGCAGCGTACGGTGCGGGTATCTACATCACCTGGGCAGAGGGCCCAGCAAAGCACAATGCGCCAACCGGCATTCTGAAGAATGTCTTCGAGCGCAATGTGGCCGCAATGAACGGCGGGGCGATCCTGATTGAGTACTACGGTGGCGCATATCGCGACTCACGAGCTGCTCAGCAGGCGTTGCTCAAGGCAACCAAGAACAACCGCTACGTTGGAAACAAGGCGAACCGTGACCGATCAACGGCCACAGTTGGCGGTTGGAACGTTGGGGTTGGACCATTCGTCCTAGCAGCCTATGAGACCGAGGACGCCCCAGAGGCGCGGAAGGTCCCTGGCACTGGTGCGAAGGTAGAAAAGTAAGCTCTACGCGGTGGGGGTCGCCCACCTGATCAGGTTTTGATCGAGAAGGCCGTTGGGGGAAACCCCAGCGGCCTTCTTGTTTCCCAAGACAAGTTGTGCAAGATCACTAAGTTTTCGCGAACCGAATGGGGGAATTTCTGCCTCCCGCACGCTAGACTGCCGAAAGCGGAACGTTCCCGGCACTAAGTGCGGGGAAACCTGTGCCGCAGGCACAAGTTCTGGGCGCCTGAAGCCTGGATGAGCGGGTTGGGAGGGGATCACGATGGCAGAGGCTGCAGGGAAGTCGGCTACGGGACGGAGTGATGCGGAGGTCCGTGAGGCGCTGGCCACGGTGGCTAAGGCCGAAAAGGCGGGGATTCGCACTGTCCAGCTGCAGTTCGTGGATATCCACGGCACCGTGAAGAGCGTCCAGATCCCCATCCACCAGATGCCAGGCTCCATTAAGCACGGTTCATGGTTCGACGGTTCCTCTGTTGAAGGCTTCACGCGCATCGCTGAATCTGACCAGCTCCTCCGTGCCGACATGAGCACGTGGCGCATCCTTCCGTGGGCTCCAGCGGAGAGCGGCGCCGGAACGGCGCGCGTGATCTGCGATGTGATCCTTCCAACGGGCGAACCGTTCGCTGGCGATCCGCGCAGCGTGCTGCAGCGACAAGTGGCACGCGCGGAGAAGCTCGGCTACAAGGTGAACATGGGGCCAGAGTTGGAGTTCTTCCTCTTTGAGGTTGGGCCAGACGGAAAGCCAACCAGCACCCCGCACGATAGCGCTGGCTACTTTGATTTCACAGGTGACCAAGGGATTGAGATTCGACAGGACATGGTGGACGCGCTGGAGGCGCTCGGCATCAAGATTGAGACGGCGCACCATGAGGTTGCGCCAGGACAGCATGAGATTGACTTTGAGTACTCCGATGCGATGAGCACCGCAGACAACGCAACCACGTTCAAGTACGCGCTGAAGGAGATTGCGAAGCAGCACGGCCTCTTTGCGAGCTTCATGCCGAAGCCGATCTACGGCATCAACGGATCCGGCATGCACGTGCATCAGAGTTTGGCGAGTCTTAAGACGGGGAAGAACGTGTTCTACGACGCAAAGGACAAGTACGGCTTGAGCGACATGGCGAAGTCGTACATGGCGGGCGTGCTGGCGCATGCGCGAGCAATGATCGCGGTCCTTGCGCCAACGGTGAACTCGTACAAGCGCCTGGTGCCTGGCTATGAGGCGCCAACGTACCTGGTCTGGGGTCGACGCAATCGCTCCGCACTCATCCGCGTCCCGATGATCTCTGCGGGCCGCTCCGTTGAGGGGACGCGCATGGAGCTGCGCTGCCCAGATCCATCCGCCAATCCGTACCTTGCGTTTGCGGTGATGATCGCCGCGGGTCTGGACGGCATTGAGAAGAAGATGGTGCTGCCAGATCCAGTTGAAGAGTCGCTCTACGAGATGGATGCGGTGCGTGTGGCACAGCACGGTATTCGCGAACTCCCAGGGAGCCTGGAGGAGGCGATCGCCGAGATGAAGGCCGATCCAGTTGTGACAGCGGCACTTGGCGATCATGTGCTGACGCACTTCTTGGACGCGAAGCAGGCGGAGTGGGACGCCTATCGCACCCACGTCTCCGACTGGGAGTTGAAGCGCTACCTCGAGCAGTACTAGTGGCGGCTGAGAAGCCAACCGGCAAGCCGCCCGCGAAACCGGCGCGCGCCCCGCGGCTCAACTTCAAGTTGGAGCTGAGCTGCGGCTGTAAGCCACCGATCTGCGCGCACGCGGGACCGGGGATCGCAAAGCTGCTGAGCGCGGCGTACGCCAAGGGTCGCGCCGATGGCGCACGCGCGGCGGGCGCCGCCACGTCGAAGAGCGCCGCAGGCAGCAAGGAGCCCGCCACGATCCGCGTCAAGCAGAAGGGGAGCGCACGGCAGCAATAGGCCAAATCCCGCTCATTCAGGGCGAGAGAGGTGTCTCTGAGCCCCCTGACCCTGTATCCTGAGCGTGATGTCCGCCCTAACCGACCAAGAGCTTGTTGCCGCCTGCCTTCAGGGGAAGGAGAGCGCCTACGCGCTCCTGGTTGAGCGCCACACCCCGCGCCTCTATCGCATAGCGGCACGCATCTGCCGTCGTCCAGAGGATGCGGAGGACGCCGTTCAGGAGACCTTCCTGCAGGCCGTGAGGGACCTTCGAAAGTGGAAGCCGACCGCCCCGCTTGAAGCCTGGCTTGTAACAATCACCGTCCGGACCGCCAAGAAGGTGGACGAGCGCTCCAATCGGATCGCCTCCCGATCTGACTCTATTGAGCAGCCCCTCTTGAATGGGCGGCCCCGGCAGATTGCAGGTCCTGCTGAGGTTGGCGACCCTGCCGCCGCAGTTACCCATGCGTACGAGGCGGTGAAGCTCGCCGCGGCAGTTGCCGCCCTGCCCGAGAAGTACCGCGCCACGATCTCCCTCCGCTTTGAGGAGGGCCTCAGCCCCAAGGAGATCGCCGAGGCGCTCCAGATCCCCGAACGGACCGTACGGACGCACCTCCTGAGGGGACTCCGCATGCTCAAGGAGAGCGTGGGGGAGCTCGAATAGGGGTTGAGCGCGGGCCCGCTCGAGATTTGTAACAATTAGGGAGCGATGTTCCCCCACGGATTTTTGAATCATTTTTCAGGGTTAGGCGCCTTATATGTTAGTGAAACCTGTCATCTGCGCCCGCTCCCAGGAGCAGCTTGAGCTCACCCTCCTTGAGGGCGGCTCCCTTGGTGCGACCCTCCCGGCCCCCCTCCAGGCACACCTGAGCGCCTGCCCCTCCTGCGCCGCTGCGGCTGCCTCCCTCCAGACGCTGATCTCGGCCCTCCAGGCTCGCCCTGCCCCCGTGGTGCCGGCGCAGCTGACTGCCCGCCTCGTGCCGGTAGTGGTGGCCGCCGCCCAGCAGGGCCGCCGCCAGGGTGCCCTGGCCCGTCTCTTGCGCCCAGTCGCCGCCTTCGCCACCGCCTTCGGCGTGGTGCTGGCTACCCTCGCCGCCGCCGGCAGCGCCCTGGTCGTCTCCGCCGCCCTGACCGCAGGGGGCCGCACGCCAGCTACCCAAATCCCAGCCTCCCAGCCAGCGACCCAGGCACCTGCCACGCAGGCGCCAGCAACCTCCACGCCAGCTACCCCCGCCCCAGCGTCGGAGGCTCCAGCTGAGAGCGCCGTGCCTGCGGCCACCCCAACACCGGAGCCTGCGGACGTCCCACGACGGACGCCGGAGCCGGTCAGCCCTGATCCGTCGGAGGGCATCGATCCGACGGCACCTACGGAGGGCACGAGCCCGTAGGGAGTTTTGACACCTGCCTAACGGCTGTCGTGCCGTTGTTAGGCGGGTCGTGCGAATTGGCACGGTAAGTGATCTTGGGGCAATTCCCCTGAGATCTGTAGTAAGGAGGACATCAAAAGATGTCTATCAAGAATAAGTTCGCAACGGCTGTTGCGACGGCGAGCTTGCTCGCGGGCCTCTTCGGCTCCGCGTTCGTGCCGTCGGCGCTTGCAGCACGCGAAGTACCACTCGATACGCCAAGCGTGGCGAAGACGGAGACCTGGACGGCGGATAACGAATGGATCCAGCCAACGAGCGGGTCCAATGACACCGTCACCGGGGCTGACCGAGCCTTCTGGGCGACGACGGTCGACGGCCTAGACTTTTCCAACAATTACGAGTCTGACGATATGAGCGCACTTGAACAGAATGACAACGACGGTCAGGGCATTGATTACTACCTCAACACCAAGACGGATGCTGATGTCACGACCGCTGACTTGAAGGCAACTTCCAGCAGCTCGATCATCAAGCTCGCGTGGGCTTATGACAACGACGGCACCAGCGACAACTGTGAAGATGTTGATGGCACCTTTGCCACCACAGACACCGTCACGGAAGTTGATGGTACCGGCCTCGGCAACCTGTATCAGCTCTGCGTTCAGGGCAACGGCAAGCCAGGCGTTGCAACCATTGCGGTTGTTGCGAACGGTGTGACGCTTGCTCCGGTCACCATCACGGTGCTCGGCGACATTGCGTCGCTGACGGTTGTTGCTGGCGGCACGTATGTTGCTGAAGACAACAACGAAGTGGATGGCTTCTTCACCGTTACGGCGAAGGACTCCGCAGGCAACATCATCAACGGGCCGAACACGGGCGTTGGTGCTGGCGTTGAAATCGACTTTGACGAAGAGTTCTCCTACGTTGGCGGTGCCGAGGGCAACCCGGTCAACCAGCAGGGCGACTCCATTGACTTCATCGATACAGACTTCGAGGACAATGGCGCCGTAAATGCGCTCGGTAACGACAACTACTCGTACAACGAAGTAGACCTGTCGGACTTCGCCTGTTTGTCGGAGACGGCAAGCGGCGAGAACGACGCTGATGCCGGCAAGACGTACAGCCTTGCCGTGGAGATCGAGAATGATGACAATGACACCATCACCTCGAACTCGTTCAGCATCACCTGCACCGGGCCAGGGTCCGATGCAAAGCTCTCCAAGTTCGAAGTAGAGGCCACCTCGGGTGACCTTGCATACAGCGACGATGTTGATGATGTCATCAGCATCTACGGCTACTTCGTCGACCAGGCTGGCCGACCGTTGGGTGCCGGCGCATGTCTTGACCTTGACACGGACTTCGGTCTTGACTACAGCGCAAGCTCCAGCTTCTCAAGCGAACTTGACATCGACGTCTACGGCGATTGCGTAGATACTGATGGCACGACGAAGATTGAGATCGGGAACCTGACGCCAGACATGGCATACGTTGCCAAGTACCCGTACACGATCAAGGTGTCGAACTCGGACCTGCAGTCCGCGACCGCTGTAGCAAAGTCGCTTGCGACCTTCTACACGGCCACGAACGCAGATGCGATCGCCTACGCCTTGACGGTTGTCCGCAGCAACGCGAAGACCCGTGCCACAATCACGGCAAACTTCGGCGCTGAGTGCAGCAACCAGATGGTGGACTTCGATGTGGAGCTCGCGAACGGGGACGTCAAGTTCCTAACGCGACGCGCCAACATCAACGGCGTTGCTGTGCTCAACTTTGAGCGCCGCAACACCAAGGTCTATGTCACTGCATTCTGCAATGACGGCGCACAGTACACGGCGCTTCGCGGAATTCGCTTCCGCTAAGCACGGGTAACTGATCGGAGCACGATTCGATCTGTCTGCAGAGGCCTCGGGGGAGACCCCGGGGCCTCTGCCGTTTCCCCCCTCGGTCGTTTCTCAGGGGTGTAGAGTTCAACCATGCTGAATCGCACACCGCCGATCACTCGATTGTTGGCCGTGGGGCTGTCGAGCCTCCTGCTGACTACCGTGTTTCTTGCGGCCCCGCGCGCTGCACGCGCGACGTCAGATAGCGAGATCCCAGGGACCCCGCTCCCCTCAGGGCGAGTCACCTCCAATGTTGGAGGCGCCACGGTGGATCGGGTCTACTCCGTGGAGGTGCTGTCTGGGTCGGTGGTGATTGCCACGTTGACCGGCACCCCAGGCGCTGAGCTCGGTCTCTACCTCTTCGGTTCGAGTGCCACATCGGTGCTTACAGATCCTGCCATTGCATCGTCGGCGAAACCGGGAGGGTCACAAGGGATTAGCGTCACGCTCCGAACTGCTGGGACGTACTACTTCAACGTGAATGGTCGCAACACTGATCGAGCCTACGGCTTCACGCTCACCACCGTCATCCGGCGCGACACCACGCCGCCGATCATCACGCTCGCAAGCCCCGTCTCGCCATCACGCTCCTCAACGGTCTGCGTGCGCGTTACGGCAAGCGATGGACTCTCCGCCGCAACAGAGGTTGCGATCGGGCTCCCGGGCGATTCGCTCACTGAAGATTCGTGGCAGCAGTACCGAGGGAGTGGGAGGTACTGCGCAGCGTTCGTACTTTCCGAAGGGGCGCATCAGCTGATCCTGCATGTGCGAAACGGTGCGGGACTGATCACGTCTACGAAGCAACTCTCACTTGTGATTGATGACAGTGCGCCGACGTTGCGCAGCACGAGCCCAACATCAGAGGGTCTCCTCCTTGCTCCGCGCGGCAGTATCCGATGGAACTTCTCCGAAGCGGTACGACTCTCGGGTAGTGCCGCGTCTGCCGTCTACGCCTTTGACCAGTGGGGACGGGCGATTGCAGGGAGCGCGCGCCTCACGCCATCAGGCACCAGCGTGATCTGGACGCCAGCCGTGGCGATTCCAGCCGGGGCTGTGCTGTTGGCCACGCTCGGGCAGGTGACGGATATCGCTGGGAACATTCAGGACGCGGTGCCAACGGTCGTCCTCAATCGAAAGCGAGCGACGGCGCTGAACCTGCAACTGGTCCGTCGCACCGCATCAGCGTTGCAGGTGCGCTTGACGGCGTCAGGTGGCGTGGTGGGCGGTACGCTCTACGTGGATCGTCGAGAATCTGGCGCGTGGGTGCAACTCCGTGAATTTGTGGTTGGCGCATCCACTAGTACGTTGAAGATTGTGATCGGCGGAGCCGACCGTGTCCGCGTTCGCTACGAGGGGAGTGACACGCTCGCGCCGAGCGTGAGCAACGTTATTCGAGTGACTCGCTAGTCGTCTCGGTGTGGCTGGCGTAGGCACGCCGAGAGACGAGTCCAAGGGCAATCCCGCCGAAGAGCGATCCGTAGGCGCGAAGCTGAGGCATATCCCAGAGGCCGCAGACGATAAGCACCACGGCCGCTGCGCGCCACCCAGCAGGGATTGAGCGCCAGTAGCGGAGCATCAAGACGATGGAGCCGAGCACGATGATCGCGAGCGGAATCCCGAGCGGGAACCCGCCGTCAGAAAACCCCTGAAGGATGATGTTGTGGCTGAGGTTGACATTCTCCTTTCCGAGTTCACCGTTATTCCAGTAACGGAGGCTGAACCAGCCGCCACCCGTGAGCGGGTGCAGCAGCGCCGTCTGCACGCCGGCGTACCACGACGTGATGCGCTGAAGGTCGCTGGCAAGGTTTGGGATCTCACCCGAGAGGAGCAGGTCGAGCTGCCGGCCGTAGCGGTTTAGCACGAGCGCGCCACCGAGCAGCGCAACTCCAGCACCGCCAAGAGCAATCCATTGAAGACGAATCCCGCCCATGGAGATCGCGAGCGTTGCGGCACCTGCAATGAGCGCCAAGAGCGGTCCGCGCGACTCAGTGAAGATCACGGCGACGAATACGCCGAGCGTGATCAGGGAAAGCGCCACACGCCGAGTTCGCCAGATGGCGCTGAACGCGAGAGGAAGCGCAATGGCAAGCCCCATCGCCGTTGGAGTGGGGTAGCCGAGGGCGGCGAGGCGGCCCTCCACGTTCGCCTTGAACGCGATGTACTTAATCAGCGGGACTTTGACCCATGCCATCAGGGCGATCGCAAGCCCGAGTGCGAGTGAGACAGCAAACCATGGCATCAGTCGGCGAACGCGCGAACTGCTCAGATGTGAGCCAAAGATCCACGCTCCAAAGAAGAGCGACTGCGTGCCGAAGATTCCGAGCATGTCCAGGTTTTGATTCATGGCCGGAAAGGTTCCCATCGAGGTGGCCACAAGTCGTTGCAGTGGTGCGATGAAGGCGCCAAGAAGTGCCGCTCCAAGCATGATGAGCGGTGGGTTTGGAACTTCAATCGGGTCTTCATCTTCATCCCCATCACGCGGCGCTGCTGCTGGTCGTCGCGCACGCCAGAAACGATCCCAAACAAGGCGGGCAACCGCACCCCAGATCGGAGCGCCACGAAGGAACTCAGAGACGCCGAATGAGATCGTTTCAGCTGTGCCGCGATACGGCACTAAGAGAATGGCGAGTGCGCCACCGAGCAGTGGGCTCATCCAGCCGATCACGATCACCACGGCGGCATAGACGAATGCGAAGACGCCGAGCTGCGGGGTACTTACGTGGTTCAACAGCCAGAGGAGTAGGGCCGCGGCGGTCAACGTCCCGAGCACAATGGTACGGGTGGATGGGGTGCCATCCGATGGGACGAGACTAGCTGCCGATGTACCGGCGTCGCCCGACGAAGATCGGAGGGCTGTTGACGGGGAAGCCGGCCTACGGCCTCGCTGTTCCGCTCGCCTGCTTGCTCGTGACATGTGCGCAAGTCTAGTGCTTGCCGCCGTCTCACCCCCGCCCCGCTTCGGCTATCCTTCCCTCCCGCCGTGCTGGGATCAGCGAGCGGGATCGGTCGGGGCGTAGCGCAGCTTGGTAGCGCGCGTCGTTCGGGACGACGAGGTCGGAGGTTCAAATCCTCTCGCCCCGACCAGAACACCTCGTGCGCACTAGGATGCTTGCACATGCGCCCGTAGCTCAGTGGATTAGAGCATCTGGCTTCGGACCAGAGGGTCGGGGGTTCGAATCCCTCCGGGCGCACCAGCTCCTCTCGCTATCAGCCCGTTGCTCGCTCAGCAGCCCACTGCGGTTGTAGTCTGTCCCCATGGCAACTGACCCCCGCACCCTGCGCATCCCGCGCGACCTCCTCCCTGAGGACGGCCGATTCGGCTCTGGGCCATCACGCGTCCGCGACGCACAAGTTGATGCACTCGCCTCGCGCGCTGGTCGCGCACTCCTTGGCACGAGCCACCGCCAGGCACCGGTGCGCGCACTGGTGGGGCGACTGCGCAGCGGTGTTGCGACGCTGTTTGCGTTGCCAGATGGCTACGAAGTTGCGATCGGCGTTGGCGGCTCCACACTCTTCTGGGACATGGCGGCGTACTCACTGATTGAAGGGCGCTCCGCGCATGCGGTGCACGGAGAGTTCTCCGCCAAGTTCGCACTCGCCGCGCGCGCACCACATCTGAAAGCACCGCTCGTGGTGGAGGCGCCACACGGATCGCGCGCCGAACTCGACGCCGCAGCACGTGGCCACGAAGTCGCCTCGATTGATGCATGGGCGCTGGTGCAGAACGAGACGAGCACCGGTGTTGCAGCACCGGTCCGTCGACCACGGCTCGCTTCTGGTGATCCTGCACCCGGCCTCACCATTGTTGACGCCACCTCCGCCGCAGGCTGCGTTGCCTGGGATCCACTGGAGGCGGACGCCTACTACTTCTCGCCGCAGAAGGGGCTCGGTGCAGATGGCGGACTCTGGATCGCCGCGCTCTCGCCCGCGGCACTGGTACGCGCCGAGCGGAGTTCTACATCGCGCCGCTTCATTCCCGACTCGCTCTCACTCCATAAGGCGATCCTTGAGAGCCGCAAGGATCAAACGCTCAACACGCCAGCGATCGCCACGCTCCTCCTCGCCGCTGAGCAGGTGGACTGGCTCAACGCCTCTGGCGGGATGAGCTGGGCGGCGGCGCGCTGTGCTGAATCATCCGGCCGACTTTACGAATGGGCGGAGTCGCGCCCGTGGGCTTCGCCATATGTTGAGGACCCAACGATTCGCTCAAAGAGCGTGGTCACCGTTGACCTTGACGCCAAGATTGACGCCGCGCTCCTCCTCTCCGTCCTGCGATCAAACGGCATCGTGGACCTTGATCCGTATCGCTCACTAAAGCGGAATGGGATTCGAGTGGGAACCTTCCCGTCAGTTGAGCCAGATGACGTCAGCGCGCTGATCGCCTGCGTTGACTGGGTGGTTGAGCGGCTCTAGCGTTCGCGCCACACTCGCGCCACGCTCGCATATTTGAATGCGCAAAGAAAGCGATCACACTGCTTGACCGTTCGGCTACTTGAGCGCACGATGTCTGCATGCACATTCTGCTCGTTGAAGATGACGTCAAACTCGGGCCGCTGATCGTTCGGCTGCTTGCGGCAGAGCGGCACACCGTAGAGCTTGCTGCGACCGGCGCCGACGGGATCTCCTTCTGGGAGAGCAAGCGCTGGGACCTCATCATTCTTGATCGCATGCTCCCTGATCTTGAGGGTGCGTCCATCTTGCGCGATCGTCGGCGCGCTGGTGATACAACACCCGTGCTGATGCTCACCGCACTCGGGACCGTTGATGATCGCGTGGAGGGGCTCGACTCAGGCGCCGATGATTACCTCACCAAGCCGTTCGCAGCTTCGGAACTTCTTGCACGCGTGCGCGCGCTGGGGCGGCGTAACGAGTTCGCCGCTGGCGGAGCCGTCTCCCGAGTCATCACCCCTGGCCTAGAGCTCGACGAGTCACGACATGCACTCACCTATGAAGGTCATGTGATTGATCTCTCTGCACGTGAGTACGCACTCCTTGCGCACCTGATGCGAAATCGCGGCGCGGCGCTCACACGACAGCAGCTGCTCGATGAGGTGTGGGGGGCAGAGCCAGACGTCTACTCAAATGTGGTGGATCTCTACATCCACTATCTGCGCGAAAAGTTCAAGGATGCTGGTTACGACGATCTGATTAAGACGGTGCGCGGGGTTGGCTACCGACTCGTAGAGGCGGGGGCCTCATGAGCGGCTCACGTTCGACGCGCCCTGCCGACGGCGGCATTGAGGCGCTCCTTGCCCGCACCAGGCGCCAGGTTGCGGGGTTCACGCTCGTGGCCATCGTCTCGGTTATTGCGATCGTTGGAGTAGGCACGGCGCTCGCCAGCTCTCGCGCCATTGACACGGGACTCGACAATGCCTTGCGAGATCGCGCCACGGACATCCTCCTCGAGATTCAAGAGAAGCTGCCACCGCTTCCGTCACCAGATCCATCTGGCGAGCCGTCAGAGTCGGCGGATCCTGGTGCGAGCACGCCGCCTGGTGTGACGCCGTCACCGAGCACCTCTCCTGGCGCGTCGCCAAGTGAATCAGCTGAACCTGAGCCGACCCTTCCTCCTGGAAATGAGGAAGAAGAAGAAGAAGAGGAAGAAGAAGAGGAAGAAGAGGGCGAGGGGGAGAGCGAAGGCGACGCTGGCGCGCGCATTGGAGTCGTTAGCCGTATGCAACTCGCAGGCGGAGGGTCTCTCGCGTTCGGACGCGTTACAACGTTGGGCGGCGCTGCCTCACAACTCCCGCGCGCAGATGATCCCATTGATCCAGCGCGTGGTGGCATCCCGCAAGAAGTCCTTGAAGAGCAGTTCGACGAAGACGGACCGTGGGCAATCCTCTCACCGAACGGGACAGTCCTCGCCACATCAGAGGTGATCAGCGCCGAGTTTCCGATCACCGCAGCCGCCGCAGAGGCGGCTGGCGTGGCAGATGTGCGCACCGTTCTGATGGGCACAGTTGAGTATCGGCTGATGACGCTTCCGGTTCGACACCCCGAAGCGGGGCCAGATGGTCCACTGCTCGGATATGTCCAGGTGGCGGGGCGGCTAGACATTGCAGACGCGCAGCAGGCGAGTCTTCTGACCACGCTGCTGATCTTTGGCGGACTCGGACTCGCTGCGGCACTGCTGGTGGCGGTGCTGGTGACGCGACGCGTGCTCGCACCGATCGCCGCTGCCGCAAACCGTGAGCGGGGGATGGTGGCCAAGGCCTCGCACGAACTCCGCACCCCAGCATCGGTGATCCTCTCCAGCGCAGAGATCCTTGAGCGCGAAGGACTCGTCAAGCCTGCGGGTCGCGATCTGCTGCGCGGAATTGCGGAAGAGTCGCAGCGGCTTGGGCGCCTGAGCGCCGACCTGCTCACCCTAGTGCGGGATCGCGCAGGTGAGACAGAGCAGCAGCTCGATCTCGCCCCTGGCGATGTGACCGAGGTTGCGCGTACTGCGGTGGAGCGCGCGAAGGTCATGGTGGAGCAGCGTGAGTGCACGATTGAGACAGAGATTTCAGATCGCCCACTGAACGCCGCAATTGATCCTGACCGACTGCTGCAGCTGCTGCTCAACCTTGTGGAAAATGCGATTCGACACTCGCCACCAAGTGGGCGCATTACGATCGGCGCCGCATCTCATGATGGACGTGCAGAGCTCTGGGTTGACGATGAGGGGCTCGGCATTCCGGAGGATGAGCGCGAGATCGTCTTTGATCCGTTTTATCGAAGCCCACGCGATCGCTCTTCGCGCGACGGCGGGTCAGGGCTCGGCCTTGCGATTGCCCGATCCATTGTTGTGGCGCACGGGGGGTCACTGACCGCTGAGTCGTCGCCCGCAGGCGGCGCGCGACTTGTGGCCCGCATCCCACTCCTTCGCTCGGAGTAGTCGTGTCCAGCGGGACGCCAGCACTGGTGCACCTGGTGCGTGACAAGATTCCGCATCAGATTCATCACTACGAAATCCCAGAAAC
>CAJARA010000128.1 GCA_903944295.1 uncultured Chloroflexota bacterium
ATCAAGGCCGAGTCCGTTCATGACGATGAGGTCCGCGCCAGCGAGCTTCTGCGCGTCGGCGGGGGATGGCTCAAATGTGTGGACGTCAACACCAGCCGGGACGATCGTTTCGATCATCACGTTGTCACCAAGCGCAAGTTGTGCAAGATCAGCAAACACGCTGGTTGTTGCAATCACCGTGTAGTCAGCAGCAGCCTCGCCGCTCTCGCTAGGAGACGGCGAAGCTGCGCTTCCGTTGCATCCAGCAACCAGGACGAGCGACGCGAGCGCTGCGCTAACCCCCGTCCATACGGATCTCTTGATACCTAGTCTCATGGTTCCTCCTATGTATGCCTAGCGTTGCTAGGCGGATAAAAAACTGCTCCGCCTAGTTGGCGGAGCGGCAGTCGGGGCAGCGGCCGAAGAGTTCGAGCCGATGCTGTTCAATCTTGAAACCGGAGCGGCGCGCCGCTTCGCGCGTCACCGCTTCAATTCCGCAGTCGTCCACATCTGTTGTGGCGCCACAGTTGAGGCAGACAAGATGGTGGTGATGTGTTGGCTCGCATGGAATGTAGGCGTGCGTTCCGTCCGGGAGGTCAATCCGCTCAACGAGCCCCTGCTCGCTGAGGAGCTCCAGGAGTCGAAAGACGGTTGCCCGTCCGATCCCCATCCTTCGCCGGCCGGCATCCTTCAGGAGGTCAGCGGCGGTGAAGTGCCCCTCGCGGCGTTCAATGAGCGCGGCGAGCTTCCGGCGTGGGCCGGTCAGGCGCACCCCTGCGCGATCCAGCGCGTCGAGCATTTCTTCTGTCATACTCAGAGCCTACCACATATGATACCGAGTATCAATAGATGGCCGCAGAGCCCCTGAGGCTCCAGCGCTATACTCCCCAAATGGAACTTATTCGACGCGCCGTGCTCATGGGCCTCGTGGTCGGAGCTGTAGGCGTGGTCGTCCTCTTCCTCTCCAACCCGTTCGACTCCAAGCCAACCCCCTCAATGAGCGGCGACTTCACGCCGGTCGCCCCAACGCTGATCCCTGCTGACGGCCTTGCCACAGATCACGGCCTCGGCGCTGCGGATGCCCCAGTGGTGCTCACCGTCTGGACCGACTATCAGTGCCCGATCTGCGGCGCGTGGGCAAATGGCGCAGAGCCATCCCTTTATGAGCGCTACGTCACCGAAGGGAAGCTGCGCATCGAACACCGCCACTACTCATTCCTCGGCGAAGAGTCATTCACAGCAGCGGTTGGTGCGGAGTGCGCCGCCGAGCAAGATCTCTTCTGGGACTTCCATTCGTACCTTTACGCAAATCAGAGTGGCGAGAACGAAGGTGCGTTCAGCGCCGAGCGACTACGAAAGATTGCTGGAGCGGCAGGAGTCCAACTCACCATCTGGGATAGTTGCATCGCCGATCCTGCCGTACGCGCAGAGGTAGAGGCAGATGCAGAAGAGGCGAAGTCACTCGGCATCACGGGTACGCCAACACTTGTCCTTGGCGACTGGATGGAATCAGGAATTCCAGCGCCTGAGGATCTCTACGCACGCATCGACGCAGCAATAAAGAAGTAGCTCGTGTCGCGGGCCCACCGCATCGGCATCGCTGCTTCTGTAGTTGGCGTCCTAATCTCTGCATTCATTCTTGGAGAGAAGATCGGAATCTTCCCTGAAGTGTGCGGCCCTGCATGGGGTCCGTTCGGCGGCTGCAAAACGGTAGAGGCATCACAGTGGTCGAGCATTGGTCCAATCCCAATTGCCGCAATTGGTCTTGTTGGATCCCTCGTCTTACTTGTTGCCGCGTATGTACACGCGAGAACGAAGCGCGAAGAGGCGCTCGCGATCTGGCTCCTCGCTGGGATTGCCGGGTCTGCAATAGAGATCGCGCTGATCCTCATTCAGGCGCTCTTCATTGGCGAATGGTGCGGCAAGTGCTTGCTGTACGGAGCCACGGTGCTGATTGGCGCAGCAGCTGCGATTAGTGCAAGTCTTTCGTACGCTCGCTCAACACGCGCGTAGTCCGCAGCTCTTGCCGCTCGCTTAACTGCAGCAGCGCTGCAGGTGGCGCGATCTCCATCTCTCGCAACACTGTGACGGCACGTCGCGCGGCGCGACGTGCACCAGTCATCGCACCATCTTCCGCAAGGAGCATCGCAAGACTCTCAAGCAGGCCGCCATCTTCAGGATCAATGCGCGCCGCGCGTGCCGCAAGGTTGATCGCGCGGTCGTAATCCCCCGCAGTGTGCGCAGCGGCAATTGCACGCTCAATGACCGTGAGTAGTCCAACCTCAAGCGTGCTGCGATAGCGCTCAACCCACGGTTCAAACGGGAGCTCAGCGCCAAATGGCCCGTGATAGTTATCAAGCAGCTCCTCCAACTCTTCGGCGCGAGGACGGACGCGAATCCTATTGAGCTGTGCGCCGAGCCGTGCAGAATCAAACTGCACAAGCTCTGGGTTCATTGAGACGATTTCCGCTTCGTGCCGCACGTACGGTGTTGCGCTCCCTTCTGGCGCAGCGTCATAGTCGGGGTCGATTGCTCGGCGTAGGTGGTAGATCGCCTGATTTAAGGAGTTCAGCCCCGCCTGCGGTTCAGCGTCTGGCCAGAGTGCGTCGATCGCCTCCTCACGCGTTGCGGAGTGACGGGGGCGTGTGCCGAGATACATCAGAAGTGCGAGCGATCGCGGTCGAATCGACGAGCCGGCAACCGTGAGGCCGTTCGCTTCAACCATCAGGGGGCCAAGGTCGTGAATGACAACGCACCCCTCACGTTGTGGACGAATCTGCACCAGATACGTTGCGGACTCATGCGGCACGGCAGCGTGATTCGCGATACTTGGCGACAGGTTGAGTGCCGCAGCGATCATCTCCGGGATCGCCCAGCCCGCTCCGCCAAGCTCATCGTGCGAGGCGGGGGCGAGGAGGAGGCCCTCGCCCCAGAGCGAGCTGAGCACCTCAAGGTCGGCCTGCTCTCCGCTGGTCTGCGCAAGCCGCCGCAGGAGCGGCGCGCTCCCCGCAACAACATCGCGGCAGATGAAGTCGTTGAGATCGCCCTGAAGTGCAGCATCCGTCTCACGGGAGAGCCATGCGGCGAGCACCCCACCATTGCCGGCCGCGGCACGTCGTGCCTCCTCCAGCCGAGTTGGCGTACCGCTCCATCCACGCGCCTCGGCGATCTGTCGCGTCTGCTGTGGCGAGATCCGTAGCGCCTGTGCGCCAATCTCAAGCACGCCACGCTTACTTCGTGTTGTCGCCAAGCGTAGCGATGCGCTGCGGCGTCCAATGAGGATGACACGCGATGAGTCTGGCCCTCGCTCAACGATTGACCGCAAAAAGGCGAGCCCTTCGGGGTTCGTTGCGAGCGCGTCCGCGTCGTCAATGACGAGTGTTAGTGCCGAGTGTGGTGTTGCAAGGTCCACGCTCAGCGCTGCCGCACGAGCATCCGCTGTCTGTCCGCGGCGTACTGCTCGACTGAGTCGAGGCAGCCACGCACCCGCATCTTCGTCTGAAGCAAGCGCCAGTGCATCTGCAAGTCCGTGAGCGGCACGAATCCACCGTGTCGGGCCTCCTGAACGTGTGCTCCATGAAGCGACAGAGCTGCTCTTTCCGTACCCTGCACTTCCAGCGATGATCGCCAGACCACCAACCTCGAGGTCATCAAGTTCGCGTTCAAGACGTGGCCGTTCAGCGCTAATTCGAGCTCCGTTACTCATCGCTACCCCTCCTCCACGAGCCGCCGCGACGGGTCGCCGCATCAAACGGCTGCGGGGATGATGAGGGCGTATCGCGTACCAAGCGCGTATCGTGCGCCACCGCGCTAACTCTGGCGGCGCGCGCCGAGACACTCCGCCAGTGGGCCGCTCCTCTATGCTCCCCTCATGAGCAAGCACCGCCTGATCATTGATTGCGACACAGGAACGGATGACGCCGTTGCGTTGATGCTCGCCGCACTTCACCCCGAGATCGACCTAATCGGCGTCACCACCGTGTTCGGCAATGCGCCGCTCACCGCCACCACAACGAACAGCATCTCCGTGCTCGACCTAATCGGGCGCTCTGACATCCCGGTGCACTCAGGGATGCCGAGACCACTCGTGCGCAAGACGATGCCGTCCGAACGATTCTTCAAGGCTGACTCAGTGCAGGATCCACACGGGACCTATCTGGACATTCCGCGCAGCACGCGTGCCGCCGCATCAAACCGTGCCGTGGAGTGGCTGATTGAGACCTACCGCACCGCAACGCAGCCAATCACCCTGATGCCGATCGGTCCGCTCACCAACATCGCCGCAGCGGTGGCACAGGAGCCAAAGTTCGCCGAATGGGTCCCCGAGCTCATCATCATGGGTGGCGGCCATGAAGTTCCCAACATGACCGCCTCCGCCGAGTTCAACATTTGGGCGGATGCTGAAGCAGCTGCCAGCGTCTTTGAGGCTGGCTTTAAGAACGTCCTGATGGTGCCGCTCGATGCAACACACAAGGCGCTCGTGACCGCGGCGCAGTGCGACGCGCTTGACGCGCTCGGCACGCCGGCGGGGAAGGCTGCGGCGATCTTCATTCAGCGCCGCGTGGCAAGTTACGAGAGCAGTCAGAAGATGGACGTTCCAGAGTCGGCCCCGGTGCACGACGCGCTCTGCGTGGCGGCGCTCGTTGAGCCGAACATCATCACCACGCGCCGCCATCACGTTGCGGTGGAGACCACCGGAACACTCACACTCGGCCGCACCGTTGTGGATACGCACTTCCGCGGCGGGAAGGATCCGAACGCCGCGGTTGCCTTTGACGCAAACGCACAGCGCTTTGTTGATCTGATGATGGAGATTTTCGCAAAGCGCTAGCGCAGACTGAACGCCCGAAGCGGCGCAACGGTTCCTACGCGAACTAGCGGAGCACCCTCCAAGCGAACGGGATTGAGCCGAACATGATTGCGCCAGACAAGAGGAAGAGTGGCGCTGCGCCGAGCTCGCCGTAGATGATCCCCCCAATCAGTGCTGCGATCGCGATAGAGAGCCCGAATGAGACGCTCTGATAGAGCGCCTGGCCGGTTGCCTGGAGTGCGGCAGGAACAAGATCGCGGACGGTGAGGACGCTTGCTAGAAGCGTGCAGGCGAAGCCAACACCAACGAGCGATCGCACAATGGCGAGTGCGAATGGCGTATCGATGACCGCATAGCCAACACTGCAGATCCCCATGGCGATCAGACCGAGCGAGAAGAGTGTTCGCAGCCCGAGCCGTGCAGCGATCAGGCCGCCGGCAAGGAAGAAAGGAATCTCTACTGCGGCAGAGACGGTGCCACCAAAGGCCACTGCGGCGGCGTTGCCGCCCACCTCTTGAATGCGGAAGGAGCCATACGCGTAGAAGAGACCCGCGCCAAGATTCACTAAGAGGCTCAACGCGAGAAACGCGAAGAGTCCCGGCGACTGCTGGAAG
>CAJARA010000129.1 GCA_903944295.1 uncultured Chloroflexota bacterium
AGACCACGGCGGAGAAGGGGGCGCCATCCGCGTTCACCGTTGAGAGCGTGGCGAAGCGGGGCCGTTCAAGAAAGGCCCGAATCGCTGGGTCGTTCAGCCGCTCTGCGCTCATGAGGCGTACGCTACACGGAACGGTGCCCGCCGTCCCTGGTGGGCCCAGTAGTTGCGGAGGCACCATGGCGCAGATCCATCTACATGCGGAGTCAGGGGACTACGCCCCAGTCGTACTCCTCCCAGGCGACCCGAACCGCTCCAAGCGGATCGCGGCGCGCTTTGATGGTGGCCTTGAGAAGGCGAAGCTCGTCAATGATCATCGCGGTCTGCTCGGGTACACCGGCACGGTGAACGGCGTCCCAGTCAGCGTGCAAACGACCGGCATGGGGACACCAACTACCTCAATCGTTGTTGAGGAGCTGCTCAACCTTGGCGTTGAGACCTTCATTCGCGTTGGAACGTGTGGCGGCTTCTTGCACCTTGATACGGGCGATGTCCTCGTTGCATCCGCAGCGGTTGCAAGCTCTGGGATCGGCCCGATCCTCGGCTTCAACGAGCCAACCGCACCGACCGCTGATTTTGATGTGACGAACGCGCTGGTCGCCGCCGCAAAGGCGGAGGGCCTCACCACGCATGTTGGTCCGATCGTGACCTCCGATGTCTTCTACGACCCAGAGCCGCAGGGGACGGCGCGATGGGGGACTCGCGGTTATCTCGGCGTGGAGATGGAGTCGGCGGCACTCTTCCTCCTTGCGATGCGCGAGCGCGCGAAGGGTCGGCCGGTTCGCGCCGGCACCATCCTCACCGTCTCCGACACGATTCGTGATCCGAAGCTCGTTGAGGAGAAGCGGAAGGGTGGCAACGAGGCCTGGTACCGACTTCCGGAAGAGGAGCTGATCCAGCGCATTGATCGCACGATTGGTGCCGCACTGAAGGCGGCGGCACAGCTCGGCTCGCGTTGACGGGGAGCACGCCGCGCCTCGGTGTTGCGCTCGGCACGATCGGACTACCAGCAAACGAGTGGCTCGATCTCGCTGGTGAGTTAGCGCAGCTGCCGATCACACGTGTCTGGATTTGGGATCACATAATGGGGCGCGGCGCGCCAGAGCGTCCCGTCCTTGAGGCGCTGACACTCGCCTCCGCAGCACTCGCTCGACACCCTGCACTCCGCGTCGGCACGCTGGTGCTCGATGTCACCAAGCGCCATCCAGCACTCGTGGCAAAGTCGGTCGCCACCATCACCTCGTTCGCACCAGGCCGCCTCCTTATCGGACTCGGCGCCGGTGGTGATGCGGCTGAGCATCAGGCGCTCGGCATTCCATTCGGCAGCAGCGAAGAGCGGCTGCAACAGCTCGCGGACTCCGTTGCCATCCTCCGCGCACTGCTTGAGGGAGACCCAGCGGCGCGGGTTACACGCGCGGCACCAAGTGGCCGCGTTGCACTTGATGGCGCCGCCTCGTCCCCGCGTCCCGCTGAGCGCGTGCCGCTTTACGTTGCGGGCGATCACCCAGAGAGTATTCGCCTTGCGGCAACGGAGGGGGATGGCTGGATCGCCCCCATCACAACC
>CAJARA010000130.1 GCA_903944295.1 uncultured Chloroflexota bacterium
CACAACCAAGCTTTACAAGCCGATCGGCGGCGACCCCGCTCTCGTAAAGCTGCTGCGCGCCCTCATCTTCCGCGAGCCTGGTGCACCGTTCGGCGCACTCCCTGCGATCGCGAACGAGGGTCGCATTGAGGTGCTGCACACACCAGGCGGCACGGGAGCGGTGCGACTCGCGGTGGAGCTAGTGAAGCGTCTACGACCACAGGCTGAGATCTGGGTGAGCGATCCAACCTGGCCAAATCATCCACAGATTGCTGACGCGGTTGGTGTACCGCATCGCTCACACCCATGGACCACCGCCGATGTTCGCTCGCTCGACCTGGACGCCGTGCTGCAATCGATCGCCGCGGCGAAGCCAGGCGACGCGTTCATCTTCCACGGTGCCTGCCACAACCCAACCGGGATTGACCCAACCGCAGCGGAGTGGCGCGCAATCGCCGACGCCGTTGCAGCGCGCGGCATCTTGCCAATTCTCGACTTTGCGTATCAAGGTCTCGGCGACGGTCTTGTTGAAGATGCCGCCTCGCTGCGTGCCTTTTTGGCGACCGGCTGCGAGATCCTTGTCGCCGCAAGTGCAAGCAAGAACTTTGCGCTCTATGACGAGCGCGTCGGCGCGCTCGCGATTGTTGCCGAACATAAGGAGGCGGCCGCCGCCATCTTGACGCATGCGAAGGTGGCGATTCGCGCCGCCTGGTCAAACCCACCCGGGCATGGTGGCGAGATTGTTGCAGAGATCCTCGGCGACGACGCGCTCCGCGCGCAGTGGGAGCGAGAGGTGACGGCGATGCGTGAGCGCATCAACGGGAACCGCCGCGCCTTTGTTGCCGCACTCGCCAGCGAAGGTGCTGGCGACTTCTCGCATTTACTCACTGGTCGTGGAATGTTCTCACTGCTCGGCCTTGATGATGCGCAGTTGAAGCGACTTCGCGACGAGCAGGCGATCTACCTTGTGGCGCGTGGCCGCATTAACTTCGCCGGCCTCTCCGCCGTCAAGATTCCGATTGTTGCCAAGGCGGTCGCAGCGCTGCTGCGCTGACACCTACGTTGCATGGCTGACATCCGCGTGACGGTGAAGCCAGGGAGTCGCAGCGGTGACCGCATCGAGACCGCAGCAGACGGGAGCCTCGTCGTGCACCTTCGCGCCAAGCCAGTGGACGGTGCAGCAAACGCGGCGCTCCTTGAACAGCTCGCCGAGCACTGGGACCTGCCGAAGAGCCGCCTCACGATCGTGCGTGGCACAACCTCTCGGCAGAAGGTTGTTCGCCGCGATGAGTCGTCGCGACGCACAATAGGCAGATGACGAGGGACGAACAGCTGCCAAGCAGCGCGCAATCGAGCCGCATCACGCCGCGCCTCGTTTCGCGAGTCTGGGGTGGTGAGCGGCTCACCGTACTCGGAAGTTCAGCTGTCGCCACGCCGCCAATCGGCGAAGCCTGGTTCGGCGAGATCGGGTCGCAGAACTATCCACTCGTGAAGCTGCTCGACGTTGCTGATCGCCTCTCCGTGCAGGTGCATCCGACTGATGCACTCGCCGCTGAACTGCACGGTGCAGGATCAATTGGAAAGCGTGAGGCGTGGGTGATTCTTGATGCTGCTCCAGGCGCACACCTTCTCCTTGGACGCGATCCAGCGGTGAGTGCCGAGCTGCTTCAGCACGCGCTTGAGTC
>CAJARA010000131.1 GCA_903944295.1 uncultured Chloroflexota bacterium
CATCTTGAGTGCGCGCACCGTTGCCACAATCACTGCGGCGTCTGGCGCAATCCCAGATGCGCGGCACTTGATATCAAAGAACTTCTCGGCGCCCATATCTGCGCCGAAGCCAGCTTCGGTCACAACGATCTCGCTCGTTGCAAGTGCGGCGCGGTCAGCGATGATGGAGTTATTCCCGTGTGCAATGTTGGCGAACGGTCCGGCGTGCACAAAGGCAGGGCCACCCTCAAGCGTCTGCAGTAGGTTCGGCTTGATTGCGTCGCGCAGCAGTGCCGACATTGCACCAGCAACCTTCAAGTCTTCCGTCGTGACCGGCTTCCCATCGGTAGTCTCCGCAACCACAATGCGTCCAAGACGTGCTCGTAAGTCAGAGATATCCGAGGCGAGTGCGAGCACCGCCATCACTTCGCTTGCAACGGTGATCACCGTCTCTGATTCTCGAACCACACCGTTCTCGCGTCCACCAAGACCGATGATCGTCTTTCGAATGGCGCGATCGCTAATATCCACAACGCGCGGCCAGGTAATGGCACGCAGATCAATGCCGAGCGCATTGCCGTGATGGAGATGATTGTCAAGGAACGCCGCGGCGAGATTGTGCGCAGCGCCAATGGCGTGGACGTCGCCGGTGAGGTGCAGGTTGAACTCTTCCATTGGAATCACTTGGCTGTAGCCGCCGCCTGCGGCGCCACCCTTGATGCCGAAGACGGGGCCGAGGCTCGGCTGGCGAATCGCCACCGTTGCCTTCTTCCCAATCACGTTGAGCCCCTGCGCAAGTCCGATCGTTGTGGTGGTCTTCCCTTCGCCGAGTGGGGTTGGCGTGATCGCCGTCACCACCACGTACTTGCCGCGCTTGCCGAGCTTCTCCATCCGCTCAATCGCCTCAATCGAGATCTTCGCCTTGGTTCGGCCGTAGGGCTCCACCTCGTCGGGAGTGAAACCAAGGTCCGCGGCGACCGCGTCGATCGGCTTCGGCGTGACGCTGCGCGCGATCTCTAGGTCAGATGGAAAGGACATGCGGTGAGTCTACGCCCCAGCACGCCGCGCGGCAGCCTGTGCCGCCTGCAGCACGAGGATCGCGTTCGTCATGGGGCCAACGCCGCCCGGCACGGGGCTGAGCGCCCCTGACTCGCCGATCGCTGCGCTCACGCTCTCGGCATCAACGTCGCCCATGATGCGGTCGCCGTCGGCATGAATCCCAACATCAATAACCACGCAGCCTGGTGCAACGTGTTCACCGCGCACAAGGCCTCGTACACCGGCCGCCACCACCAGGATCTGCGCCGTACGCGTGATCGCCCCCATATCTGGCGTCTTTGAGTGCACCACCTCCACCTGCGCGCCAGCGAGGGCAAGCAGCTGCGCCACCGGGCCTCCCACAACGGCGCTGCGGCCCACCACCACGGCGCGCTGACCACGTAGCGGGATCTCATGGGCGCGTAGCAGCTCCATCACCGCCGCCGCCGTTGCAGGAAGGAGCGTGCCGTCAAGATCGCCCGCCGTCAGCCGTGCGGCGTTCACTGCTGTTGCCCCGTCCACATCTTTTTGTGGATCGATCGCCGCCACAACGCGCGCGCGATCAACGCCACTCGGAAGTGGCGACTGCAGGATGATCCCCGCAACATCTGGATCCTCTGAGAGACGCTGTAGCGTTGCGCTGATCTCCGCTTCACTCGCTGTTGCAGCGAGTGAAATCTTCTTTACCGCAAGACCAGCAGTCGCTGCTTGCTTGAGCAGCTGCTCCATGTACATGAGCGCATCGATCTCTTCTGTTGCAACGACTGCAGCAAGGACTGCCGGCCTTCCGTCGCGCGCCGCAGTTGCCGCTGCAACAACGCGTGCCGCCTCTGCGGCGAGCACGGTAGAGCGCGGCTTTGCGGCGAGGCTACGACTCACTGTGGCGTTGCGCGGTGGAGTGCGGTGAGCGCCGCGCTGGTCTGACTCGCAATCTCCGCGCGTGTCTGCGGATCGTCAATGTACGGAAGGTTTGCCTCAACGTTCTCCGCAGCACTCTCACCGGATGCGCGTGCAAAACGTGCCGCAACCTCAAGGTCGCTTGCGGCGGCAAGGAGTGACTTGTCTTGAATGCTGCGCGCCGCTTCAGCAACAGCAACCGTGGCACGAAGCGTTGCGAGCGGAACTTCCGCGGCACGCTGCGCTGCGGCTGAAATTGCAGAGGTGCGCGCCGCACGCTCATCATCCGAGCTCTTTGGAAGTTTCAACGCCTCCATGAATGCGCCATATGCAACGGCGTCATCTTCGGCGAGTTGAAGAAGTTCAGCGCGTGCGCTGCGTGCGCGCTCAAGTGCCGCCTGTTGCAGCGCACTGTGTTCGCCGCCGTGCGCGTCTGACTTTGCGAGTGAGAGGCCAGCGACCATCTCCACGAGCGCCGCCCCCATCGCACCAGTAACGCCAGCCGCCGACCCGCCACCAGGTGCTGGAGTCGCTGCGGCAAGCGCGTCAAGGTACGAGGTAAGCGAAGTGGTTGATAGGTGCGTCATGCGGCCCCTCTCAATGTGCGCAAGGAGTAGTTAATCTGCCTCGTAATCGCTGCTGCGGCCGCTGTGCTTTCGCGCGAGCGAGAGTGCAATGGCGAGTGAGAGGACGAGCCCCGCAAGTGCGCCGAGCTCATAAAGCAGCGGTGAGATCTCTCGCCCTGCCACGAGCCACTGTTCCACTTGCGCAGTTGCAATGAGAATGCGCCGCACCACGGCGACAAGGCCGATGATGAGGAACGGTTCAAGAATAAGTTGTGATCGAGCGAGTGAGATGCGCAGCGTGTAGATCAGCTCCGCAATGATGAAGAGGAGGAGCACACGATCAAGGATCTTGAGCGCCGCTTCAATGCTGCCGGATTGGAGCCCGACGACGATCTCATGAAGTACCTCGCCGCCGATAATGAGCACGGCGACCATGAGGACCGCAGCAAGGGTGAGGTCGAGACCGATCTCGACCAAACGAAGCGCGGAGCGCGCCGATTCAACCGGGCCTCCTTGCCCCTTTGATGCCCTCGTTCGTCTCTGCGTTGCCATGTGCATAGCATCGCACGGCGAGCCACTTTGGCGAGTTAGGCGTGGCTGAGGACGCCACCAGGCACTTCGGCCGTGGAGGCGAATGGAAGGGTGCGCCACGCGTCGTCAAAGGCCTCGATGCTCCATGCGCCGCTTCGGCGCGAGAAGGAGAGGACGAGGGCGGCGTCTTCGGTCTCTAGCTCCCAGAGGGTGCGTGGGCCACTCTCGGCGCGGTAGGCGCCGTATTCGCGGCGAAGGGCGAGCACCTTGGTCACCTTGCGGACGATCCCCTCAAAGGCGACCGCCGTGGGGGCTCCGGTGCGCCAGTGTGCGGTCACCTTGACCTTGACCGGAGTGATCTGCTGCATTGCCATCTCGTGCCTCCTCCCCTGTGGGGGTTACCCCCTTGACGGGGGGCCTGTTTTGACTAGAACATCTGTTCTGCTTGGGTAGTCTCGTAGAACATCTGTTCTCTGTCAAGGGGGAGTTTCAGGAGTGTGCGAGAATCCCCGCACCAGCGCGGGGGTCTCTCCCCCGCCCCAGAAAGGAGCGCAACATGAAGGTCATCCTCACCGCCAACGTCCCGAAGGTCGGCAAGGCCGGCGAGCTCAAGGAGGTCGCCGGGGGCTACGCCCGGAACTTCCTGATCGCGAACGGTCTCGCCATCCCTGCCATCGGTGGGGCTGCCACCCGGGTCGCCGCCGAGATCGCGTCGCGCGCCTCAAAGGTCGACCGCGTCAAGCAGGAGTCAGAGGAGTACGCCAAGAAGATCAGCGCCACCGCCCTCACCATGGGGGTGAAGGTCGGCGAAGGCGGGAAGCTCTTCGGCTCCATCACCAACAAGGAGATCGCCGAAGCGCTCGAGCGCCGCGGCATCAACGTAGAGAAGCACCAGGTCCTGCTCGATGAGCCACTGAAGCAGCTCGGCACCTACAAGGTGCAGGTCAAGGTCGCCGCGCATCTCATCGCTGAGGTCACGGTCACCGTTGAGCCAAAGAGCTAGCCAAGCGCAGCGCTAAGAAAAGAAACGGCTGGCCACAACGAAGAGCACCGCGCCGCGCAGCATTCTTCACGTTGACCTTGACGC
>CAJARA010000132.1 GCA_903944295.1 uncultured Chloroflexota bacterium
AGATGTTCTATACTCCCCCGTCCAATGGGAGAAGCCGCCGCAGCAACTGAGGCTCTTGCCCGCATCCAGCAGCGCTGGGGTGTGGGGGTCATTCGGCGTGGGCGCGTTGTCACCGATCCGCAGCTGCGCGGTCTGGTGGTGCGGAGCAGTGGCTTCGCAGCACTGGATGCGCTCCTTGCGCCGCGTGGTGCACCAGATGGTCTAACGCTGTTGCGCGGTGCGGTTGGTTCCGGTCGCACCACACTCGCACTGCGCACCGCCGCGGCAACACAGGCTGCTGGTGGTGCGGTGGCGTGGATCGATGCGTCGCACACCTTTGACGGACTCGAAGCCGCATCACGCGGTGTGGCGCTGATGTCGCTTCCTATCATCGTGCCGCGCGGTGTTGATGAGGCGCTGGAGATGGCGGGGAGCATCCTCTCTGCAGATGCTGCAGATCTGATCGTCCTTGATTGCGCAGGGGTGCGCGCGAGTGTGCGCACTGATGCACTAGAGCGCCTGGCGGCGCGCGCGCGACGCGCCGGTACGTCAATTGTTGCGCTCGTTGATGGTGACAGCACTGCGTTGAGCGATCTTGCACTCGGCTGCAGAACCGTTGACTGGCTGCGCGTTGGTGCAGATGTTGTGGGGCGACGCATGGAGGTGCAGCTGCACTCTGGTCCGCGCAACGGTGCATCGGTGCTGATTGATCTGCTTGAAGGTCGTGGTGCGCGCGAGGCGATCCGCAACGGCCGGATCGCCGCCTCATAGCGTGCCGCGCACGCTGCATCTGCACTGGCCTGGATTAGTGAGCGACGCGGCTGCGCCGCACCTGCGCAGTGCGCAGCATGCGCTCGGCAGGATCTCGCCACTCGTTCACTGGAGCAGCACACGCATTGAGATCGGTATCGATGGACTGCAGGCGCGCAACGGAGATGAACGCGGCGTGCTGCAGGCGGCACTCCGTAGCGTCCGCACGCATCTGCGAAGTGCGCCGTTGTGCGCAATAGCGAGTAGCCGACTCGCCGCAGCGGCGGCGGCGCAGGACGAAGCGTGCAGGGTGCTGTTGCCTGGTGAGGAGCGTGAGTATCTGGCGGAGCAGCCGATTGAGACGCTCCTGCTCGCCGCTACCAGCCGTTCTAATGAGGAGCTTGCGGCGGCGGTGGAGCGCTGCCGCCTCCTTGGGGTGCGCACCCTCGGCGGGCTCGCCAGGCTTCGCAGCGGGGAGCTTGCGGCGCGGCTCGGCGCGGTTGCGAGCCTCCTGATCCCGCTCGCCCGCGGCGAGGATGTGCAGCCGATCCTCCCCCTGCCGCTCCCTCGCCGCCTCGTGGCGCGCGAGCCGTTCGACCAGCCGCTCACCTCTATAGAGGAGCTGCGCTTCCCGCTCCGCCGCGCGCTGGAGGACCTCCTGGCGCGCGTCCGTCGCGACGGCGCCGCCGTGGGCCTGGTGCGACTCCACCTTGCCCGCGAGCGCGGCCGCCCACTCCGCGCCGTGGCGCGACTCCCGCTCCCCACCACCGATCGCACGCAGATTGAGCGCCTCTTGTTGGCCGCGTTGGAGCGCGCGGTTGCTGCGGCGCGCGGCGAGCGCCTCGACCTTGATGGCATCCTCAGCGCACACCTGCAGTTCGACGGCGTCCTCCCCGCGAGTGGCGATCAGCTGACGCTGCTCGGCGCGCGCTCGCCGCGCGTGGATCGACTCGCCTGGAGCACCGCCGCGATTGCCATTCGCTACGGCGCCGATCGCGTGCTGCACGCCGAAGTGGTGGACCCAGACGACGCGCGCGCCGAGCGCCGCACGCGCATGCGCCGCGCGCACCCGGAGATCTCCGAATGATGCGGGTGGTGCGATGACGCGCGTGATGCGACCGGCTACGGCGCTGCGCGTCCACGAAGGCGCTGCAGGGATCCCAGAGAGCATTGAGCTGTTTGGTGTGGTGAGCAACGTGCAGGTGGTGGAGCGCTGGCGCATCAGCGAACGCTGGTGGCCGCAGCCGATCGATCGCGAATACCTGCGCGTCACCGGACCCGGCTGGCTGGCGCTGATCTTCCACGATCTCCTCTCTGGCGGCTGGTTCCTTGAGCGCATCTATGACTGATCGTTTTACAGATGTGCCGTTTGCTGAGCTGCATGCAAAGTCGGCCTTCAGTTTCTTGCGCGCCACCGCAACACCTGAAGCGCTCGTTGCGCGCGCCGTGGAGCTGGGGCTGCACGGCCTTGCACTCGTTGATGAAGGGTCGCTCTCTGGCGCGGTGCGCTTCATCCGCGCCGCGCAGGCGGCGCAACTTCCCGCGCTGCTCGGCGTGGAGTTTGAAATGGCAGACCCCGCCGTGCCAGATATTGACGGCATCGTCCTACCGCTCCCGCGTTCGCGCGCGGGTGATTCGGAGGTGGCGGTATTGGATGGTGTGGCGCAGCAGCCGCTCCCGCAACGGCAGCGGCGTCCGCTCAACGAACTGGTGCCACATGCGGATCGACGCGGCGTGGCGGATGCGGAGCTGGGGCCGCGCCTTGTGGCACTCGCCACTGACGAGCGCGGCTACCGTTCGCTCGCGCGCCTGCTGAGCCGCTCCAACCTTGAGGCGAGCAAAGGGGTCACGCGACTACGGCACGCCCTGCTAGACGATCATCTGCGCGAGTATCCAAGCTCACTGATCCTCATCGCACCCTTTGATGAGAGTGAGATTGCGCGCCGCCTCGCCGCGGGTGATCGCGCTGGCGCACGCGCCGCCGTGGAGCGACTCGCCGCACTCGCGTTGCGCGGCTCGCTACACCTTGAACTTGTGGATCGCCAACTGCGCGGTGATGCCTGGCTCTTAGACGAGGTGGCGGCACTTGCGGCACGCTGCAGTCTTCCACTGATTGCGAGCGCCGCACCGCGCAGTGCTCTGCCGAGTGAACGTGAACTCCTAGATGCGCTCACTGGCATCCGCCACGGCCTCCCCATCCATCGCTTGGGTCCGCTCCGTTTTCCACAGGCAGAGACGCACCTGCGCTCAGGCCCGGAGCTGCTCGCCGCGCATCCAGCATGGAGTTCTGCAGCTGCGCAAACGGGTCTGATTGCGGCGGGGGCTGACATCCACCTGGACTTTGCGCGCGTGCGATTTGCGGGGATCGACCTCCCTTCAGGTGTGAGCGCCGACCAAGAGCTTGCGCGCCAGGTGCAGGCTGGTGTGCCGCGCCGCTACCCAGAGGGCGGCGCGGAGCTAGAGCGGCGCATTGCGGGCGAACTCGCCGCCATTGAACGCACGGGGCTCGCCGAGTTCTTCCTCCTCTGTGCGGAGATCGTGCGGGACGCGCATGCAGATGGGATCGCCGCACAGGGTCGCGGGAGTGCCGGGGATTCGGTCATTGCGTATCTTCTCGGCATCACGCGCGTGGATCCGATTCGCCACAACCTGATCTTCGAACGCTTCCTCAACGAAGGACGCGAGTCGTATCCGGATGTGGATGTGGACTTCGCCTCCGATCGGCGTGATGAGGTGATTGATGCGGTGCTGCAGCGCTTCGGCCCGCGCCATGTGGCGCTCGTCTGCACCTTCATCACCTACCGCTCGCGCTCCGCCGCGCGCGACGTTGGACTCGCGCTCGGGCTCCCTGAAGCGCTCGTGGACGAAGGCGCGCGCAAACTAGAGGCGCACGATTCCTCTGTGGTTGGTGCCCAGCTCGCCGCCGATCCGCGCTGGGGGGCGCTCCTGCGCTCAAACATCAGCGCGAGTGGCGAGACGCTCTGGGAGCGCTGGGTCCGACTCTGCGATGAGATCGACGGCCTGCCGCGTCATCGCTCCATGCACCCTGGTGGCATCGTTGCCACCGCCGAACCGTTGGACGAACTCGCCCCCGTGGAGCGCTCCAGTGACGGCACGCGTGCGGTGCTGCAGTTCGACAAGCACGACATTGAGGCGCTCAAGTTGGTGAAGCTCGATCTCCTTGGTCTTGGCATCCTCACCGCGATCACCGACGCGTTGGATCTCATTGCGCGCGATGTTGGCGCGCGGCCCGATCTTGATGCGCTCCCAGAGGAGATCGCCGAAGTCTGGCGCGCCGTGGGGGCGGCGGACACGATCGGCGTCTTCCAGATTGAGAGTCGCGCGCAGCAGCAGTCGCTCCCGCGCACCAAGCCCGTGAAGATGGATGACCTGGTGGCGCAGGTCGCCATCATTCGGCCCGGACCCATCCAAGGGAATGCGGTGCATCCGTATCTGCGCCGTCGCGCTGGACTCGAGAGCGTCACCTATCCGCATCAGTCACTCGCGCCGATCTTGGACGAGACGCTCGGCGTGATCCTCTACCAAGAGCAGGTGATGCGCATCGCGATTGAGGTTGCCGGCTTCACCCCTGGCGCCTCCGATGTCTTCCGCCGCGCCATGGGTTCGGCGCGATCCGAACGCGAGATGGAGCTGCTCCGGACGCGCTTCGTTGACGGCGCCATCAGCACCGTTGGGATGCGCGCGGCTGATGCCACGGAGCTCTTTGAGCGCGTCGCTGCCTTTGCCTCATTCGGCTTCGCGAAGTCGCACGCCGCCGCTTTCGCGCGCACCGCCTTTGAGAGCGTCTGGTTGCGCCTCCACTATCCGGCGCACTATCTCGCCGGCCTCATCCGCGCGCAGCCGATGGGCTTCTACCCCGTTGAGGCGCTGATCCACGACGCGCGCCGCCACGGCGTCACCGTGCAGCCGGTCTGCATCAATCGCTCAGCAGCGCGCACTTCCACTGAGCCGGCTCAAGCTCGTGGAGCAATCAGCAGCGATCCCTTCATCGTGATCCCCACCACTGCAGAGCGCGCCGCCGCCGGATCGGAGCACGCGCTCTCGTACGCCGTCCGACTCGGCTTGAATCTGGTGCGCGGCGTTGGTACGCGCACCGCAGAGCGCATCGTTGCGGAGCGGACGCGCGGCGGTGACTTCCGATCACTGGATGACCTGGCGCGGCGCACCCAGCTCCCGCTCAGCGCACTGGAGCGCCTGATTCGCGCCGGCGCGCTGGATACGTTCGGTGCGGAGCGTCGTGCGCTCCTCTGGCAGGCGGCGGAGGTTGGGGCGGAGATCGCGCTTCCGCCGAGTACTGCCCCCGCGCACCTCACGCCCGTTGATCGGCTGGAGGCGCTCATCGACGCACACGGCCTTGTTGGCGCGGATCCCACCATGCAGCCGATCGAACTCTGGCGCGACGCGCTCACCCGCACCGGCACCGCCACCGTTGCCTCACTCCGTCAGCGCGCCGCAGGTCCTGCGCGCATCGCTGGTCTCCTGTTGAGCAGGCAGCAGCCGCCAACGGCGCACGGCACCGTCTTCTTGGCGCTGGAAGATGAGACGGGGATCGCCAACGTCACGATCCGTGCGCGCGACTGGCCGCGCCTCCGCGGCGCCGTCCGCAGCGCTTCGCTCCTCCTTGTTGAGGGCGAGCTGCAGCGCACCGGCGAGGTGGCGAACCTTGTCGCCACGCGTATCGCCCCACTCACGCGTGCAGACATCAAGCGGTACGCACGAATCAGCTTCCGTTGAGCGCTATCCTCTGCACATGTGTGGACGCATCGTGCAGAGCAGCAGCCCAGAGGAGATTGCGCGCGAGTTCGGCGCGGCGATTGACCCGGTGATGCGCGGCACGTGGGAGCCGCACTGGAACGCCGCACCAACCTCCACCGCCGCGCTGATTGCCCCGCATGCTGAAGTTCAGGAGCGTGGTGAAACGGTGGTCCATGAACGGCTCCTCACCTACGCGCGCTGGGGACTCGTCCCGCACTGGGCAAAAGACGAGACGCTCGGCAACAGACTCTTCAATGCGCGTGCAGAAACGGTAGATACGCTGCCGAGCTTCCGCGACGCCTTCAAGAGCGGACGCGTGATCGTCCCAATTGACGCCTTCTACGAGTGGGAGAACCCAGAACATCTGGAGGCACTCGGCACGCCAATCTCCAAGAAGGCGCCGAAGCAGCCCTGGGCGTTTCTTCCAGCAAGCGGCGGCCACTTTGCGCTGGCTGGACTCGCGAGCATCCGCACCGGCGCGAACGGCGCACCACTGCGCACCTTCACGCTGATCACCACCGAAGCGAACGCCGTGGTTGGCCGCATCCACGACCGCATGCCCGTGATGCTCAACACGCTGGAAGAGCGCGCCGCATGGCTCAACGAGCGCACCCCCATCGCCGAGATCCGCTCGCTCCTCGGCCCCGCACCCGACGCGCTGGTGCTCTCACGTCGTGTCTCGCGCGCCGTCTCCAACGCACGCAATGAAGGACCACGCCTCCTCGAAGAGATCCCCGACGAGAGTGTGGGGCTCGGTCTCTAGCGCGAGGCTAGTGCAGGACTAGTCGAGATCGACGGAGGAGAGGGTGCGCAGGCCGTGTTCGGCAATGGCGCGATTCACGCGGTCAGGGACCGACTGATAGCCGTTGGTGAAGTCGCCTGGCTGTTCGCTGAGGATGCGCATGGCGTGCGCCTGGAGGGCGAAGCCGAGGTCCATCACCTCAATCTGATGGCCGATGGCGGCGGTGAGGTTGAGCATCTCGCCGCGGGCGAGCAGGTGCACCTTGCGGCCGTTCGGCAGGTCGAACTCCTCCACGTGCAGGTTCACCTGGCGCGCCCCCGTTGAGAGTGCGCGCAGGCCCGCAACATCAATCTCTGTTGCAAAGTGCCCCATGTTACCGAGCATCGCGCCGTCTTTGAGCTTGAGGAACTGCTCCTTCAAGATGATGCCTGGGTGGCCAGTCACGGTGATGATCGTGTCGGCGCGCTCAGCGGCGCGGTTGATATCTGTCACGAGCATTCCTTCAAACGCCGACTCCAGCGCCTTGACCGGATCCGTCTCCACCACAATGACGATTGCCCCGAGCGCGCGCAGCGTGCGCGCTAAGCTCCTGCCGCACCAGCCGAAGCCGATCACGGCGAAGGTCTTCCCTGCAATGAGTGCGTTCGTGGCGCGCATAAAGCCGTCAACCGCGGCCGGCCCAATGCCGCGCTCGCTCTCAAAGCCAAGCTTGATCGGGCTGTCGTTAATCACGATCACGGGGAAGTTCACCTTGCCGTCAAGTTCACCAACAAGTCGGTTGCGACCGGAGGTGGTCTCCTCGGTTGCCGCAACCACGCGGTGCCCTCGCCCATCCACACTCCCTGCAATCAGATCTGCGCCGTTATCAAGCAGCAGATCAGGCTTCGACGCAAGGATGCGTTCAATGTGCGCGTGATGCGCTGGCATATCGTCTGCCTTAATGGAGTAGATCCGAACGCCTGCTCGGGTTGCCATGGCCGCCGCAACACCATCATCAGTAGTGGCCGGACTCCCCGTCCAGATCACCTCAGCGCCGCCCGCAACGAGTGTCTCAACCAGGACCGCCGTCTTCGCCTCCGCGTGCAGGCACATCCCAATGCGTCGCCCTTTGAGTGGTTTATCGCGTTCAAACTCGGCGCGGAGTCGTCCAAGCACTGGCATGTGGCTGCGCGCCCAACTGATGCGCGCCTCACCGCTCTCCGCGAGTGATGGGTTCGCAATAACGCTCTGCTCAAGCGATGCGATTGGTGGAGTCGTATCGCTACCCATACGGCTGACCCTACACCCTGCCTCCGCCTGCTACGGGCGGTGTCTCACGAGGCTGAGGCTGAGTTGATCTAAATCTCGAGCGGAACGCCGAGAAGTTGCAGGAGCTCGTTCAAGTTCGCGCGCGCCTCCGCGAGTGCGCCGTTAGATGCCGTGAAGCAAGGGAAGCTTGCGAAGTAAATGTCGCGGCTGCGGACCTCTACCGACTGCTGAATCAGGCCCACACATACGCGCGTTGCTGCAGCAGCCTGGTCGAACATGTCCGCAAACTTGACCAGTTCCACCTCTTCCGGACCAGTCGGCAGCAGCGCCAGCTCGGCGGCGTACATCACTTGCGCCGCCTCAATGATTGCGGCCGACTCATCGGCGGCGCTTCCGATCAGCGCCCAGTCTGCTTCGCCGCCCGTCCAGGCCTGATCAAAGGCGTCATCAGATGCCGCAAGCGCCTCGCTTAGCGAGTTCGCCGCGCTGGCATAGCCACGCGCCGTTTCCGCCGCAGATGCTGGCGACTGCTTCTCCTCCATTGAGCCGTGCGGCCCAATCCCCGCCACCGCCACAAACACGGTGAGCAACAGACCAAGGAGGAGTCCAACAGCCCACGAACCTCCGAGCGATCTCATGCGCGAATTATAGGCTGCTTCGCCGAGTAGAATCCACTCATGAACCAGTCGCCACGCGCCGTCCTGATGATCAACCCGCTCGGGTTCAATCCGAACCCCGAGACGGCGGTTGATAACGCCTTCCAAGATGCGGCGATTAGCGATGTAGCGGAGCGCGCTGCGGTGGCGGCAGAGGCGCGCGTAGAGGTTGCGCGCATTGCTACGGGGTTGCGCGAGCTTGGCGTTGAGGTGCTGCTCATTGATGATCTTCCTGGGAGTGATGTGCCGGACTCCGTATTCCCAAATAACTGGATTAGCACCCATGAAGACGGCCGTGTGGTGCTCTACCCCATGGCCACACCGAGCCGGCGACGCGAACGGCGCGCAGATGTGATTGACGCGCTGCGCGAGCGGTACGTTGTGAGTGATGTCATTGATCTTTCTGCAATGGAGCAGGACGCGCTCTACCTGGAAGGGACCGGTGCACTCGTGTTGGATCGCGTGAATCGTGTGGCGTATGTCGCGCGATCTGGTCGCGCGCACACTGTGGCGGCGCTGCGCTGGTGTTCTGCAATGGGATACGACGCAGAGATCTTCGACACGGTAGATGCGCACGGTGCGCCGATCTATCACACCAATGTGGTGCTCTCCATTGGGAGCGAGTTCGTCACCGCGGGCCTCGGCAACATCCCCGACCCGGCCGAGCGGGCCAGGGTCCAGGCGCGGCTCGCCACCTCCGGGCGCGAGGTGGTGGCGTTGGACCCCGGACAGATCGCCGAGTTTGCTGGCAACGGCCTTGAGCTTTTGGGTGCCGATGATCGGCCCATCTTCGCCCTCTCAACGCGCGCGGCGGCGGCGCTGCGACCCGATCAACGTGCGCTGATCGAGCGATTTACGCACGTTTTCCCGATCAGCATCCCAACCATTGAACGGTCGGGTGGCTCGGTGCGATGCACCCTGGCGGGAATCCACCTGACCCCACGGGGCTGAACGGGTCGCTGACGGCGGGCTAGCGTTGCGCCCAGCAACTTGTGCGCTTCACAAAATCGCCGCAGTCTGGCACGCTAGAGGTCGCAGGACCAGATGGGTCCTGGGGAGTTTAGTTGAGGTGAAAAACATGGCAGCAAAGAAGAAGGCGAAGAAGTCTGTAGCCGCTGTTGCGGGTGCAGCTCCTGCCGCGCCAAAGATCAAGAAGGCGAAGAAGAAGGCGGCTCCTAAGAAGGCCGTCAAGAAGGTAGCCAAGAAGGCTGCTGCGAAGAAGACCGTCAAGAAGGTAGCCAAGAAGGCCGTTAAGAAGGCTGTGAAGAAGGTTGCCAAGAAGACCGCAAAGAAGAAGACGGCGAAGAAGGCTGTCAAGAAGGCCGCTGCCAAGAAGGCCGCGCCAAAGAAGAAGAAGGCTTCGAAGAAGAAGTCATCCAAGAAGGCCGTTGCGGCACCTGCCGCTTCGACCGGCTGGAGCATCTTCGGTTCAAACAACAAGTAAGCTGACTCGCGTCGCGTTCGCGCGGCGCGCTCTTCGCTGAAGATGAGAAGCCCCGCCCATTTGGGCGGGGCTTCTTGTTGCGCTCTGATCGCGCGAGCTTACGAGATGTTTCTGCGCGCCTTACTTCGCGCAAGCAGTGCAACACCGAGCGCGCGACGCGCAGATAGCGGCACCGCGTCGCGTTGCGGCTTAGTTGTCATACCGTCCGGGAGATAGGCGCCGAACGATGCGGCGAAGTCAATCTCCTCAATCTCTGTGGCGCCCTCCTCGAGATAGACGGCGTCGTTTGCGTCGAGCTGCTCAATCAGCGTGACGATCTCCGGGCCCATTGGCGCGGTGGTGATCACGAGGCGCTCGTTCGGATACGCCCAGGCGCAGTAGGCGGTTACACCCGCCACATAGACGCTCATCAGGCGGGCACGGTTTAGGTGGCGACGCTTTGGGACGTCGGCGCGGATACGGCTGGAGAGTTGACTCATAGGGCTCCTTTCGCTCAGCAGAGCCGTACGGCGGCGCCGTGCGGGATCGGCAACCCTACCGTAGATCTCACCTGTGTCAAGTGCCTGACACGATTTGTGGTGGTTAAAAGCAATAGCGCCGTTAATAGCCGCGGCGCACCATCTCAATAAAGACGCGGCCGGCGGTGCGTGCGTCGCTCTCGGCTCGGTGCGCCTGTCCCTCCGTCTTAATGTGAAACTCGGCGACCACCTCTTCAAGGCGCGGCCACTTCTGGTCTGGCGCAGTGAGCCCCTTCATGGTGCAGAAGGTGTGCTGGTCACGGCCAAGCTCAATGCCGAGCCAGTCGAGCCCGTTGATGTCGAAGGCCATGTTGTGCGCAATCACGAGCTCCGCACCGGCAAGACGTTCGGCGAGCGCATCGCCAGCATCATCTGCATCAATCCCGTCCGTATCCACCATCAACTGTGTAATGCCAGTTAGCTCGGCAATAAAGTCGCTCACCGCTGTCCCCGACTTCACCAGGGTCGACCAGGCGGCAACTTCGTGATCGCCCTCATAGGTGATGAGGCCGACCTCAATCACCGCAACGTCGGGCTCCTTGCTCCAGATGCCGGTCGTCTCAAAGTCGATCGCCACCCAACGCTTTGGGAGTCGACCGCGGAACCTGTCGCGTGGCTCTGGAAGGATCATGCGGCGATTATGAGGCTTCGCCGCTACTATGTGTGCATGTCCGCATTTCGCACACCACACGCCCTCCTGCGCCTCGCGCGTGGCCGCGCGGCGGAGATCCTGGTCCTTGTTGGGGCTGGCGCCATCCTGGCCTGCGATCTGCTTGATCCAACACTCGACGCCCGCATCTACGCCGCCTCCGAACACGCGCTCGGGAGTGTGGCCTGGCTCTTCCATACTGGCCTCGCCGCACTCTTCGTAGTGCTGATCCTCCTCTTCGTGCGCCTGCGCGAGCGCTCCGCAGATGGTGCGTTGAAGAACGCGTATCGCGGCGTCCTGCGCGGCCTCGTGATCGGTGCGATCGGCGTGATCGGCGTGGTTGCCTTCCCAACCGATCCTGGCTGGACGGTCGTCAGCGTGACCGGTCGACTGCACCCGATCTTTGCGCTCATCGCCGGAGGGAGCCTCCTCTACGTTGGCTCGCGCCTCACGCGGCCTCGTCGGCTGCTGCTCCATATCGCGTTCTTCTACGGAGCTGGGTTCGTGGGTGGCTTCGTGGGGGGCGGGGCAGGCTTTGCTGAGCGCTTTGCGCTGGCGGTGGTGGGCTTGCTCCTCTATCTCGGAGCATACCGATCGCGCGTGGCGGGCTCAGCCGGCGACGCGCGCTAGGGACTGGGCGCTAGACGCTCTTTCCGGTCACGGTTCGTGGTCGGCTGGCTCGCGTGATCTTCACCTCCACGATGGCGGTTGTACCGTCCTCCGCGGTCTTTGAGAGTTCGCGCAACTCCTGAGCGGTGTAGACGCCGTAGACCCAGTGGCCTCGGATGGTGCGAACCAAGAGCCCGCAGATCGCCTTGCACTCCGCCGCGCTATAGCCGCGCGCCCTAAAGAGCGGGCCTGCCCAGGCGCAGAAGCGGCTGATGTTCGCATCAAGGAGCGTGCGCATTGCGCCGCGTCCCTGCTTGGTGGACTCCACGTAACGAATGATGTCCCAGCGCGGAGAACTCTCCAGGTAGAACTTCCCCATCTGGGTGATGAGGCCGCGCAGCTCACTACGCCAGGTGGCGTCGGTCCATGGCGTTGCGGTGGCCTTATTCAGCGTGGCCCAGAAGGTCACCGCCCACTCCTCGTAGATCTCGGCGAAGATCGCATCGCGGTCATCAAAGAACTGATACGCCGTACCGGCGGCGATCTTGGACTTGGCGGCGATCATCTGCATGGTGATGTTCCCCACGCCTTCGTTCTTGGCGAGCGCCTCAGCGGCGCTGAGGATCTGGCGGCGCGTGCGCTGGGAGCGCTCCTGGCTCGGAACGCGTCGGCGACCAGGGATCCAGTCCTTGAGCGGGAATGCGTCGGGAGCGAGCTTCGCGCTCGACTCCACAACGATCTTCCCCTTGGTGACGCGGGTGGATGACTTCATGCTCTAAGTGTCGCAGGTTCTGCACATGCAACGCATATTTCGTCAAGCAGATATGAATTGATGTCATGAACCACGCTCAGAGTGTTAGAGCCTTAACGTCGCCGCCGCGACGAAACGTGAGAAAAACCGATCAGCTCCGATGCTGACGCGCCTGAGCGCGCTAGTCGGCGGCGCGGCGGAGGTGGCGAATCAGCGCCTCAGCGGCATTAGCGCCAGGGGCACCAGTGACGCCACCACCCGGATGGGTGCCAGCGCCAGAGAGGAAGAGGCCGTCGATCGTTGTCTCATAGCGGCCGATTCCGTAGAGCGGTCGCCACTGCGCAAACTGATCGAACCCTTCATTGACATGCATGGCGTGTCCACCCGTTGCACCCCAATCGCTCTGCAGGTCTGCTGGTGTAATCAGCTGTCGCGCGCTAATTAGACGCGTGATCCCTGGCGCAACCTGTTCCAGCTGCGCCACCACGCTATCGGCAAAGGCCTTGCGCGTTGGCTCGTCCCACTCGCCGTCCTTGAGCACCGCGGGCGCGTACTGCACCACGCAGCTGATGATATGGCGGCCATCTGGCGCAAGCGAAGGATCAATCAGCGTTGGGATGAGCGCCTCAATCACTGGCGTCTCGCTGATCTGGCCGTACTTGGACGCGTCAAAGGCCTTCTCAATGCCGAGGATGCTCTCCAGAATCACGATGCGGCCACGCAGCGTCTGCTCCGCCGCTTCACCTTTGCCGGCCGCGGTGAATGTAGGGAGCTTATCAACGAGGAGGTTCAGCTTTGCGGTGACGCCACTGCTGCGCGTGGCGCGGAGGCGTCGTCGAAGATCTGGACCCGTTGCCTCAACGCCGAGGAGGCCGAGCAACGTAGTCTTTGGATCAAGCGTGGAGAGGACGTATGGCGCGGCGATCTCTTCGCCACTCGCCAGCGCAACGCCAGTGACACGACCGTCCTGCTCTGTGATGGCAACCACCTTGGCGCCAGTGCGAATCTCGGCACCGAAGCCGCGCGCCGCATCGGCGAGTGCCGTAGCGAGCGCGCCAGGTCCACCGATCGCCACAACCGTCTGCCCCGCCGCGCCACCATCGGCGCCGTCGCCAGTGATGCCGTCGAAGAGCATCGTGGCGGCGGTCCCTGGGCTCATTGGGCCAACAGCGTTGTAGATGGCGCCGCGCCAGGCAAGCATCGCGAGGAGGTGTTCGTCGTGCTGGATGTACTCGCCCACAAGGTCTGATGCAGACATTGGGAGGATGCGTAGGATCTCGCGACCATCGCCCTCCTTTAGGTCAGTGAACGGCTTGCGGAAGGCGAAGCCTGCGAGCATCTCTGCAACGGACTTCCCGCCATCAAGATCTGGCGGCACGCCGTCCAACACCTGTTCAAAGTAGGCGCCGATGCGACGGAGTCGACCGTCAAGCTTCAAGAAGCCGGCGGCGGTTGCTTTCCCGTTCGGTCGCTTCTCCAGCTCCTTGGCACTCTTTTCAGGATCGCGATAGAGCGTGATCGATGTTCCGTTTGTTGGATGTGGCGCAAAGGAGCGCACCTCTGGTTCAACGAGTCGCACGCTGCCAGCGAGGCCAAGGTCGCGCGCCACACGCGGGCGGAATCGACCAACGGTGTGCGCGAGCATCGGCGCATTGACGCCATCAATGTCTGCAGTCAGCGCCATCCCACCGAGTTCACCCCGCGCCTCAAGGAGGATTGTCTTAATCCCCGCGCGCGCCAAGTACGCTGCCGCAACGAGCCCGTTATGCCCGCCGCCAAGAACGATCACATCTGCGCTGTTACGCGCCTTCTGCTCGGCTGGCGCCGCCGCCTTCTTCTTCGCTGCCATTACTCGTCCCCCGCTTTGGACTTCAGGATCTCCAGCGCCGCCAAGCGGCCAGGTGCCGCCATGATGCCGCCGCCCGGATGTGCAGAAGAGCTTGCGAGCCAGTAGTCCTTGATCGGCGTCTTGTAGCGTGCCCAGCCGCTCACCGGCCGGTTGAACGCCATCTGCTGGACCAAGATCTCGCCTTGGAAGATGTTCCCTTCCGTCAGGCCAATGGTTCGCTCAAGGTCGAGCGGCGTCATGATCTGCCGACCAACAATCTTGTTGCGGAAGTCGGGTGCAAATTCGGAGATGGTGTCCACCACCAGGTCGCCGAAGCTCTCCTTGATGTCGTCCCATGTGCCGTGCTCTGGCGCCAACTTATGCGGCGCGTACTGCACAAATGCGGTGGCAACATGCTTCCCTGGAGGCGCCATGGAAGGATCAACGAGTGTTGGGATCAACATGTCCAAGAACGGACGGTGGCTCGGATGCCCATGCTTCGCGTCGTCGTAGGCCTTCTCCATGTAATCGGGGCTCGGGGAGATGCTCACCGTTCCCATGAGGTGCCCAGTCCCTGGAGGGGCGGCGGTAAAGGTTGGGAGACCATCCAACGCAAAGTTCACCTTGGCGCTGGAGCCGCGGAACTTGAAGTTGCGGATGGCGCGCTCAAAGTCGTTCGGCAGTGAACCGGCGGGGAGCATATCCAGGAAGGTGTGCTTCGCATCAGCGGCTGAGACCACGGTGTCTGCGTGAATCTCTTCGCCGGACTCCAGCACTACGCCAATGGCGCGATCACCCTTCAGAAGGATCTGCTTCACCGGTGCATCGGTGCGCGTAGTTGCGCCGTGGAAGCGCGCCGCGTTGGCAATCGCGGTGGCAACGGCGCCAGTGCCGCCCTGCGGGAGTGCCCACTCGCGGAAGGAGCCGTCAATCTCGCCGAAGTAGTGATGCAGGAAGACCATCCCCGTCCCTGGCGACTTGATCCCAAGGAAGGTGCCGATGATTCCTGAGGCGGACATGGTGCCAACGAGCGGCTCCCCCTCAAACCAGCGCGAGAGGAAGTCGTACGCGCTCCCTGTGATCAGGTCGAGCAGGGCGCCCTTGGTGCGCAGTGGGAGGTGACCAAAGTCTTTGGCGAGACCCGCGTAGTCGAGCCACTCGTGTGGGTCTCCGTATGGGTCAGGTGCTGGGATATCAATGGCGGGACGAATGAAGCGCGTGATGTCGGTGACGGTCTGCTTGAAGTCGTCGTAGTTGTCCGCATCCTTATGCGACCACTTGCGAATCTCGCGGATCGTATCCGCGTGATCGGTGCGTCGGTCAAGGTAGCCATCCCAGTGCGCAGTGTAGGTGCCAACGGATGGCGCCATCTGCAGACCGTGCTTCGCAAGGTCGAGCTCGCGAATCACCTGCGGTCGTAGCAGGCTCACAAGGTAGGAGGCAACAGAGAACTTGTAGCCGGGCACCGGCGATTCGGTCAGGGTTGCGCCGCCAAGGATGGAGCGGCGTTCAAGGACGAGCGTCTTCAGCCCAGCCTTCGCGAGGTAGGCGGCGGTGGTGAGTCCGTTATGGCCGCCGCCAATGACGATCGCGTTGTACCGTTCCGCCACTGACCCTCCCAGACTCGCCCCGAATCGCTAGGATGCGGGTGCGGGCAATAGTACCGCCCAGCGGGAGTTCAGGAGAGGGGGAGTCGCATGACGCTTGAAACGCCGTTCCACCCTCGTACCGCCGAACTGAATCAGGCGCGCCGCTGGCGCAAGTGGTCAGGCTTCTTCATCGCCGACTCATATTTCCCAGCACACGACTTGGAATACCATGCGATCCGCTTCTCCGCGGCGCTCTTCGACGTCACTCCAATGTGTAAGTACCGCATCACCGGACCAGATGCGGCGAAGCTCGTTGATCGCGTCATCACCCGCCGCGTTGATCGCATCAAGCCGATGCGCGCCATCTACACGCCGTGGTGCGATCACGACGGCCGCGTCCTTGATGACGGCACCGTGGCGCTGCTCGCCGACGGCTCCTACTTCTGGACCGCCGCAGAGCCGCAGCACGGCTGGCTTGAGGCGGCAGGCGAAGGCCTGAACGTCACCATTGAAGACATGACGGAGAAGCTCTGCGCCCTCTCGCTGCAGGGGCCACACGCACGCGACGTGCTCTCCGCCGCCGTTGGCCGCGACATGTCCGACCTCCCCTTCTTCGGTCGCGCCGATGTGACGATCGGCGGGACGGCGGTAGGGATCTCGCGCACCGGCTACTCCGGTGACCTTGGCTACGAACTCTGGATGCCGTTCGATGAGGCGCTCCCCGTCTGGGATGCCCTCATCAAGTCCGGCGAGGACTACACCCTGCGCGTTGCCGGGATGGAGGCGCTTGACGTTGCGCGACTCGAAGCCGGCCTGATCATGGCGGGCGTGGACTATCACTCCAGCCGCACCGCCAGGCACCCGAGCCTCGCCATCTCGCCGTATGAGATCGGCATGGATCGACTCGTTGATCTGGATAAGCCCGCCTTCATTGGGAAGCGCGCACTGATGGATGAGGTCGCCGCGGGCGGTCCCGCCACTCGACTCGTTGGACTTGAGCTTGACCTGAACGTCTTTGAAGCCGCCTACCTTGATCTTGGTTACCCGATCGAGCATCCGCTCCGCGCCTGGCGCCACGTCACGCCGCTGATGCGGAAGGGCGAAACGATTGGCCGCGCAACGAGCGGCACCTTCTCACCACTCCTCAAGCGCTCCATTGCCCTCGGCTTCCTCCCCACAAAGCACGCCGAAGTCGGCAGCACGGTGAGCATTGAGTGGCAGATTGAGGAGACGCGTCAGACAATCCCCGCCACCGTGGTGCCACTTCCGTTCTTGGACCTGCCGCGCAAGCGTAGCTAGCGTTGCGGCGAATCCGCCGCTAGAGGCGCGCTGCTCGCTCCTGCGGAATCCCCCACGCGTCGGCAATGCGCGCCGCGGTGAGGACACTCTCTGGCGAACCGTCAGCAACGATTCGTCCCGACTTCATCAAGATGACGCGCGGGAAGAGTTGTCGCACCATGTCAATCTCATGAAAGATGGCAACCACGGTGCGCGCGCGATCTGCGAGTGAGACCAAGAGATCGGCAATCTCTACGCGATGCTTGAGATCAAGGTGCACCGTTGGTTCATCCAACGCCAATATCGGCGTCTCTTGCGCAAGGCCGAGCGCGATCGCAATCAGCTGCTTCTCGCCAGCACTGAGGGTGCGCACGTCGCGCGCAGCAAGGTGTGACGCACCCACGCGCTCCAGCGCCGCAGCGGCGCGTTCGCGATCATGCACCGTTGGTCCACTCGGCCCGCGGCCGTGAGGCAGGCGACCGAGCGCAACGAGTTCATCGGCACGCGTAGCGAACGGAAGCACGAGGTCCGCACCAACCACCGCAATGGAGCGCGCGATGGTGGCACGACTCAAGCCACTAAGTGGCTCGGTGCAGAGGATCACTTCGCCAGAGGCAACGGGGAGGGTACCACTCAGCGCGCGCAGGAGCGACGTCTTCCCAGCGCCGTTGGCACCAACAATGGCCACGCGCTCCCCCACGCCAATCTTCAGGTTGATCTCATCAAGAATCAGCTTCCCGCCAATCTCCACGCGCACGTTGCGCGCGCCGATCAGTTCATAGCTCGGATCGATCTGCATGGCGAACTCGGTACTCATCGCGCGCACCCGCTCACAGCGCGTACCCGGTGCGCGCTCGGTGCAGTAGCCAGAGCAAGAATGGTGCGCCGATCAGTGCGGTGATGACGCCAACAGGGACGCCGATGCTGCGCGCGATCGTGTCGGCAAGCAGCAGCAGGAGCGCGCCGCCGATTGCGGAGAGTGGGAGGACGGCGCGCGGGTCGGGGCCAACGGCGAGTCGCGCAAGGTGCGGCACGACGAGTCCAACAAAGCCGATCAGCCCAGCGAGCGCCACGGCAGCGGCGGTTGCGAGCGAGGCGAGCGCCACGGCGATCCTGCGCTCGCGTCGCACATCCACGCCAAGATGCTGCGCCGCTTCATCGCCGAGCAAGAATCCGGCGAGCGCGCGACCGCGCAGTGCTAGGAGTGTGGTGGCGGCGATCAGTGGGAATGCCGCGGCGGCGAGGCGTGGCCAGGTTGCGCCATCCAAGCCACCGAGCAGGAAGGAGAAGATCGCGCGCAGGTTCGCACCACTGGCAAGCATCACCAGTGAGAGCGCCGCAGCAAGAAGCGAGGCAACGGCGTAGCCGACCAAGAGCACGCTCGCGATCCGCTCTTCGCCAGAGCCGATCCCCGCAACGCGCCAGACGAGCGCAACGGATGCGAGTGCGCCGATAAACGCGGCGAGCTGCACGCCGCCCAACTCCCACGCCACACCACCAATCGGCAGGAGGATCGCAATCGCCGCACCGAGTGCGGCGCCGCTGCTTGTTCCAAGCACGTACGGATCTGCAAGTGGATTGCGCAGCAGCGATTGGAATGCGCCCCCCGCAACCGCGAGCGCCGCACCGACCAGGATCGCCGCAAGGATGCGCGGGAGTCGCAGCTCCATGACGATGGAGGTTGCCCCAGCACCTTGTGCCGCCTCACCAACGCCAAACAGCTGGCGCGCAAGGATGCTGACTACATCGCCTGGCGCGATCGCAACCGAGCCAAACCCGATCGCTAGAACCGCAACTCCACTCAGCAGCAGTGCGCCGCCAACGAGTAGTCGCGGAGAGGTCACGGCAGCGTGATCGCTGGGTTAATCGCCTGAATCAGAGCCGCGAGTGCGCTCGCAAGTCGTGGTCCTGGAGTGGTGATCAGATCGCCATCAACGCCACGGATCGCTCCGCTCTTCACCGCAGGGATGCTCGACCAACCGGGTCGTGCCACCACCGCCTCTGGCGTAACGCCATATGCCGCATCGCCGAGCAGGATCACCTCGGGTGCGGCGGCGATCAGCGCCTCGAGCGAGATCTCGTAGACGCCTGGGCTTCCGCTGGTGACTGGCGTGCCACCAGCGAGCGTGATCAACTCCGCCGCGTAATCGTCCGGCGCAAGGCCATAGATCGCCGACGTGGCGTCAATCTCATAGAAGACGCTTGGACTCACAGATACATCAACGAGGCTCACGAGCGCCGTGATCTCACCCTCAATGATCGCCACCAGATCTGCAGCTGGGAGGGTGGCGCCCGCCGCGTCACCGATCAGCTGAATTGTCTGCATCACGCCAATGATTGAGGTGGGGTTCAGCGTCACGATGGTCAGGTTCGCCGCGCGCAGTGCGCTGATCGCATCCTCTGGCGTAAACGGCGGCGCGGCAACGAAGACGAGATCTGGCTCCAGCGCCACGATCGCCTCAACATCAACCCCTGAATAGTTGGCAACCGTTGGGATGCTCTTCAGTGCATCAGGTGTGCAGCTGCACTCCGCCGCGGCCACAACGCGATCGGCGAGGCCGAGCGCTGCGAGCGTCTCAAGGCTCGCTGGCGTGAGCGCAACGATCTTCTGCGGTTCAGCACTGATCGTGACGCTGTCGCCCACGTCATCAATCAGGGTACGCGGAAAGAGCGCCTCACTTGTTGGGGGGTTGTTCCCTGGGCTCTCCGTGCCACTTGTCGTGGGACTCGCTGCGGAGCCGCCGCAGCCGATCACTAGAGATACCAGGAGAACTCCGGTAGCGAAAAGTTGCGTGCGCGCGAAAGCAGTCATGCTTCCTCCCTTGCCTCGAGGGCAGATAGCCTTTCCTATGCCGCGTGTCCGGCGACCGGACTTATGTGAGTCGCTCCAGAGGAGCCACTCCCAATAACCGTTGCGGGACAGTGCTGGAATCTCACCAGCTTCGCGTCCACGCGGCGTTGATTGCGGGATCCTAGCAGCCGCGCGTCAAGTGCGCTCCCCGCGATACGGGATCGCTACACGCGCCCTGCGAGGCTCTCACTCCGCCTCCCGCCAGAGGAGGCAGCATGCTCGCACCGCTCCTACTCGCCGCGTCGCTTGCGGCGCCGCTCGCCGTGCCGCTCGCCGCCGCGCCAAGCTCAACCGCCACAGTGCTCGCCAATCGGACCGCCTTCAATCAGCCCTGCGTTAACTTCACCTCAACGGCGCCTGATCGACTCGCAGCGCAGGCGAGCGGTGCACTTCGCGCGCTCGGCTGGTCGGTTGACGAGGTGGTCGGCCCACAGTTCAACGAAGGTGAAGCGCTTCGACAGATTGCGCCAGTCGGCGCGCTCTATGTGCACTCGCATGGCGATCACTATTGGGATGCGGCGGCGGGGAGACGCTCCTCTGGTTTCCGCGTTGATG
>CAJARA010000133.1 GCA_903944295.1 uncultured Chloroflexota bacterium
AAGAACCCTGTCTTCATGCTGGACGAGATCGACAAGGTCGGCGCGGACTTCCGCGGCGACCCGTCCGCAGCGCTGCTTGAAGTGCTCGATCCCGAGCAGAACGCAACCTTCCAGGACAATTATTTGGAGGTGGAGTTTGATCTCTCGCAAGTGCTCTTCGTTGCAACGGCAAACCAGTTGGACACGATTCCGGACGCGCTCCGTGATCGTATGGAGATCATCCAGATCCCTGGCTACACCGAAGCCGAGAAGCTGGAGATCGCCAAGCGCTACATCGTTCCGAAGCAGCGTGAGAATCACGGCCTCAAGGAGAGCCAGGTAACCATCCCAGACGAGACGATGGTGCACCTGATTCGCCACTACACGCGTGAAGCGGGGGTGCGTAACGCGGAGCGAGAGATCGCCACGCTGATGCGCAAGGTCGCCCGTGGTGTTGCTGAGAAGAAGATCCGTAAGGGGAGCGTTGACCTGAAGAAGCTCGCCACATGGCTTGGGCCAGAGCGACACGAGTACGGCGAGATGGATCAGGACGACCAGGTTGGATCAGCAACAGGCCTTGTTGTGACGCCAGTCGGCGGTGACGTTGTCACCGTTGAGGTTGGCGTCATGGAGGGTCGCGAAGAGTTGATCCTCACCGGCCAGCTCGGCGACGTGATGAAGGAGTCGGCGCGTGCCGCACTCACCTGGATCAAGTCGCACGGGACGGAGCTTGGTATTGCACCAGAGCGCTTCGAGAAGTCTGGGTTGCACATTCACGTTCCCGCAGGAGCTATTCCAAAGGATGGCCCGTCTGCTGGCGTGACGATGGCAACCGCGATCGTCTCGGCACTCACCGGCATCCCCGTTCGTAAGGATGTGGCGATGACTGGAGAGATCACGTTGCGTGGGCGCGTGCTTCCGATTGGCGGCTTGAAGAGCAAGGCGCTGGCGGCACACGCATCTGGTGCGCGAACGATCTTGATCCCGAAGAAGAACGAGAAAGACCTTCCGGAGATCCCAGAGGAGATCCGAAAGGCGCTGAAGATCATTCCTGTAGAGACGATCGGTCAGGTGCTTGAGCATGCGCTCCGCCGTAAGCCGAAGCCGCTCCCTGCAGGATCAGGTCCAGCGCGGAACCCACGAATGGCCGGCCGATCACTCCGTGCGCCGAGTGCGCCAGGGGTCACCGTTCGCCCAAGCTAACAAGGGCTCGCCGTGGAGAGGCAAGAGCAGGCGGCTCAACGAATCGCTGAACGGCTGCGTCGTGCGCTTGCGCGTGACGCAGCCGGAGCGCTCGCGCCACTCCCCTTCCCGCTACAACCGAACCTCACCCCACGTCGACTCCCCGGCCTTGAGCCGGTTGACCTGAATCCACCCGTTGAGGGGACGCCGCGCATTGCCGCCGTCACCGCACTCTTGGTGCCACCCGTGGCACTCGGAGCCTGCGGCGTGAACGGTGGCGGCGAGAGCGTTGAGGTGCACCCGTTCGACTGTCAGGTGCTCCTGATCAAGCGCGCGCAGGGAGGAACGCACGGCGGCCAGCTCGCCCTTCCAGGCGGCAAGATGGAGTCTGGCGAAACTCCCCAGCAGACCGCGATTCGCGAACTTCACGAGGAGCTCGGCTTTGACGCCGATGACCCGCAGCACGGCATCATCGTTGTTGGCTCACTTGATCCCGCCTACATCCCAGCGAGCAACTTCCTGATCCACGTGGTGGTGGCGGTTGCGCCGAGCACGCCGCAACTCCACCCAGATCCAACGGAGGTCGCGGGTGTTGTTGGCGCCGAACTCGGCATCTTTGATCCGCGACTCCCGGTGCACGATGTTGATGGGGAACAGAACGGCGTGCCGCTCAGGTACGGCGCCTTCGTGGTGCCGGGTGAGCTGCGCGTCTGGGGGCTTACCGCTCGCTTGCTGTGCGAACTCGCGGGCCGGGTGGCGGAGGAATCGGCGCACTAAATCCTGCGGGGAGTTGCCCCTGCTCGGCGAGTCGGCGGATCACAAAGCCGTAGTACTCCTCCACCGCCTGCCCCACACGCTCCCAAGTGAAGAGTTGCGCGCGCTCCTCGCCCGCGCGCGAGAGTTGTGCGCGCAGTTGCGGATCGTCAATCAAGCGACGAATAGACGTGGCAAGGGCGTCCGCGTTTCCTGGCTCCACCAAGATCCCGTCACGCTCGCGACGCACCACGCCGCGGTAGCCGTGAATGTCTGAACAGATGATTGGCGCACCGGCAGACATCGCTTCGAGCAGGACGATGCCGAACGATTCTCTCCCGGTTGCTGGTGAAACGAAGATGTCAGCGGTCTTGAAGAGCTGCGCCTTCTGCGCCTCAGGGACACGCCCAAGAAACTCAACGTCTTCAAGCTGGCGCGTCAGCACGTAGCGACGCGCTTCGCGGTCACCAGGCCCTGTGCCGACAATGAGCAGCCGCGCCCGTACGCCGTCGCGCTGCAGCTTGCGGAATGCGCGGAGGAGATGAATCAAGCCCTTCCGTGGCTCCATGCGTCCAACGAAGAGAATGTTCGGCACACCATCGCGGTAGCGAGCAATTGGAACGGCGCGCTGATATCGCGCCGGCTCAACACCGTTCGGAACAATCTTGTATTCGCCAGGGAAGTAGCGGCTGATGAAGTGCCGCGCCGCGGGGCTCACCGCAATGCGGCCGTGCAACTTGTTCGAATAGTGACCGAGTGCGCGCTTCCCAAACTCGTAGCTGATGGATAAGCCACCGAACGCATGGAACGTTCCAACATTCACTGATGTCGAGAGGGTAAGCGTTACAAGACTCAAGAATGGAACAAACGGTTCGTGATAGTGCAGCACATCAAATCGTTCGCGCTCAAGGATTTGGCGCATCTGCTGTAAATACGTTGGGCTCAGCGTGATGGTTCCCATTGAGCCGTTGAAGGGAACGCTGAACCCTTTCCCTACTCGAATGATGTCGCCCTCGCTCGCCTTCTGGAGTCCGTGACTACTGGTGATGATGCGCACATCGTGGCCACGCGCGCGCAACACGCGATAGAGCGAGCCAACATGGTCATTCACGCCACCTGGCATTGGGTACGCGTACGGAGTGACGATGCCAATCTTCATGCTGGTTACCGTTCCTCGTCTGGTGTGTAGCGCGCAGGTCGGCGACGGCTTCCTGGGTAGCCGAGGTCGCGACCACGTCGCTCACCACCGAACGTCCAGATCGGTCGCGTTACGCCGGCAAGATCTTGGCCGAGCCCGATGAGATTGCGCAGCATCTGGCGCCCAAAGATTCCTGGGCTTTCCGTCAACGTGTGGTCACTCCCAGCGCCAACACTCACCGTGCGCGCCAAGATCGCGTCGCGCAGTGCTTCTGGGCTTGAGCCAGGGAAGGTGGTCCAGACGCGTCCGATGGCGCTCAACACATGCGCGTCGGAGCTACCGAGCGTTGCGAGGCCGAGATCGGCGGCGAGGCGCCCCACGCGGCGGCGCGGCGAGGTGCCGAAGATCGTGGGGTTGTATGTCTCCAGGCCGTCTGGGCGGCAGGCGGGGTCCCGATCGTTCGCCGCCGCACGAATCGCCCCCTCCTGGGCGCAGAGCGGGTGCGGGAAGAGGGGGTGAGCGGGGATGGCGATCCCCCCTTGTTCGTGGATCTCCGCGATGGTGCGACGGAGCGAGTGGAGTGGGCGGACGCGTTCGTGGAGGAAGAGACCAAGGAGGTGTCCCTGCAACGTAGAGATCTCTTCGCCGACGATCACCTGCACATGAAGGCCGTTGGCGACCGCCATCTGCTGTGCCGCCTGCGCGGCATCAATGCGATCGTGATCCGTGATGGCGATGATGTCGAGGCCGACCTCTTCCGCGTGCGCGAGCACTTGCGAAACTGAGGCGGTGCCGTCTGACGCCATCGTATGGATGTGTAGGTCTGCGCGCGACGCGCCGCTCAACGAATCTCTCATGCGCGGATATCGTCCCAGATTGGATAGAAGAGCGTCCACCACTGCTCGGGAGCCTTGACGATCAGCTCCTCAAACGCCGCTGCGATCCCCATGAGTGTCGTGCGTGTTCTCGCCATGCGATCACCATCCGATGGGATCGCCACTTCGCGGATGTAGCCCGTATACGCGCCGCGTGGTTCGCGAATCACCGCAGCAACGTACAGCTTTGCGCCAGACTCAACAGCGAGGAGTGCTGGTCCGATCGGAAGCTTCGCTGTCTGCCCAAAGAGCTTTACTGGCACGCCAGCACCAACAATGTTGCGATCGCCAACCATGCCAACGATGCCGCCGCTCGCGAGCTCTTCGCTCATCACCTGCGCCGCACCTTTCGCAGAGATGATGCGCAGCCCAAGCCCAGCGCCGCGTACGCGAAGCATCCACGCCTGCAGCACTTCGTTACTGATCTCTTCCATTGGCGCAATCGGCGCGCGCCCAGAGCGATCGGCCAAGATGCTGCCAGGGAGTTCTATTGCGCCGAAGTGTGCGGCAAGAAAGATTGATGCGCCAGCGGCTGGGGAGAACGCTGCGGCAACCGCGAGTTCATCTTCTAGTTTGACGCGCGTTGCAATGATCTTTCGGGCATGGCGCGGCGCGCGCGCGCTCTCAATGTAGAAGCGCAGGTGATGCTCAAACATCTCGCGCGTCCCGCGCGTGAGTGCGCTGTTCGTTGGCGCAGCGTTGTCTCGAAACTCATACACGCGTGCAAGGTTGGCGCGCCCAAGGCGCGCGCGCGCCGGCTGCAGTAGTGGACCAACAACGCCCCATCCTTTTGCAATGGCCAGAAGGAGCGGCTCTGGAAGATATGAGATGGCGGTGAGCCCAGCAATCGTGCCGCGACCAATCAGCTGCTCTTTTAGGTTCATGCCGCGCCTCGCTCGTGTTGTGTTGCCATCTGTGCCGCAAGTTCTGATAGGCGACGCTGCTCTGCGGCGTTCGGCCAGAGCGGCTTAAAGCAGTTCCACTGCGTCGGTTCGCTGCGCATCAGCTGCTCCATCTCGCGCGCAGTTGCTTGCGTTGCGGCAAGTTGCGCCGCCGGAGAGCCGTTACCGGCGTCAACAGGTGTGCCGTAGAGGATGCGGAACTTACCTGGTGTTTCTCGGCGAACGAAGAACGGCACGATCGGCGCGTTGCCGCGCGCTGCGATCACCGCGGGGCCGCTCGGCAGCGTTGTCCAGCGACCGAAGAGCTGGCACGGAATACCATCGGGCTTCCAGCCCCAGTCGCTGAGTAAGACGAGGATCTCGCCGCGACGCATCACGCCGAAGACTTCACGGATGGCGCGCCAGTCAATCATCTTGATCCCCCACGAAGCGCGGAGTCTGCGCAGTAGCTCGTACATCTCTGGGAAGGCGCTGTCGTCGCCGACCACATTGACGTCGTAGCGCCGCTCGGCGAGTGCGGCGGCGCCGAGCTCATTGTTCCCCGCGTGGAATCCCACAAAGATCGCCGCCTGTTTTCGCTCCTTGTACTCATCCAGGAGCTTTGCCTCCTCTAGGTCAACCTCCGCCGCGATCGCGGCGAGGGGGCGGCTTGGGAGGCGGAGGAGTTCGGCGGTATAGCGGCCGTAGCTGCGGTAGACCGCCAAGGAGCGGGCGCGTACCGCTGCGGCTGAGCCAGGGAGGGGGCGACCGTCCGCGTCGGCGACGCCGAGGATCACGGCGGCGTTTCCGTCGGCGATGCGGCGCTTCGCTGGCCAGAGGAGGTAGGCGAGCGGAGCGAGGGTGGAGAAGAGCGCCTCAACTGGCCGTGGCGGGAGGAACCCAACGATCCGCATTAAGGCGAGATAGGCGAGGTAGATGAGCCGCTCCCAGAGGCGGCGTGGCGTGAAGCGGGGGGCCGATCCGGGCGTCTCGCGACGGATTGGCGAAGGGGTCGCCGGCTGCTGCTGGCTCATCTGGGGAGTGTATAGGGAGAGCCGCCGCCCCTTTCGGGTGCGACGGCTCTCCTCGTCGTGAAGGCGGGGCTGGCGCTAACCAGCCGAGCCGGAACGGTTAGGCGCGGACCGGGTTCAGGGCCTCCGAGGAGGGGTAACCCTCGGCAGTGACCTGTGTGCCGTCGAGGACACGGTTGTCCTCACCGCGAATGAAGGCCTCAACGGCAGCATGCGCGATGTCATCGTGCAGCTGGATCGGTGGGCTCTTCATGAAGTAGGACGAAGGAGCAACGAGCGTCCCCGCCAACTTCCGGTCGAGTCCGAGCTTCGCGCAACGAATCGCGTCGGTGATCACACCGGCGCTGTTCGGCGAATCCCAAACTTCAAGCTTCAACTCCGCGGTGAGCGGCACGCCGCCGAAGGTTGTCCCTTCAAGTCGGATGTTCGCCCACTTGCGGTCAAGGAGCCACGGCACGAAGTCCGAAGGGCCAACGTGGACCTGATCCTCGCCGAGCGGCTCGTCAAGGATTGAGGTGACCGCGTTGGTCTTTGAGATCTTCTTGCTCTCCAAGCGATCACGCTCGAGCATGTTCAGGAAGTCGGTGTTGCCACCGAAGTTCAACTGATACGTGCGGTCGAGGTGCACGCCACGGTCGGCGAAGAGTCGAGCCAAGACACGGTGCGAGATCGTCGCACCAACCTGGCTCTTGATGTCATCACCAACGACCGGAAGGCCGGCGGCGGCGAACTTCTTCTGCCACTCTGGCTCGCGACCAATGAAGACAGGGATCGCGTTCACGAACGCGCAGCCCGCCTTGATCGCCTGCTCAGCGTAATAGCGGATCCCCTCTTCGCTGCCGACCGGAAGGTAGGCAACCAAGACGTCCACCTTGCGCTCCTTGAGCACTGCGGCAACATCGACCGGCTTCTCTGGTGACTCTTTCACCACGTCGCGCAGATACTTGCCAATGCCGTCAAGCGTTGGTCCGCGCTGCACGATCACGCCAGTGGTTGGGATCTCCTGGAAGGTCCAGGTGTTGTTCGGCTCTGCGCCGAGTGCAACGGAGAGATCCTTGCCAACCTTCGTGATGTTCACGTCAAACGCGGCCACATAGTCGAGGTCGCGCACGTGATATCCGCCAATGTCCACGTGCATCAGTCCTGGGACCTTTGCATCGTTCTTGGCGTCCGCGTAGAAGTAGCGACCCTGCACGAGGCTGCTTGCGCAGTTCCCTACGCCCGCAATCGCCACGCGGATCGGATTCGTTGCCTTAACCGGCGTTGTTGGCGCCGGTCGTGCGTTCCATTGGGCCCTTGGCCCGTTCAT
>CAJARA010000134.1 GCA_903944295.1 uncultured Chloroflexota bacterium
CGGATTCCAGCGAGTTGGCGATCAGATCTGGCAGAGCGGCGATGCGCGCGTCCGCGGATTCCTGATCGGCGCAACGGCTGGGCGCACCACGCTCGCCGGCGAAGGGTTGCAGCATGATGATGGTCACTCGCAGCTGATCGCTCACGCCATGCCGCACGTCGCCGCATACGATCCGTCCTTCGCGTACGAGATGGCGGCGCTGGTCCGCAAGGGGATCGAGCGAATGCACGAGCGCGGCGAAGATATCGTCTACTACCTGACCATCTACAACGAGAATCAGGTGCAGCCGCAGCTCCCAGTCGGTGCGTCGGTCGGCGAGGGGATCCATCGCGGCCTCTACAAGTTTGCCGAAGCGGATGCGGCATCAAGCGGACCGCGTGTCCGACTCTTCGGCTCCGGCGCAATCATGGGCGAGGTGCTGAAGGCGCGCGACCTGCTCCGTGAGCGATTCGGTGTGCGCGCCGAGATCTGGTCCGCAACCTCCTATTCAGAGCTGCGACGTGAGGCGCTCGTTGTTGAACGCTGGAATCGCCGCCACCCAGAGGCGACGCCGCGCAAGGCCTGGCTGCAGGAGCAGCTTGGTGATGACAGCGCACCGATTGTTGCCGCAAGCGACTGGATGACCGCCATTCCAGACCTCGTTGCCCCGTGGATCAACGTTCCGTATCTGGTACTCGGTACCGATGGCTTCGGCTTAAGCGACACGCGCGAGGCGCTACGTGACTTCTTCTCGGTTGACTCCACGCACATTGCAGCGGCTGCGATGGTTGCACTCGCACGAAGTGGCGAGCGAACTCAACGCGATGCGGCGGCGGCGATCAAGGAGCTCGGCATCGATCCAGAGCTACAGCCAGTCTTCGTTTTGGATCGCTGATAGAGTCAGGGCGGAGGTGTTGAGATGGATCATCTAGTCGCTCCATTCACTGGCGGCCTGCTCACCGGACTCCGCGAAGGGGTTGAGGCTGCGCTGATCGTTGGCATCATCGCCGGCTATCTCGTCAAGATCGGTCGTGCTGATCGCCTCTTCGTCATCTGGGCTGGCGTTGGCCTTGCCGTGCTCACCTCTACCGTGGTTGGGATTGGAATCTTCGTAACGTTTGGTGCACTTGAAGGTGACGCAGAGAAGATCTTTGAAGCCACGGCCATGCTCTTGGCAAGCGCCGTTGTCACCTGGATGCTCTTCTGGATGCGCCGACAGGCTGCCTCGATGAGCGGTGAGCTGCGCCAGGGGGTCGATAAGGCACTCGTCTCCGCACCACTCCTCGGACTCGGCGGCCTCGCCTTCACGGCGGTGATCCGAGAGGGCATTGAGACGTCACTCTTCTTGATCGGACAGGCGGCCGCCGTGGCCACAACCGGTGATGCGGTCTGGGTTGTCCTTGGCGCAATTGCTGGCCTTGCACTTGCCGTTGGGATCGGAGCCGCAATCTTCAAGTTTGGCGCACGACTCAACCTGCAGCGCTTCTTCAGTTGGACCGGTGCGGCACTGATCATCATCGCCGCTGGTCTCCTCTCCCATGGAGTGCATGAGCTGATTGAGCTCGGCCTCCTCCCGCCACTTGCGAACGAGGTGTACAACCTGAGTGCTCAGCTCCCAGATTCAGAAGGGATCGGACTCTTCCTGCGAGCTGTGGCCGGCTATAGCGCCGCGCCAGAGCTGCTCACACTGCTCGTGCACGTGGCATACCTCTGCGTTGGCCTCTTCCTCTATCTCCGCCCAGTCGCTCGTCCTCGTGCTGGTGTGACCGCAGTCTCCCGCGAGGGATGAGCGCGGGACGCCCACTAGCGATTCACGCGCAAGGAGTTCGCGTTGCGCGCGGTGAGCGCGAGGTGCTGTGCGGACTTGACCTCTCGCTCGCCGAAGGCGAGTCGCTCGCAATCATCGGCGCAAATGGGAGCGGGAAGAGCACCCTCCTCTCACTCATCGCTGGGCTTCTCCCTCATGATGCTGGAGCACTACGCATCTTTGATGCCCCCCCTCACGCTGGCCGTAGCGACGTTGCGATCGCCTTCCAGGACGCCCGTCTAATGACGTGGCGCAGCGCTCTGCGCAACGTCACCCTGCCACTTGAGGTTGGTGAAGGGCGGCGTAGCGCTGTGTCCGCCTCAGTGCGCTCTGAGGGAGAGGCGGCGCTCGCACGCGTTGGTGCGGCGGAGGTTGCCGATCGCAGCCCAGCTGAGCTTTCGGGCGGCGAGCGACAGCGCGTTGCACTTGCGCGCGCGCTGGTCCGCCAGCCACGGTTGATCCTCCTGGATGAGCCGTTCAGCGCACTCGATGCGTTGACCCGTGACCGACTCAACGAAGAGCTCCCCGAGATGGTCGGCAGTGCAAGCGTGCTTCTGGTAACTCACGACATGGAAGAGGCGCTCCTTGTGGCCGATCGGGTGGTGGTGCTCGGCAGTGCTGGCGCAATCGTTGCTGAGACGCCTGGGCTGCGCGGACTACCTGCAGCGCAGCGTCGCGCGGCACTTAGCGCCGGAGCTGGCATCGCGAGCCAGCAGGCGCTGCGCGAGGCCCTCCGTGCTTAGCGCCATGCGTCGCACCGCGGCTGCGCCGCTCGCATTAGCGATCCTGCTTCTCGTTACCTGGGAGGTTGCGGTTCGCATCTTCGCAGTTCCCGCCTTCCTCTTGCCGCCCCCCTCCGCTGTTGCCGCACGCTTCGCCACCGCCTGGTCAGACGGCACGATGCTGCGCCATCTACTTCCAACGGTGGGCGAACTGCTGCTCGGCGGAATCATCGGCGGCGCCGCTGGTCTCTTGATCGGTGTGAGTCTTGGACTCTCCGGTGCTGCGCGTCGTATCGCGAGTCCATACCTTGTGGTGGCACAGTCAACGCCGATCCTTGCACTCGGCCCCCTCCTGGTCCTCTGGTTTGGCCCTGGCCCCGCCGCCAAGGTGGCGATCTGCGCGCTGATCACGCTCTTCCCGCTCGCGATCGCCACACTTGTTGCGGTTCGAGATGCGGACGCTGGGCTACTTGAGTTGATGCGATCGCTCGGCGCTACGCCGCGAGAGCGACTCCTTCTGGTGCGTCTCCCGAGTGCACGCAACGGCATCTTCGCCGGCGCACGAGTGGCCGCAACGCTTGCCGTTGTCGGCGTGATTGTGGGGGAGTGGCTTGGCGGGACCGCGGGGCTGGGCATCCTTCTCAATCTTGCGCGCGGATCGCTGTTTGATACGCCGCTCCTTTTCGCTGCACTCCTGCAGATCGCAATTCTTGGTGTTAGCGCGTACGGGCTTGTGCTTTTTGTAGAACGGCTAACATCAAGGTTGACGCGGTAACACTCGTAGCCGCGCGCTGTACGAAGGAGAGAAGCTGATGTTGCCTCGTAAAAATCTCCGCAGCTTCCGCGCAGGCGCGCTCTTGCTACTTTCCGCCACGCTCCTCTCTGCGTGTGGTGGTTCAGCCTCTTCTTCGGCAATACCAACGCAAGGAGTGGAGCGGACAGCGCTCAGCGTTGGACTCGGCTACATCCCAGGGGTGCAGTTCTCGCCCTTCTATCTGGCGCAGCAGAGTGGCGCATATGAGGCGGCTGGACTCGATGTGACGCTGCAGAACCAGATCGACCCAGATCTGATTAGCTTGGTGGGGAGTGGAGCGGTTGATATTGCGCTCGCCGACGGGACGAGCGTGATCCCTGCCGTGTGGAGTGGCATCCCGATCCGCTACATCACCACCATCTACGGGGTTCTGCCGAATGTGGTGATCGCGCGAGCCGATGCAGGGATTACCACGCCTAGCGACCTTGCTGGACGTGCAGTTGGAACGCCAGGACAGTACGGATCTGGTTACTTGACCCTACTTGGAATCCTCCGCGACGCAGGTCTTGAAGAGTCTGACATTGAGCTTGAACTCTATCCAGACTTTGGGCAGGCGCAGGCGCTCATCGGAGGGCAGGTAGATGCGGTGACTGGATACGCTAACAATGACCTGCTGATCGCAGAAGCGGCTGGCCTTGACCTCAGTGTCTTCTATGCGTCTGCCGCCGCTCCCTTCGCCGGACCTGGGTTGATCAGTTCACCAGAAACAATTAGTGCGAAGCGCGAGGCGATTCGCGCCTTCATCCGTGTAACCCTTGACGCCATGGAGCAGATTGCCGCGAATCCTCAGCTCGGCCTTGATGCCGCTGCGGCAGTGGTTCCTGAGGTTGTCGCCGATGCGGAGACGAGCGCTCGCTCGCTCGCAGTCATGAAGGCAACGATCGCAGTATGGAGTGGCGAAGTGCAGAAGGCACGGGGACTCGGAGCGATCGACCGCGAAGGGTGGGCAGTCTCAAACTCCTTCCTTGGGAGCGTCTCAGATCAGGGTGGAAATCCGAGCGTCACGGTTGACGATCTGATTGACGAGTCGCTCCTCCCATAGGAGGGCGTCGGGAGTAGATCTAGATCAGCGGCCAGGGGAGCGGCGGCCAATCGGGCGAAGGCTCAGGGAAGGTGCCGCGGTCCAGCAACTCCTCAGCGCGCGCGCGAAGCGCGTCACGCTCTTCGGCGCTGATCAGTGCTGTGAGGCGTTCGTTCAGTCCGCCGGGTTCGTTGCTGGCGAGTGCCGCCGTGGCAGCACGCAGCGCGCTGAGCTCTGACTCGTTGAGTGGCTCACTGCGCCACTCCCAGAGCACGGTGCGAAGCTTCGGTTCGGTTGAGAAGGTGACGCCATGGTCAACGCCGAGGTAGCGTTCTGCGCTGATCGGGAGGAGATGCCCCGCCTTGCGGTCACCGTTATTCACGATTGCGTCAAAGAGTGCGATCGGACGAAGTGATGGATCTGCGGCGTTCACCGCCGCAATCGCAACCTCCACGCCAAGGTGCTCAATCCAGAGTTGGACGGCGCCCTCGCCAGCTGGCCCATCGCGAAGGATCGTTGGTGGGACAACGCGCAGGCCGAGCGCTTCGCTCACCTCGAAGGCGGCAACCTCGCGTCCAGCAAGCGTCCCTTCAGGAAAGTCCCAGAGCGGTCGCTCGCCGCGGATCGGCTTGTAGATCACCTGCAGCGCAGGCTCAACACCTTCAAGTTCACAGAGGAAGGTGGCGTTGCTGGCGTCGGTGAGCCGGCCGATCGGGTGAAGCCCGTTCGCGTTCCGCATCGCAGCGAGCGCATCGCTCGTGCTGATTGCACCACCTGGGATCGGCAGCTGCTCCACCGCGTTCGAGGAGGCCACGGAGCGCGCTAGTTCAGGTAGGCGGCCTTGCGAGCACAGCGATGCCCGGTGGCCTCAAGTGGTACGCCACAGTTTGGGCAGGGTGGGCGACCGGCGGCGGCGAGTTGCAGCGACTGTTCAGCAAAGGCGAGGGCCGCGGCAACGGTGAGTGAGACGCGCAGAACGTCTGGACCGTCTGGCGCATCGTTGATTGGCGGCGGCGCGTCTGACGCCTCCTCCTCACTCATGTCGTCACGGAACTCAAGGATCAGACGGCTCACGGATGGATCCCAGGCGAGGGCGATCGTGCCAACGCGGAAGGCGGGATCAACGGGCTCGCTAAGACGTGGCTGGGTGAGCGCGAGCGGCGAATCGGCCGCGGGGATCTTGAGTGCCGCAGAGCCCTCACCGAGATCTTTCAGCATCTCAGCGATACGTCGTGCAAGGATCGCCACCTGGGTCTTCTCAACCACCACCGTTGTGGCTCGGCCACCACCGATCGCCTGGAGGTGGAAGACGCGCTTCCCGGGTTCGCCAAGCGTGCCTGCAATGAAGCGATCCGGCGGGTCAAAGGTGAGAATCCTGCGCGCCATTAGTTGTCTCCGCGGAGTCGACCAAAGAGCGAGCGGCGCTTCTCCTTTGGAGCGAAGAGCGACTCAATGCCAGCGGCTGATTCATTGAGTCGAAGGATTGTTGGGCGCTCGGAACCGAAACGGATCACGGTGATGCTGGCAGGATCAATCGCGATCCGCTGGAAAAGATCGAGTGGTGCACCTGTTGCCTCAGAGACGATCGCCTTGATGATGTCGCCGTGACTTGCGGCAAGCCAAACATCATCGTCCTTGAAGCGGGCATCCCATTCGCGGATCGCCTCAGTTGCACGCGTCGCCGCAGCGCGGAGAGACTCGCCGTCGGGGAACTGCATTGCGGAGGGTTGGCGCTGCACGGTGGACCAGAGCGGATCTTTCGCCAAGACCTTCAGCTCCTTCCCGGTCCACTTCCCGTAGTTCACTTCGGTGATTCGCTCCTCAATCTCAACGGAGGGTCGCGCTGAGACGCTGGTGCCGCGCGTGGAGCGGATCGCCTCAACCGTCTCAAGGCAGCGCTGCATTGGAGAGCTAATGATCCCAGCGAGTGGAATGCTGGAGAGGCGCTCCCCAAGCGCCTTCGCCTCGCGGACCCCCTGTGCACTCAGCGGGATGCCCACTTTGCGGCCGCTAAGGAGACTCCCCGTCTCCGCGGTGCGTGCATGGCGGACCAGGATGAGGGTCGCCACGATCAGGCGAGTGAATCGAAGATGCGTAGATAGCTAGCGTCCAGTGGGCGGTTCTTCCCGCCGACCTCGGCGAGTGGAACCTCAACGATCTCGCCGGCGCGAAGTGCGACCATCACGCCCCAGCGTCCCGTCTCAAGCGCATCAACCGCGGCAACTCCGTAGCGTGCGCCGAGCACGCGATCGGCTGCGGATGGGGGACCGCCACGCTGCAGATGGCCGAGCCTCGTGCAGCGCACTTCAAGGCCGGTCCGCTCTTCAAGGATCGCAGCGATCGCATCGCCAACGGCGATCTTGTCCAGGCGTGGATGACCGAACTCGTCGCGCGGGACGTCGCCGCTCAAGTTGAGCAGCGCCTCTGGGAGCTGCACCCCTTCAGAGACCACGATCACGGACGCGCCAGTGGCGTAGTTGCGGCGTCGCGTGACAAGTTCTACGAGTCGATCAATTTTTGCGGAGTCGACTGGCGACTCGGGGACGAGAATCGCATCGGCGCCGCCGGCGAGTCCCCCCCATGCAGCGACCCAGCCCGCATCTCGCCCCATCACCTCAACTACGGCGACACGGTGATGCGATGAGGTGGTGGTCTGGATGCGGTCGAGTGCCTCTGTGACGATGTTGGCGGCGGTGTCGAAGCCGAGGCAGCCCTCGGTCCCCCAGACGTCGTTATCCATCGTCTTCGGGATTGCCACTACTGCGGCTCCGCGCTTCGCAAGGCCCGCGGCAACGGAGAGGGTGTCGTCGCCACCAATCACAACGAGCGCATCGAGCCCAAGGCTCTTGATGGATGCCTCTGCTGCGTCGAGTCCGCCCTCACGCTTGAGTAGATTGGTGCGGCTAGATCCGATGATCGTGCCGCCGCGTGTCTGGATGCCACGCACCTCGCTACGGTCAAGCGGTCGTGTCAGCGTTGCTGCGGGATTTGCAAGCCCAGCCCAGCCATCCATGATGCCGGTGACGTGATGACCTCCAGACTCGGCGCGCCGCACAACGGC
>CAJARA010000135.1 GCA_903944295.1 uncultured Chloroflexota bacterium
CCGCCGCGTTGCAGCAATCGGTGAGCTTGTGATTGACATCATGCTTGGAATCCCAAGCATTGTTGCTGGCATCTTCGCCTTCCTGGTGCTGGTTCCAATCCTCGGCTTCTCTGGCTGGGCTGGCTCCGCTGCACTGGGCGTACTCACCCTGCCCATTGTGATGCGCACCACTCAAGAGGTGATGCGCCTCGTGCCGCCGTCAATCCGCGAGGCGTCACTTGCACTCGGAGTTCCCGTCTGGCGCACGACGCTGCTCGTGACGGTGCGCACTGCGCTCCCAGGCGTGTTGACAGGTCTTGTCCTTGCAACCAGCCGAAGCCTTGGCGAGACCGCGCCGCTTCTCATGACAGCGCGCGGCACGAATGCCGAGAACTTCCTTGACTTCGGCACCACCATGAATGCAATGCCAATAGTCATCTACCAGTACGCGAACGCTGCGGATGAGCGATCAATCGGCCAGGCGTGGGCAACCGCCCTCGTCCTGATGGTGCTCGCGCTGCTGCTTAATATCATCGTGCGCTGGCGCACGGTGAACAGTCGGGTGGCGTGAGGTGACGGAGTTGGAAGGGGATGGGATGATGCTGGATATGGTGAGCGAAAAGTCGAAGCGAGCGAAGGCGGCGGTGCCGGCAGCGCAGGATCATGACGCGCCGGAAGCTAACACAGCCGACCAGGGCGGGGTCCTTGCGCTTGGTGGGGTTGAGGCCTTTTACGGCAGCTTCCGCGCCGTAAACAACGTCTCACTTGAAGTGCAGCCACGCGCCGTCACGGCACTGATTGGGCCATCTGGTTGTGGAAAGTCCACCCTGCTTCGAACGATTAACCGCATGCACGAGACGATCCCGGGGGCGACCGTGAAAGGCTCGATCACACTTGATGGCATCGATCTCTATGACGCTGACGTTGATGCGGTGCGAGTGCGCCGTGTCATCGGGATGGTCTTCCAGAAGCCAAATCCATTCCCAACCATGTCCATTTACGAGAACGTCGCTGCAGGCCTTCGCCTTCTGGGGCGCACGCCAAAGAGTGAGATGGATGGCGTTGTTGAGTCTTCACTGCGTCGCGCAGCGTTATGGGATGAGGTGAAAGAGAAGCTGAAGCAACCAGGAACGTCGCTCTCTGGTGGCCAGCAGCAGCGCCTCTGCATCGCTCGTGCCATTGCGGTTCAGCCACGTGTCTTGCTAATGGATGAGCCATGTTCGGCGCTTGACCCTGTTGCAACGCTCAAGATTGAAGAGTTGATTCGCGAACTGGCTGCGGACTACACGATCGTGATCGTGACGCACAACATGCAGCAGGCGTCACGCGTCTCCGACTCAACAGCCTTCTTCTCCATGGACGAGAACCGAGCCGGCTATCTCGTAGAGGCGGGGCCAACTCCGATGATCTTCACCTCCCCGAAGGAGTCACTGACGGAAAGCTACGTCGCAGGCCGATTCGGGTGAACGCACTTCGCATGGCGGCACGCGTCGCCCTCTCACTGGTCATCGTCGCGGCGTGTCGGCCGCCAATCGGTGGCAGTGTTGAACCGAGCGCAAGCTCCATTGCCGGATCGCTAATCCCCTCACGGGAGGTTGCCGTTGCGGTCCACCTCCCTGGCGCCCCTGATGCGCTCGCTTCTGCGGTGACGCGGGCGGCAGGATCAGAGTCGATTGCGGGAGCCGGCGTTTCAGTGGAGATCGTGATCCCATACGCAGGTGAAGACGCCTTTGCGGTGCGCGATCGTGATGGGCAGACCGACCTCTTCTTCGCCACACCTGCCGCAGCACTGATTGCGCGCGAGGCGGGGAACGACCTCGTGATGATCGCGGGGCTGCAACGAACCTATGGGATGCAGCTTGCCGCCCCAGCGAAGGGGGCAACCTCACTTAGTGATCTGGCTGGCGGCTCACTCCTTGTGCAAGGACGACCTGGTGACGAAGTGCCACTTCTAGCCGCGCTGACTGCCGCAGGGGTAGATCCATCAGGTGTCGAGATCGCCTTCCCTGAAGACCCGTCGCTCCCATTTGATCCGTACGGCCTCTTTGATGGCACCTACGCCGCTACCGCGGTGACAAGCTATGACGGCGCAGCGCGACTCCAGGAGTTCTACGACCTTGAGAGCGGACTTCCAGTTGGACCCGACGGTACCGTTGCGCTGGCAGATGAGAGCGGACAAACGGCTGCAGCATCTGGGATTGGGATCTGGGCGCTGCGCAGCACGCTAGAGAACGAAGATCACCGCATCGCACTAGCGCTCACCCTGATCGCAATTGCAGACGGCCTCGCTGCATGCAGAGATGATGCAGCCGCCTGCGCCGTGGTGCTGGAAGACTCTGGGATTGCCGATCGTTATGGTGACGGACTGCTCTGGTCGGTGAACGCCTTTAACGGCACACTCTGGCCTGCACCGAACGGTGCATTCGATATTGACGAGCAGGCGCTGACAGCCGCGGTCGCACAGGCGGTTGAGGTTGGACGTGCGTCAAGTGCGCCAAGTTTTGACGAGTTGATCGACCGACGCGTCTTAGAGCTTGCTCTTGCGAACCTTCCGGCAAGCGTTGATTTAGTGGGGGCGTCGTGGGTGCCGCTCGAGGTGTTGCTCCCCCTCGAATAGTAGTTAAACCAGTCCTCGCGCTCGGAGTTCGCTCAGCTCACCGTTAACACCCAGAAGGAGTCGTGCTGGGCGCGGCCGACCGTTGTACGGGCTCCACATCGCATCCGCATAGGCGCCGGCCCCCGTGATTGCGAGCAGGTCACCACGTGCGATCCCATCTGGTAGCTGGTGTGCGCCGAGCGCATCTGTGGACTCACAGATTGGACCGTGCACGGCGCTCAGTCGTGTGGATCCATCACGTGACGAGATTGGCAGCACAGGGTGCCGTGCGCCGTAGAGAGCGGGACGAATCAGCTCACCCATCCCAGCGTCGAGGATGACTTGTCGTTCGCAGCTGCTTTCCAACGCGCCAGGGAGTGCAAGCGGACCACTAACAGCTTCCGCGCGCTCGCGAACATGGAGGACGCGAGCGACCAGGTACGTCCCAGCCGCAACGAGTGCTCGGCCTGGTTCAATTGCGCGCACCGGTGGAACAGGACCGGACGCACCGCTCCATGCGACATCTGCCGCAGCACGGAATGCGCGCGCCTGCGCCGCAGGATCATCACTTCCATCAAGCGCCACCGGCTCTCCACCACCTACGCAGAGCGTGCCGTGCTGTTGGTGCGCTGCCTCAGTGATTAGCCCCTCATTCACGAGTCCAGCGTAAGCGGCGAGTGAGCGTTCAACGGCGGTCTGCCATTCACGCAGATCGCGCAGCTGCGATCCTGCGTGCAAGTGGATGCCGATTAACTCTATGCCCGCACCATCCGCTGTGATCAGACGCGCGGCTGCGGTGATCTCTGCGAGATCTGATCCAAACTTTGAGCTGCCACGCCCAACGGCGAGGCCTGCATGTGTTCCAGGCTCAATTGATGGATTCAGGCGGAGCAGCACGCGAATCGGTGTAGAGAGCGGAGTCAGGCATTTCTGCACTGCGGCAGCGAGCGCACGCGCCTCATCAAGGGACTCAATGGCAACCCAACGGAACGGCGCTCCAGCGGTGGCGGCGGCAATTGCGGCATCAAACTCTTCAGGGCCCTTGCCGATCCCTTCTAGCGTGATTTGTGCATTTAGAACACCCGCGCTGCGTGCTGCGTTGATTTCGCCGAGTGAGACGCAGTTGGCTCCCCAGCCACACTCTTTAAGCAGGCTAACGATTGCTGGTAGCGGATCTGCCTTCAGTGAGTACGAGCGCACCCACGGATCAGGGAAGGCTGCCTCAAGGTGGCTCGCAGCCGCTGCGATCTCCGTCTCAATCGTCAGATAGAAAGGTGTTGGCGCAGTGCGCGCGGCTTGCTCTGCGGCAGCTGCAATTCGCGGATCGAGTGCGCCCAAGGTGGGCACGGCGCTACGGGAGGACGACGTGGCAGGCGCGACAGCGCGCCTCGTACGTGTCATCGCCGCCCATACCGCCAATAACGATCAACTCATCACTGACGCTGGCTGGCTTCCCGTTGCGCATGCGCTGGGTCCGAGTTGCTTCGGCACCGCAGTTGACGCAGATCGCTGTCAACTTCGTCACTTCATCGGCACGGGCCAAAAGTTCAGGGATCGTTGCAAACGGTCGCCCAGCAAAGTCCTGATCCAGGCCGCTCACAATCACGGTCCGAGGTCCTGCGACGAGCTCTTCAATGATTCCTGGAAGGTCAGCCCCAAAGAACTGCGCCTCCTCGATGGCCACCGCATCTGGGTTTCGCTTCAGCACCTCTGTCCGGATGGCGCTCGCATCTGCCGCCACCACACTTGGAAAGCGCGTCCCAGTGCGGCTCACCACCTCACCTGGGGCTACCCGGGTGTCTCGCGCGGGAGTGATGAGGAGGACGCTCTGCCCAGCGATCTCGCGCCTGCTGAGGAGACGGACGACCTCGGCCGTCTTGCCGCTGCTCATGCAACCAGCAATCACGTGAAGCCATGGGATCCGTTGAGTAGCCATCCGCGGAATCCTAGCGGATGCGAGGGGGCGGGGCGTACGCGAGCGATATCTGCCACATGTGAGGATGCTGAGCCGCTCCGCCCCCGCCACATCGCCGAGAGGAGTAACAGATGCAGAGCGGAGTAGATGACCTGAAGCGCTGGCGGATTGCCGGCGCAGGGCTTGGGATGCTTACCGTGATCGCGTTAACCGTTAGTAGCACTAGCGCAGCCTTCACTGCCACGCAGCCAGTTGACGCGGCGCTCGAGAGCGGAAGGGTCGAGCTCAGTGCAGGAGATGTGAGCAGCCTCACTTTTGGCGGGGCAGACCTTTCAGCGATCGGGCCTGGAACAACCCTTACCCAGAGCGTCACCGTCAACAATGCATCAACGGTCACGCTTCCAACAGCGTACACAGAGATCGCACTCTGGGCTGATTCAGGCGGGGCGCCGATTGATAGTGCTGGACTCGGCGGAGCACTGGAAGTCCAAATTACACGGTCGATTGGCGGCAGGGCAGCAGAGACAATTTACTCTGGAGACTTTGCGAGCCTCGCTACGGCAGCTGCCTTTTCATCGCCAATCGGATCTCTTTGGCGGTCGCAAAACGGCGGCATGCTCACTGGCCTTAATGCCACGCGCGCGGTCTACACATTTACCATTAGCCTTCCAGCGAGCGCAACAGATGGGGCGGGCTCCTCCGCTGGGGTCACTCTGATCTTTGAGGCGCGCAACGTAACGGAATAGTGGTGCGCACTATGCTCCTCGCTATCGCGGTCGGCGTTGTTTGCGCGGTGTCAAACGTGCGGCTCTCCATCGTTGATGGGGAATCAATGGCGCCAAGTATTCGTGCAGGTGACAGCGTGGTCACGATAGGCAGGCTGATCGAACCATTGCGAGTCGGCAGCATTCTCTTGGTGCAAGACGGCGAGCGCCGCCTGCTTCATCGCCTGAAAGCTATGAGCGGTGAACAACTCCTGATGCAAGGCGACGCAAGCCTCTCGCGCGACAGCCGACCAGTCCAGCGCAGCGACGTGCTCGGTCAGCTCGCGGTCGTGATCCCGACCTCCCATCTTTTTCGTGCGTTGCGTGCAGCGGCGAGCTTCACTGCGACGCTACCCATCAGCATCTCG
>CAJARA010000136.1 GCA_903944295.1 uncultured Chloroflexota bacterium
CAGCATGACGGCGGCACTTGCAACGCTCTCTAGCGCAACAGGTGCGCGCTTCGCTGCGCTCGGGGCGATGGGAGAGCTTGGGGAATACGCTGCCGCCGCACACCATGCGATCGGCCGTGCCGCCGCTGAGAGCGGCTTGACGATGCTGCTCGTCTTCGGCACTGAAGCGGACGGGATCGCCGCCGGTGCCCGCGCTGCAGGGATGCCAGTTGATCAGATCGTGCGGCTCTCAGCAGATGAGCAGGGGATCATCGCGGGTGCAGGGTTGATCGCCGATCGCGCGCGCACTGGAGATACGGTGCTGGTTAAGGCGTCACGCTCCGTTGCGCTTGAGCGACTCGTCGCCGCGCTAGATGAGCGGCTAATTGGAGGCAACGCATGATTGCTATTGTTCAGGCACTTGTCCTCTCATTCGGTTGCGTCTGCCTGCTCATGCCCGCCTACCTTCGTCTGCTCCGACACAGTGGATTCGGGAAGCGCGTGCGCCGTGAGTTTGGTCCCGATTGGCACATTGTGAAAGAGGGAACACCCACAATGGGTGGACTACTTCTTGTCGTGGTAGTGCTTGCCCTCTCGCTCCTGCTCGACGCAGTGGATGCCTCAACCTACGCAATCCTCCTCGCACTTCTCGGCGTATCGCTCGTCGGTGCATTTGACGATTGGCTCAACGCGCGCACTGGAATCGGCATCTCTGCGCGCCAGAAGCTGCTCTGGCAGATTGGTGTCTCCATCATCTCAGCGGTCTACATCCAGCAGCACTTTGCCTTCGCCTCACTCGTTGTCCCACTCGTTGGTGAGGTGCCGATCGCGCCGATCCTGTGGATCACCGTCGCCGTAGTGGCAATCGTCGCTACGAGTAACGGCGTTAATCTCACCGACGGACTTGATGGACTCTCTGGCGGAACGATGGTCTTCGCCTGGATCAGCTACATGGTGATCGCACTCCTGAATGCGCCAGGGCAGCTGAACGTTGCCATCATCTGCGCGCTAATCGCCGGAGCGCTCGTCGGCTTCCTCTGGTTCAACATCCATCCGGCGAGTGTGATCATTGGCGATACTGGGGCACTCGGATTCGGGGCCGCGCTCGCAGTGACAGGCCTTGTGACAGGGCACATCCTGCTCCTCCCGCTGATCGGCATCATCTTCGTGGTTGAAACCGGCTCGGTGATCTTGCAGGTGGCGAGTGTGAAGCTCACCGGTCGACGCATCTTCCTCTTCACGCCGATTCATCACCACTTTGAGCGACTCGGCTGGGCGGAGACACAGATCACCTTCCGCTTCTGGGTGATTGGTGCCATTGGCGGCATTCTCGGCATCGTCGTCTTTCTCGCCACGCGCGGCGTTGGGGCATAGCCGTGAGTGGCGCGCTCTCGCTTAGCGACCTGAGCGCCACCGCCGTTGCGGCGGGGAGCTTAAAGGGGACGCGCGTTGTGGTGCTTGGTGCTGGGCGCACGGGGCAGGCGGTTGCTGAATTCGCCGCTGCGCACGGAGCGAGCGTCACGCTGCACGATAGCGCTGAGGCGGGGACGCTTCAGGCGGCGACCGATCGCTTTGCGTCTGGCGGCGTCACGCTCGCCTTTGGTGCCGGAGCCGACCTTGCTCCGCTCCTTGCAACGGCGGATCTTGTCGTGCACAGCCCGTCGGTCACACTCGGCTTTCCGTCAGTGAAGGAGTCGGTTGCCGGACCGTTACGTGACTACGCCGCGCGCGCGATCGGCCCAGGTGGAGACACAACGAAGCGAGAGGCGCTCCTGATCAGTGAGCCAGAGTGGACCCTGCGCCTTCTCGGTGCGCGTTGGCGGATTGGGATCACCGGGACGAAGGGGAAGACCTCTACGAGCAACCTGATCGCAACAATCCTTGCTGCCGATCCCAGCAGCCCCGTGGAGCTCGGTGGCAATAATGGCGTTCCGCTGATCGGCAAGGCGTCTGGCCTCTCTGAGGCAACGCGCGTTGTGCTGGAGTTATCAGAGCTACAACTCCCCACGATTGTCAGCAGCGTGGATGTTGCCGTCTACACCAACATCACGGTTGACCATCTTGATCGTCACGGCACTGTTGAGGGGTATCGCAAGGTGAAGCGACTCCTCGCCGACCGCGTAGATCCGGATGGCGTCCTCATCGTCAATCTCGACGACCCCGTCACGGCGGGGCTCGCTGGGATCGGGCGTGTGACCACTGTTGGATATCGACGTGATCGTCCCGTTCCAGGTGGCGTCGGGATCGTTGACGGCTGGATCGTTGCGGCGGGTGTGCCGCGCGCCGCACGCTTCGGTGGGGGAGTTGCGGGGACGGGCCCAGGGGGCAGGATTATGCCCGTTGATGAGATCGCTCTTCCTGGCGATCACAGCATCAGTAATGTCCTTGCAGCGATTTGCGCTGGACTCGTTGCAGGGGTTGCACCAGATGCGATCCGCGCCGCGGTCGCTGGCTTCCGCGGTATCCCGCACCGACTCGAGACGGTCGCGGTGCTCGACGGGATTCGCTACGTCAACGATGCGCAGGCGACACAGCCCGATGCGGTTGCAGCGGCGGTGCGCAGCTTCCGTAAGCCACTCGTCATACTTGCGGGGGGACGGAGCAAGGGGCTTGATCTGACCGAGCTCGCCCAGATCATTGCCGCGCAGTGCAGTGGTGCGGTGCTCTTCGGCGAGCTGGCAGATGAGCTTGAAGGGCTCTTCCGAAGCGCCGGACTTCAACGAATAGATCGGGCAGTGAGCATCCCTGATGCTGCCGCGCGAGGTGGTGCAATGGCGCGCGCGCTCCTCGCTGAGTCGAAGGATCCTGCGAGCGGATCGCTCCATGAGAGTGAGGCGCGTGCAACGGTGTTGTTGAGTCCGATCGGCTCCTCGTTCGACATGTTCAATAATCCGTTCGGTGCGCGTGGTGATGCCTTCCGCGCCGCTGTGCTCGAACTTCCAGCGGAGCACCGGGCATGAGTCGCATTGTCCGCCGCGTGGCCGGGACGCCGATTGGTGGCGTGCGCCTCTCACCACAGCGTGAGCCACGCACAGCACTCTCTGCGCAGCGTGTCATTGCCTCCATCTTGCGCGTCCAGCGACCGCCAGAGGATCAGTGGATCCTTCTGCCAGCGCTCTTCCTGGTTGCGCTTGGCGTCCTGATGGTCTTCTCTTCATCTGCGCTGAACTCGCTCGCCGCAACTGACGACCCGTACTTCATGGGTTGGAGGCAGGCACTCTTCGCCGCGTGTGGCCTCGGTGCCATGGCGCTCCTCTCGCAGTGGGACTATCGCCGCTGGAGGTCACTCTCCACGCCGCTCCTCTTCGTCGCGTTCGGGCTGCTCTGCGCAGTGATGGTGCTCCCAACCGAGCAGGGGCTCCGTCGTGCACTCACCGTTGGCCCAATAAGTATCCATGCTGCAGAGGTGGCGAAGCTCGCCCTCGTCCTCTTCCTCGCCGACTTCCTCTCACGGCGCGGCCATGCGATGGCTGAGCAGTCAACACTCCTCCGGGCGCTTCTTGCGATCGGTCTCTCGTTCGGTCTGGTGCTGGTGGAGCCGGATCTTGGCACTGCAACAGTGATTGCTGGCGTTGGATTCGCCGTCTTCTTTACTGCGGGCGCCCCCCTTCGTTGGGTCTTCGGCCCAGCGGTAATCGCGGTGGCGGTCGGGATCATTGGGATCTCACTGCGGGAGTACCAGGCGGCACGCCTTGGCAACTGGATGGACCCCTTCTCAGATCCGATGGGAAGCTCCTATCAGACGCTGCAGGGGCTCATCGCGATCGCTGTAGGAGGTCCGCTTGGAACCGGGATCGGCACCTCACAGCAGCTCGGTGGGGTGATCATCCCGTACGCCTGGAACGACTACATCTTTGCCGTTGTTGGTGAAGAGTTCGGGGCGCTCGGTACCAGCGCCGTGATCTTCGCCTTCCTCCTCCTCGCCGTGCGCGGACTGCGCGTTGCGCGTCGCGCCCCAGACACCTTTGGCGCACTCTTGGCGACTGGGATCGTTGTCTGGATTTGCGGGCAAGCCTTCATGAATATTGGAGTGGTGCTTGCCCTCCTCCCCGTGACTGGTGTGCCGCTCCCACTCCTTTCGCAGGGTGGTTCGTCGCTCTTGGTGCTGATGTCTGCCATTGGGCTCCTCCTCTCCGTCTCGCGTGAGACGATGGGGAGCAAGGAGATCGGAGGGAACGATGCGCGTAGTGATCGCGGGCGGCGGAACGGGGGGACATCTCTTCCCGGGATTCGCCGTGGCCCGTACGCTCCGACAGCAACATCCAGACGCTGAGATCCACTGGCTCGGTGGTCAGCGCGGGATCGAGCGTGAGCTCCTTCCCCTTGAGGGCTACCCGTTGACACTCCTCGCCGCGCCGAGTCTGCGCATGAGTGGCGCAGGGTTCGCCGCAACGCTGCGTGACGCGATCGCGCTCGTCATCTCTATCCCTCAAGCGGTGCGCTATCTGTTGCGAGTTCGCCCTGACGTGCTCTTCTCGACCGGTGGCTACATTGCGATCCCTGCGCTGATCGCCGCCACGTTAACGCGCACCCCAAGCCTGATCTGGGAGGGGAATGTGCAGGCGGGTCGCAGCAATCGCCTGATTGCGCCGCTCGCTAGTGCACGCGCAGTAGCATGGGCGGCAACTGCGACCAAGGCGCCGTGGAGTGGTCGCGAGACGCTGGTTACAGGGACGCCGGTGCGCAGTTTCGCCGGCCGTGATCGCACCGCGGCACGTGCACGGCTCGGAGTCGCCGAAGGGACCCCGCTCCTCTTGATCTTCGGCGGTTCACAACGCGTGGTGCGCTTTGAGCGCGCGCTCTCTGGGGTCCTCACGGAACTCCTTGCTACATGGCAGATCATTCACATCGTTGCGGACGGACTTGCAGAGGCTGAGTCAACGAAGCGAGGGCTCCCTGCCGACCTGCAGTCGCGTTATCTTCCGTACGCCTTTCTTCACGGCGGAGAGATGGAAGAGGCGCTCGTCGCCGCTGATCTCCTCCTTGGCCGCGCCGGTGCATCAACACTTGCGGAGGCGGCGGCACTTGGCCTCGCATCGATCGCAGTCCCATATCCATACGCTGGTGGCCATCAGCGCGCCAATGCGGAGGCGCTCGCCGCCGCTGGCGGAACCATTCTTATAGATGATGCGGACCTGACACCAGAACGCCTTCGCCAAGAGTTGACAGTGCTTGCTGATCCCGCTGCACGTCAGCGGATCGGCAGGGCCGCCGCATCGTTGGCGCAGCCGAACGCCGCGCTGCAGATCGCCGAGGCGCTGCAGCGCCTGGCGGCAAGGTAAGAGCGTAATGCCGGTTTGGAGCGAACGCGACGAGGCGGGACGCGAGCTCGAGCGCCGTCTCGGCATTCGTGCTGAACGTGATGCCTCCCTTGCTGAGCACACCACGATGCGGGTTGGCGGGCCAGCAGATCTTCTCGCAACTATCCGGGATCGCTTCACCCTCCGTGGTGCAGTGCGTCTTGCACAGAGCCGTGGCTGGCCGCTGACGATCCTCGGGCGTGGCAGCAATGTGGTGATCAGTGAAGCAGGAATCCGCGGACTGGTCATCCTGAATCGAAGTGCGGGGGCCACCGTTAACGCTGCGACAGGCGTGGTCAGTGCCGACTCTGGCCTCTCCATGGCGAAGCTCTCCACGATCGCCGCTGAGGCGGGGCTCACCGGCGCAGAGTTCACGCTGGCGATCCCTGGCAATGTTGGTGGCGCAGTCTGGGCGAGTGCTGGTGCGCACGGTGGGGAGATTGCGCAGATCATTCAGGGCGCCACGATCTTGCGTCCCGATGGGAGTGAAGAGGAGCTGCCACGTGAAGCGCTGGAGCTTTCGTACCGAAGTTCGCGATTCAAGGGCGAGGCTGGTCGCGGCGAGGTGATCCTTGGTGCAACGTTCCAACTGCAGCGTGGCGATCCTGAACTCATTCGCGGCCAGCTCGAGGAGATTCGACGCTGGCGGCGAGAACACCAACCACTCGGCATTCCGAGCGCGGGGAGCGTCTTCCGTAACCCGCCGGGCGACCAGAGCGCGGGCGCACTCATTGAGGCGGCGGGGCTGAAGGGGCGCCGGATTGGTGGCGCCGAGATCTCTACGATGCATGCCAACTGGATCCTGAATCGTGGGGGTGCGACCGCCGCAGAGATTCGCGAGCTGCACGAACTCTGCGTTGCTGAGGTGCAGCGCACGGCGGGGATCACCCTAGAGTCAGAGATCGTCTTCCTCGGTGAGGGGGCGAAGTGAACGCCGTGACGGAGGTAACCCCGAGCGGCGCGCAGCCCCTCCAGCATGTAGTTGTCCTCTACGGCGGCCGTAGCGCTGAGGCGGAGATCTCCGTTGTCTCTGGAAGCGCCATCTCCGCCGCCCTCATGGAGCGCGGCCTCGCTGTGTCGCAACTGCTCATCCTGCGCAGTGGTCTCGCTGCACTCCTCCCAGACGGCCACCTTCGTGGAGATCGTGCAGCAACCGAATACACCAACGAGGAGCGCGCCCGAGCGTTGGTCGGCGCATCGTTCCGCCCCCTGATCGAGTTGCTCAACGAGCTGTCCGAGCGCCACCCAGGAGCCGTGTTCATCCCTGCACTTCATGGGCCGGGCGATGAGGATGGCGATGTGCAGCAGGCCCTCGACGCGAAGGGGGTCGCCTTCGTAGGGGCACGTCCCGGGGCTGCAGCACTCGGCATGAACAAGGCGCGCTTCAAGGATCTCGCCGCTTCACTCGGTATCCCAGTGTTGCCGCACATGCTGATTAGCGCAGCGCGCTGGAAGACGGCGCGCGCAGCGGTTCTCACAGAGATTGCAGCGTTCGCGGCTGAGCAGAGCGAAGCGGGTGCACTGATTGGGAAGCCTGTCGCACACGGCTCCTCCATTGGGATGCGTATTGCGCGAACTCCGGAGGAGTGGCCCCTCGCCGTTGACCTTGCGCTCGAATACGGTGATGTTGCGCTCCTTGAGCCATACCTCACCAGACCGCGTGAGCTAGAGATCGCACTCCTTGAGCGCGCTGATGGCACCGTTGCGGCGTATGGTCCGGGTGAGGTGTTTCCTGGACGTGAGTTTTACGACTACGACGCGAAGTACGCGGATGGTGTCTCGCGCACCACCACCACACCTGATCTTTCTGATGCGATGAGCGAGCCGCTTCGCGCCGCCGCACTGCAGCTCTTCGGCGCGTTCGGCGGGCGTGGTCTTGCACGAATGGACTTCTTGATGCGCTCCAGTGGCCCAGAGGCGGGGCGCTGGTACATCTCTGAGGTCAATACCTTCCCGGGCTTTACGCCAATCTCACTCTTCCCCGCGCTCGTCACCGCTGCGGGCGGCAGCTTCGCCGATCTCTGCGTGGACCTTGTGGTTACAGCGCAGTCGCAACGCGCTTCATGAACGAACGCGACCGTCGCGCGCGAAGCGAGCCTACCCGCCGTAGTGGTGGTGCGCGTCCGTTCGAACCGGGTGAGGCGCCACTCGGTGTGCGCCCCGGCCTCGCAGGTCAACGTCGACGTGCCGGTGTTGAGACGGCGCCACGACCTGTAGCGCGCGAAGCGGTGCCTATGGGGCGACTCAGTGGGGGAAGGCGACTCCGTCCAGAGACGGTGCGTGCGTTGCGGCGCTTCGCCGTTCTCGTGCTGGTGATCGGCGCCACGCTTGCTCCGCCAGCACTCGCCTCAGCAGGCACCTTCACGATCACCTCGCTTCGTCTCGTCGGTTTGCAGCTCCTCGACGAGGGTGCGGTGCGTGCGGCGAGCGGAGTCGTGCTCGGTGACGGGCTCTTGACGAGCGATCCACGCGGCATTGAGCAGGTGCTCAGCGAGATCCCCTTTATTGGTTCAGCGCGCGTGAGGATTGGACTCCCTGGAGAGATTCGCGCAGAGATTCGCGAAGAGGTTCCACTCTTGCGCTGGAGTAGCGGCGGTGTCACCTACCTGATGAGCGGGAGCGGCGAGCTGCTCGGGTCAACAACATCACCGCTCCTTAGTAGTGCTGGACGCGCAGCGGTTGAGCAGCTCCCGCTGATGCAAGACCTCCGTAGCGGCCCCCCGCTGCTCCCTGGCGATGTGATTGCCCCACTCGACGTTGACATTGCAACGCGGCTCGCCAGTCTGACGCTCGCCGATCTTGGCAGCACGGCGACGCGACTCACTCTTGTTGTTGATCCGCAGTATGGATTCGTTCTCCAGGGTGAGGGGGAGGGGATCGCCTGGAACGCGGTCTTCGGGATCTACTCCGCAACGATTCGCCCACCAGAGATGCTGCCAGGCCAGGTGCGCCTCTTGCGCAGCCTCCTCACCGGCCGCGAGCGCAGGATCGGCTGGGTGATTCTCGCCGATGGACAGGCCGGAACGTTCACGGAGCCAGGAGTGCGACCCCCTACGCCGTCAGGTGCGAGCCCAGAGCCGAGCGCCGCGCCAAGCGCCGCGCCAAGCGGAAGCCCGATTACCCCATGATCGACGACGGCTGGGTTGCAGGTGACCGAATGGACGCCCGCGCCGCACAGGTCCCACGAAGCGCTCCTGCCGCTATGATCGGTGGACGAGAGCAAGGCTCAGGCAAGGGAGGGCGTAACGATGGATGAGCGATTCACGACGATTGCCGCAATCGATATCGGCACCTCCAAGGTGAGCTGTGCCATTGCGCATATCGGCGGCGACGGCGGCTCAATCTCCGTCATTGGGAAAGGAACCTCCGCCAACACTGGGATGCGCAAGGGGGTCGTCACTGACATTGAGAAGACGGGTGCTGCGATTAAGGCGGCGGTTGACGCCGCTGAACGACTCTCCGGCTATCGCATTGAGCATGCGGCAATCACCGTATCTGGGAGCCACGTTGAGGGGCAGAACTCTAGCGGCCAGGTTGCGGTAGCAAACCCTGATCGTGAGATCCGCGACGACGATGTCGATCGCGTCCTTGAGGTCTGCCGCGCAATCCAGGTCCCCGGCTCCCGCATGTTGCTTCACGTCCTCCCTTCTTCCTACATCGTTGATGGCCAGGAGGGGATCCAGCAGCCGCGCGGTATGGTCGCCTATCGCCTTGAGGCGCGCGCCCACCTGATTACTGCTGGAGCCACCGCGATCCAGAACCTTGAGAAGTGCGTGCAGACTGCGGGAATCGCCGTGGATGATTACGTTCCATCCTCGCTGGCTGCGGCTGAGCTGACGCTCACCGACACCGAGCGAGAGCTCGGCACGGTGCTCGTAGATATCGGTGCTGAGACTTGCGACATCGCCATCTTCCACAACAACGCCGTGGTCCACACCGCCGTCCTCCCGATCGGTGCCGCCTTCATCACGCGAGACGTTGCGATCGGCTTGAAGGCGAGCCTCGCCGCAGCCGAAGAGCTGAAGGTGAACTACGGGACCTGCGATCTGCGCACCGTGAGCGTGAGCGAGCAGTACACCGTGCCAGATGAGCCGGGCGGCCGCCGCATCGAGCGCATCGAACTTGCCAGGATTATTGAGTCACGGATGAGCGAGATGTTTGAACTGATTGCTGGCGTGATCGCCGTGGCCGGCCCAGAGGCGACAAGCGCTGGGGTGGTGCTAACGGGTGGCGGCGCGCAGCTCGACGGGATCACCGCCCTCGCCCGAGACATCCTGAAGGCACCTGTCCGCGTCGCCGCCCCAGAGGGGCCGCTCCTCGGCATCCTGGACGACTTTCATGGACCGTCGAATGCCGCGATCCTCGGCCTCTTCTCCTGGGTCGCCCGCAGCCTTGACGAGGCGGGGATCGCCGAAGAGCCCCAGGCGGGCATTCTCGGTCGGGCCGGCGGTGCGCTGAAGGGTCTCTTCTCCCGCGTTCGCGGCTAACTCCGCGACCCCCTCGTCCCCAGTGAAGTTCTCTCTTCAACGCATCCCGCTGCGCTGCTACAATCCCACGAACCGACGGGAGGGCGGTCTGCACACTGTGGGGGAGACCTCACGTGCGGGTCGACGTTCGGTAGTTGAGCGGAGGGGAGAGGCCGATGGCTTCGCAGTCTGAGAACTTTGCGCTAATCCGCGTCGTAGGAGTTGGCGGCGCCGGCTCCAACGCTGTGAATCGCATGATTCGAGCTGAACTCCTCGGCGTTGAGTTCATCGCTGTGAACACCGACGCTCAAGCGCTGGTTAAGTCTCACGCTCCCACACGCATCCGTATTGGTGATGCGATCTCCCGTGGACTTGGTGCCGGCGGCGACTCTGTTGTTGGCGAGCGTGCCGCCCAAGAAGACCTGGAGAATCTCCGCAAGGCGCTTGATGGCTCAGACCTTGTCTTCGTTACCGCCGGTATGGGTGGTGGCACCGGCTCGGGCGCTGCCCCTGTTGTTGCGAAAGTGGCAAAGGATCTCGGTGCACTGACGATCGGAATCATCACCAAGCCCTTCGAGTTCGAAGGGAAGCGCCGTGCCGCAGTGGCGAACGCCGCCGCGGAGGAACTGCGCAAGTACGTAGACACCATGATCGTCATCCCAAACGAGCGACTCCTCAACGTTGTGAGCCGCCAGACCTCAATGGAAGATTCGTTCCGCATCGCTGATGACGTGCTTCGACAGGCGGTACAGGGGGTCAGTGACGTCATCACCGTTCCTGGAATTATCAACCTGGACTTCGCCGATGTGCGCAGCATCATGAAGGACGCAGGATCTGCGTTGATGGGGATCGGCCGTGCCAGTGGTGAAAATCGCGCGCGCGCCGCAGCAGAGCTTGCGATCGCATCGCCACTCCTTGAGCTTGATATCGAGGGGGCAACAGGGGTGCTCGTCAACGTCGCCGCTTCATCCACCGTGACGTTGCATGAGGTGAACGAGGCGATCAACCACATCACCGAGCGTGCTGATCCAGAGGCGAACATCATCTTCGGCACCTCGCTCGATGAGACGCTCGCCGATGAGGTGCAGATCACCGTGATCGCTACTGGATTTGCTGGTAACGCACGAAGCCAGTCGGGGAGTGCCGCAAGCCTCCGCACCGAATTCCCGTTCGGCCGTGATGACGGAAGCGTGAACTGGAGCGCGTCGGCACCGAGTGCTGGCGCCTCAGCAACCCCTGCAGCGCCATACGCAACACCTGCCCAGGCAGCGCCTGCGCCTTCCTGGACGCCGAGCACGCACCCAGCCGTCTCACAGGAGCCGATCGCGGCGCATTTGGAAGGTGAGGGGATTAGCCCCGCCCCAGTTGCTGGTGATGAGCTGGAGATCCCTGCCTTCCTTCGCCGCCGCTCCTAATCCCGTAGATGTCACAGCTTGCTGAACAGTTAGCGTCGCTTCACGCCCGCGTTCGCGCCGCCGAACAGCGCGCCAGCCGCCCAGCGGGAAGTGTTGAACTGCTCGCCGTCACCAAGGGTGTCTCCGCCGAGCGTATCGCCGAGGCGATCGATGCTGGGCAGCGTGCCTTCGGCGAGAATCGCGTCCAAGAGTTGGAGGAGAAGCGCGCGGCAGTTGCCCAACAGCGCCCCGGCGTTCAGGTGCGCTGGGATCTGATTGGTCCACTGCAAAGTAATAAGGTGCGTCGAGCCCTCGCCGCCGCCGATCGCATCAGTTCGGTTGATCGTGTTGAGCTCCTTGCGCGCATTGCAGAACTTGGCGGAGCAGACGCTGCTCCGCGCCAGGTGCTTCTCCAGGTAAACATTGATGAAGATCCGGCAAAGTCTGGCTTCACGCCAGACGCGCTCCGGGCAGCCCTGCCAGAGATCGCCGCCGTCCTCAACGGCACGCCGTTCACCATTGAGGGGCTGCTCACCGTTGGCCGCCTCACGATCGACTCTGCCGAGGCACGGAGTACCTTCTCCTCCTTCGTCGCCTTCTCGCACGGCCTTCGCGCGGCCGCCTCGGCGCAGGGGCTGCAGATTGGGCCGCTCATCTCCGCGGGGATGAGTGGCGACTTTGAACTCGCAATTGAGGAGGGGGCGACGCAGGTACGCCTCGGCAGCGCGCTCTTCGGGGCGCGCGGGTAGGCTTTTGCTATGGGATTTACGCCGCAGCTCGCCGCAGACTTGGTCCTCCAGACACTCTGGTTCGTTGTCCTCGGACGCGTCCTGATTTCGTGGGTCGATCCAGCTGGGAGTGGCCGGATCGCGCGACTCCTCATTGAGTTGAGCGAGCCGATCCTTGGGCCAGTACGGCGGGTTCTCCCCGCGATGGGTGGCCTCGACTTATCACCACTCCTCGTGATGGTGCTGTTGCAGTTTCTGCGCGGCCTTCTCTGATTCGCGAGGGGGATCAGGAGTCGTCTAGAATCCGCTCATCGGGCGATTAGCTCAGTTGGTTAGAGCGCACGGTTCACATCCGTGAGGTCACTGGTTCGAGTCCAGTATCGCCCACCACGCGCAGTTACTGCTTCGCCATCCTCCGCAGCACGGCCGGCATGATGCCCCCCTGTCGGTAGGTCTCAAGCTCCATCGGCCCGTCGAGTCGGACGATCAGTTCAATCGCGCGTCGCTCGCCAGTTGCAGCATCTCCGGCGCCGCTCCCTTCAACCTGTAGCTGAATGCGCCCGCGCGGACTGACTGTGGCAAGCCCTTGCAGCGTGAAGCGCTCACGTCCGGTGAGAGCGTGGCTTGTCGCGCTCTCACCTGGTAGGAACTGCA
>CAJARA010000137.1 GCA_903944295.1 uncultured Chloroflexota bacterium
GCGAGGAGTCGATAGAAGAGTGTCTCGTTGCGATCCTGCAGCGCGGCGAGTCCGATGTAGCGCTCCAGCGGATCCTGCTTCCGACGAATCTTCTGCAGCTCTACGGCGACCTGCTCTTCAAGTGTGAGCACCGTGGCGGGGAGGAGCCCATCCAGACCGAGGAGGCGCCGCTCCTCGCGACTGAAGGCGGTGTCCTTGTTCAGCGTGGGGCGGCTCAGTAGTGCCTTGCCACGCTCTTTGACCGCGATTGGGGGGAGGGGTGCTGCCATTGGAGACTCAGGATAGCCGTGCGGCGGGTGTAGAGTTCTGAGCATGGCCGCATCGATCCTTGTTGTTGAAGACGATCCAGCCGTCGCCCTCGCGCTTGAAGTGGCGCTGAAGGGTGAGGGGTATCTCCCCCTGCTCGCCGCCACGGGAGATAAGGGGCTGGAGATCGGCCTCGCACAGGCGCCAGACCTGCTGATCCTTGATGTCCGCCTCCCAGGGATGGACGGCTTTGAACTGCTCCGCCGACTCCGCGCCGGCGGTTCAAAGGCACCGGTGATCATCCTCACCGCGCGCGATGAAGAGGTGGACACGATCCTCGGCCTTGAGCTCGGTGCCGACGACTACATGACGAAGCCCTTCCGCGTCCGTGAACTGCTCACCCGCGTCAAGTCACAACTGCGCCGCGCCTACGGCGACCTTGCCGACGCGCTCGGTGGGCGCATCATTCGCGCCGATGAGTTGCTGATCGACCTTGAACGGAGGCGCGTCAGCCGTGCCGGAAAGCGGATCTCGCTCACCCCAACGGAGTTCGAGATCTTGCGCCTCCTTGCAGAGAAGCCTGGGCGCGTCTTCAGCCGACGCGACCTCCTTGAGCGCGTGCGCGATTACGACGCCGCTATCTCAGGTGACGAGAAGACAATCAACGTCCATGTGAGCCACCTCCGCGACAAGGTCGAGGAGGATCCGTCAAACCCGCGCTTTGTGATGACGGTCCGTGGCGTGGGCTACGCATTTGCTGATAGGAGCGAGCGCGGCGAGCGGAGCGGATCCTGAACCCGCTCTTCTCGCGCCTCTACGGACTCCCGCCGCGCGGCCTCCGCGCGCGACTCACTGCTGCCTTCCTCGGCATCGTTGCGATTGCACTCTTCACCTCAGGTCTCGTCGTTGTGGACAGGATGAGCACGGAGTTGGAGTCGCAGGAGTTCTCCTCGCTCCAGGTGCGCCGCATGGCGGTGGCAAGCTCTGCACGAAGCATTGCAATTGCGGCGGCTGGCGAACAGGCGATCATCACAAAGGCCGGCGCCCTCTCACCTGCCGTTCAGGAACGCTTCCTGCTACAGGATCCAGAACTGCAGGGCCTTGCAACGGTGATCGCTCGTGCCGATGTGCACATCCAGTTCGGTTCATGGGATGAGGCGCAACAGCGTTTCACGCCACTCAGCGACGCAGAATTCACCATTGATTCATCTGGCGTAGAGGAGGCGGCTGGCGAGCGACGAGATCCAATCGTAAGCGGGTCTGAAGTGGTGATACTCGGCGGCACATCTACCGTTGGCGCAATGGAGATCACACTCGTACAACCGCTCTCCACGCGCGTCACGCGCATCGCGCAGATAACAAGTTTGGTGCTGATCGTGAGCATGTTTGCACTGCTGCTTACGATCTTTTTCGCTTCACTTGCCGCACAGCGCTTTGCGAAGCCAGTACGACTCCTATCGGAGACAGC
>CAJARA010000138.1 GCA_903944295.1 uncultured Chloroflexota bacterium
GCATGGCCTTCATGTGGACCCTGACGCCAAGATTGAGTCACTCCCTGTTGGCGTGCGACAACGCGTAGAGATCCTCAAGGCGCTCTACAGGAAGAGCGACATCCTCGTGCTTGATGAGCCTTCAGCGGTGCTCACGCCGCAGGAAACTGAAGAGCTCTTCGACATCATTCGTGGCCTTGCCAAGGGTGGGACGTCTGTGATCTTCATCACGCACAAGCTGAACGAAGTGATCGCCGTTGCGGACAAGATCACCGTGCTGCGCCGTGGCGCAGTGGCTGGTGAGACAACTCCAGCGAAGGCGACCGCATCGATCCTTGCCGAAATGATGGTTGGTCGCGAGGTGCAACTCACCGTCAGTCGATCCAAGTCTCACGTTGCCGAGGCGGTCCTCGAGGTGAAGGGGCTCAACGTTCTCAATGACGCGGGTGCTCTCGCCGTAAACGACGCCTCGTTTGAAGTTCGGAGTGGTGAGATCCTTGCAGTCGCCGGGGTGCAGGGGAATGGCCAGACCGAACTTGTTGAGGCGTTGACCGGACTTCGTCTGATCGATTCCGGGAGCGTCATCCTGGAGAAGAAGCCTCTGCCAGCGGGTTCGCCGCGAGAGATTGCGACGGCCGGCGTTGCGCACATCCCTGAAGACCGCAACCGTGATGGCATGGTGAAGGGGATGACGGTTGCTGAGAACTACATCCTGAACACGTACCACCTCCCTCCATATAGCAAGCGAGGCGTGCTTGACCGTAAGGCGATCGCTGCCGCCACTGAGAAGGCGGTCAAAGATTTTGATGTTCGCACCCCTTCAATCCATACCGATATTGCTTCGCTTTCTGGAGGCAACCAGCAGAAGGTGATCGTTGCGCGTGAGTTCAGTCGCAACGTACGTCTTGTGATTGCTGCGCAGCCAACGCGAGGACTCGATGTTGGGTCTATTGAATACATTCATAAGCGCATCGTTGAGCAGCGTGACGCTGGCGCCGCGGTCCTCATCGTGAGCACCGAGCTGGACGAGGTGTTGGCGCTCGGCGATAGGGTTGCGGTGATGTACGAAGGGCGAATCGTTGGGATCCTGGACGCCAAGGATGCAACGCGCGAGCGCGTTGGCCTGTTGATGGGAGGGATCACCAAGTGAGCACGCTGAAGCAGTTCTGGCTGAAGGTGCGTGTCCCAGCGCTCTCCATCTCTGTGGCGTTGCTGATTGGCGCCCTCTTCCTCGTCTTCACCGACATTGAAGTCCTTGGCATGCTCCTCTCTGACCCTCTCGGAGCGCTCGCCCTCGGCTTCGGTCGCGCTGCGAGCTCGTATAGCGCGCTCTTCCGTGGCGCATTCGGCGATCCAGCAAACTTTGGTAAGGCACTCGCTTCAGGCGATGTGCAGCTTTGGGCGCGTGCACTCCGTCCGATCGTGGAGAGCGTTGTTGCCTCAGTACCGCTGATCTTTGTCGGACTTGGCGTCTCCATTGCGTTTAGGACCGGCATCTTCAACATCGGTGGCGCTGGTCAGTTCACCATGGGGGCGGTGGGGGGTGCGATCGCCGCGCTCGTCTTCGGCGCCGGTGTTGTCCCTGCTCCAATTGCCATCCTGCTCGTCATGATCTTTGGGCTGCTCGGAGGAGCGCTCTGGGCCTTCCTCCCTGGCCTGCTGAAGGCTCGCGTTGGAGCGAGTGAAGTGATCACTACGATCATGTTGAACTTCATCGCCTCGCAGCTCGTCTTCTTCCTCGTCTCCAACGTTGAGTTCATCCAGAAGCCACCACGCATACAGCCTGTCTCCAAGGAGCTCAGCCAGTTCGTTGACCTCCCTGGGATCCTGCCGATCGCCAGCCTGCGACTCGATATCGGCATCATCGTGGCGCTCCTCACAGCGGTTGCCGTGAGCTGGTTCCTCTTCAGGTCAACGCGCGGCTTTGAGCTTCGCGCTGCAGGGCTCAACATCGCCGCCGCAAAGTACGCGGGGATGGGCGCATCAACCTCAATCATTACCGCCATGCTCATCTCAGGCGCGATCTCAGGGCTCGGCGGCGCACTTGTTGCCGTTGGGACCGTGAAGCAGCTCTCGCCGGGGATTGCGGGGAGCGTGGGTTTCACGGCGATCGCCATCGCGCTCGTGGGTGGAACACGGCCGAGTGGCGTTGTTGCCACCGCGCTGGTCTTCGGACTGCTGCAGCACGGCGGCAGCCTGATGCAGGTTGAAACCTCAATTCCAATTGAGATGTTGCTCTTTATCCAGGCACTCGTTATCGCCTTTATTGCCGCGCCTGAGCTGACGCTCGGGATTTTGAAGAACCCGTTCCGCCGTCGCCAGGCCAAGGTGACCAAGTGAGCAGCAAGGGGGGGAAGGTGATGCAGAAGAAGGGGGCCGATCTGTCGGCCAGCGTCGCGTCGGTTGCGATTGTCGACGGGGCCGATGCGCACCAGCAACTCTTCGCATCGCGCATCCGCGCCGGCCTCTTCGCGCTCTTCACGCTGCTCTCTGTCTGGATCACCACCTCGTCAGCGGGTGTTCAAGGCAACTTCTCGTTCTGGGCAGACAAGATCGGCGGAACGAATGTCGAGTTCAGCGTCCCAGTAAACCTTCTCTGGGGGGCTGTCGCGCTCCTTTTCGGCCTGATGACCCTCTTGCAGTTCGTCAGAGGCGCCGCATTCAAGTGGCGACTCGCCATCGGCCTCATCTCGCCGCTCCTCGTCTTCGCCCTGCTCGCGCGGCTGCTTGATGGCACCACGGCGAACCTCACCGTCTTCTTTACGAGCACGTTGAGCTTTGCGATCCCCGTTGGTGTTGGCGCACTCGCGGGCATCATTGCAGAGCGCAGCGGCTTCCTGAACATCGCGGTTGAAGGGAAGCTCCTCTTTGGCGCGATGGTCGGTTCAATTGCATCCAGCATCACGGGCGTTGCGATTGCCGGTCCAATCGCCGGCGCGCTGATCGGCGCTGTCGTCAGCCTCTTCCTCGGCTGGCTCGGCATTCGCTACAAGGTGGACCAGATCATTGCCGGCACGGTCATCAACATTGGGGCTGTAGGGATCACGAGCTTCGCCTATCTTCGTATCCTTCAGCCGAATAGCCAGTTCAATCGGCCGATAGGGATTGACACGATTCAGATCCCGCTCCTCTCGGAGATTCCAGTCCTTGGACCGATTCTCTTCTCGCTGAGCCCGTACTTCTACGGTTCGGTGGGGCTTGTCCTCTTCTTTACGTACATGATTTACCGCACGCGCTGGGGCTTGCGACTACGCGCAGCGGGTGAACAGCCGAGCGCAGCTGGGACTGTGGGTATTGACGTGGTGAAGCTTCGCTATCGCGCGATGCTCATCGCCGGTCTCCTTGCAGGGTTCGCAGGGAGCTACATCTCGTTGAGCGGGACTGGTGGATTCGGCATGAATACCAGCGCCGGAAAGGGCTTCATCGCCCTTGCCGCCGTGATCTTCGGTGCATGGAACCCGATCTTCGCCTTCGGCGCATCACTTGTCTTCGGCATGGCGTCCGCGGCAACAACGCTCCTCTCTGGCCTCGGTGTTGGGCTTCCGCCACAGATTCTTCTTTCAATTCCATACATTGTGACGCTCATCGTTGTTGCAGGTTTGATCGGACGCGTCCGTGCGCCGGCATCGGCGGGGCGACCGTACGATCAAGGGTAGAGGCGTTCGTTGAGCGTATCTCCGCAGGTTGGCTGGCCAACCTTTCATCACGCGGAGATCACGCCGCGCACAGCCCCCGTTGGCACTGCGGCGCATCCGCTCCCAGTCATCATCGATAGCGATCCTGGACTTGATGACGCGCTTGCTATCGCGTGTGCTGTTGTAGCACCAGAGTTGAAGCTGCTCGCCGTGACGAGCGTTGGCGGGAATGCTGACGTACATCACTGCACCGAGAATGCGCTCCGCCTTCTCGAGCTCTATGGAGCACCGGATGTGCCAGTGGCTGAAGGTGCGGTCGGACCGCTCGCCGGACCACTTGAGCGCGCAACTGAGGTGCATGGTGAGGGGGGACTCGGCAACACCAACCTTCCAAAAGCCGCCCGCAAGGCAGAGCCTGAGGGGGCCGTTGCCCTCATGGCGCGCCTACTTACTGAATCAAGCGAACCGGTCGCACTCATTCCGATCGGACCACTCACTAACATTGCGCTTCTCATTCGTTCGTTCCCGCATCTGGCACCGAAGATCTCCCACATCTGTCTCATGGGTGGCTCTGTAGGGGAGGGGAACTCTTCAGCCTCCGCCGAATTCAACATTTACGCCGATCCGACCGCCGCCGAGATCGTCTTCAACAGCGGCCTGCCGATCACGATGATCGGCCTCGATGTCACCCATCACGCCGTACTTGATCGGACCATTCTTGATCGCCTGCTCCAGCTGCCAGGTAAGTCGGCGAAGGTGGCCGCTGAGCTCCTGAAGTTCTCCTTCGATCGATCCGCGGCGTGGGGTCAGGGCGAGCGAATGGCGATCCATGACGCGGTGGCTGTCTTGCACCTTGCGTCGCCAGATCTTGTTGGTGTTGCTCGTTATCGTGTAGTCGTCGACGCAACAGCTGGACCAGCGCGCGGTCGAACCATCGGCGATGCGTCGCCGTATCGCTTGAAGCGCGACAAGTTGGAAACGAACTGCGATGTTGGCTTGACGATCGACAGCACGCGCTTCGCCAACGCGATCGTGGACGTGTTTGCGAAGCTGCCATGAGCGAGTTGAAACCGAACCCGATGCCGCTCTCCACGCCCTTCCCCCCGTCGCCGCGCCGTGCGCCGCTGGGGAGTGTGGCAAAGCCGCTCCCGATCATCATTGACTGCGACCCAGGTCATGATGATGCGATGGCGCTTGCGGTTGCACTCGCTCGACCAGAGCTGAAGGTGCTCGGCGTTACCGCCGTTGCGGGCAATGCCTCACTTCCAAAAACCTATGAGAATCTCCGCCGCACCCTTGCGTTGCTCGGCGCGCACAAGATGCGCGTGGCTGCTGGCGCCGATGTGCCGCTTGTTCGCCCACTCTGGGTTGCCCCATACGTCCACGGTGATTCAGGCCTTGATGGCGCCGATCTTCCGGCTCCTGTGGGCATTGAGCATGCGGCGGGCGCCGTTGACCTGATCGCAACGTTGCTGCGTGAGTCGGCAGAGCCGGTGACACTCGTCCCACTCGGACCACTCACCAATATTGCGATCCTGCTACGCGATCACCCCGAACTAAAGCCGAAGATTGCGCATATCTGCTGGATGGGCGGCGCAATCGGAGAGGGGAACGTCACCGCCTCTGCAGAGTTCAATTCGTATGTGGATCCAGATGCGGCGGCCATCGTCTTTGCCGCAGGGATCCCGATCACGATGGTCTGCCTGGACGCGACGCACCGTGCGCTCACTGGCGAGGCGGCGCTGAAGTGCCTTGAGTCTGCGGGGACGCTCCCCGCAACGATCTTTGCCGACCTGCTCCGCTTCTACGCGATCTTCCATAAGGATCGGTACGACTGGCCAGCCTCCGCCGTACACGACGCTGTTGCCGTTGCGCATCTGGCCGTGCCGAACCTCCTTGCACTCGTGCATGCGGCAGTAGATGTTGAGCTCGGCGACCTAGCTCGTGGGCGAACGATCACCGACTGGTACGGCGATCGTCTCGTGCAACGGGGCCGCACTGCGGATGTTGACGTAGCTGTTGGAGTAGATGCGGATCGCTTTGACGCGGTACTGGTAGAGGCGATCCTCTCGTTCAAGTAGGCGTTAGTGCGCGTAGATGCGTAAGCGTAGCTCCGCGATGATTCCTGGAATCGCAGCAGTAATCTCTGCCGCAGCGCGTTCATACGCTTCCATCGGGTAGCTCCACGGATCGTCCAGATCTTCCCCGGCCGCTTCCGGATCAAAGTCGCGCAGGAGTCGCACCGATGGCTTCTGCTCAGTTGCGGCGGCGACCGCGCGACCGTCACGCAGGTTAAACCGATCGGCGACTAGGATCAGATCTTGTCGCGCCGCCAGCGCAGGGGTGAGCCTGCGCGCTCGATGCTCCGTCCGCATCCCACGTTGAGTGAGGAGGGCTGCGGAGTTGGCGTGCATCCCCTCGCCCTCATGTTCGTCGGAGGTGCCGGCGCTCGACACGCTCACGCGTCCAGCAAGTTCGGGGTCGGCGGCGACTGCCGCCTCAAGGAGCACCTCGGCGAGCGGCGAGCGGCAGATATTGCCGTGGCAGAGGATCAGCACGTGGAGCATGCACGGAGCCTACCTGAGTCGAGGAGGCGTGCTGGATGGGGAAGTGCGCCGCGGGCGTGGGTTCGGTATCCTGTAGAGGCGTGCATGGCGGGGTAGCTCACCGGTAGAGCAGGGGATTCATAAGCCCTTGGTAGCAGGTTCGATTCCTGCCCTCGCTACCAACGCCACTCGCAGTCGGAGAGCAGAGGAGGTTCTAGTGATCCCGAAGTCCTTCCGTAATGGTGCCGTGATGCTGATGCTCCTCCTAGGGACGGTGCTGCTCCTTGGCAGCGTCCTCCTCTCGCCAACCCCCGCGCCCAGCAAGGGCTACTCCGCCTTCCTCAGCGATGTGAAGTCTGGGCGGGTTGACTCAGTGGTGCAGCAGGATCAGACCTTAACGATCACGCTCACCGGCACGCCGCCCGAGAACTACCAGGTGCAGGTGCCTACGCAGCTCACCGACGTCTACGGCGACCTTCTCGCCGCAGCAACTGCAGGCGGGCAGAGCCCCGAGAGCATCACCTTCGGCGCGAAGGCGCCAGATGATTCGGGTCAGCTGATCAGCCTCCTTCTGAGCGCCTTCCTTCCAGTCCTCCTTATCGGTGGCCTCTTCATCTTCATGATGCGCAGCGCGCAGGGGCAGAACAACCAGGCGATGAGTTTCGGTAAGAGCAAGGCGAAGATGTTTGTGGCGAATAAGACGCCCGTCACCTTTGCCGAAGTCGCTGGCGTGGAAGAGGCGAAGGCTGAACTTGCTGAAGTGGTTGAATTCCTGAAGTTCCCAGAGCGCTTTGAGGCGCTCGGCGCAAAGATTCCGAAGGGCGTCCTTCTCATTGGTTCGCCAGGTACCGGGAAGACACTCCTTGCACGCGCCGTTGCCGGTGAGGCCGGAGTGCCCTTCTTCAGCATCTCAGGGTCTGAGTTCGTTGAGATGTTCGTTGGAGTTGGCGCATCACGTGTGCGCGACCTCTTTGAACAGGCGAAGCGCAACTCGCCATGCATCGTCTTCATCGACGAAATTGATGCGGTTGGTCGACAGCGTGGTGCCGGTCTCGGTGGCTCACACGATGAGCGCGAGCAGACACTGAACCAGATCCTTGTGGAGATGGACGGCTTTGAGACGGGGACCAACGTGATCATCATCGCCGCAACGAACCGACCAGATGTGCTCGATCCGGCGCTGTTGCGACCGGGTCGATTCGACCGCCAGGTGATCCTTGATCGGCCAGACCTTAAGGGGCGACTCGCCATCTTGAAGGTTCATGTGAAGGGGAAGCCGCTCGACAAGACGGTGAACCTTGAAGAGATCGCACGCCGATCGCCAGGATTCTCTGGTGCCGATCTTGCCAACCTGATGAACGAGGCGGCGATCTTGGCTGCGCGTCGCAGCAAGCGCGTCGTTGGGATGGACGAGTTTGCCGAGGCGCTCGACCGTGTCATGGCTGGACCACAGCGGAAGAGCCGCCTGATCACCGAGCCAGAGAAGCAGATCATCGCCTATCACGAGGGTGGTCACGCAGTTGTCGGTCGCATCCTTGAGAAGTGCGATCCGGTGAGCAAGGTGACCATCATCAGCCGCGGCATGGCGCTCGGCTACACGATGAACCTGCCAACAGAGGATCGCTACCTGCAGAGCAAGAGCGAATTTGAAGACAAGATTGCCGCCATGCTCGGTGGCAACGTTGCAGAACAGCTCGTCTTCGGCGACACCACCACTGGCGCATCCAACGATATTGAGAAGGCGACCGATCTTGCACGCAAGATGGTGACGCGCTTCGGTATGTCCGAGAAGCTCGGCAGGGTGACGCTCGGTCGCCAGGACGAGATGATCTTCCTCGGTCGCGAGATGTCTGAGCAGAAGAACTACTCAGACGCTGTGGCCAAGCAGATTGACGAAGAGGTGCGCGCGATCATCGATCGTGGTGCGGCGCGAGCGCTCGAGGTGCTGACGAACCACCGGGATCGCCTTGACGCACTTGCGGCAAAGCTGATCTCTGAGGAGACGGTTGAAGGGGAGGCATTTGAGACGCTCTTCTCCGATCTCCCAGCGAAGCCTGCCGCGTATTCAGATCTGATCGCTCGACTCCGCTCCGCTGGGATCAGCATCCCAACGAAGGAGGAGGTTGAGGCGGCGGCAGCTGAAGCGGCGAAGGGTGCCAAGCCAACGACGGGAGGGGCGGCCGCAGGGCAGCCCGCCTAATGGCGTACGCACCAACGCTCGCCTGGACGCCGCTGAGTGGCCCAGAGGAGGCGCAGATCGTTGCCGCACATGCGGCACGGATGCAGCGTTACGTTGACTTCCTGAGCATTCCGAGCGTCTCTGCGGTCCCAGAACACGCGGCTGACTGCCGTAAGGCGGCGGAGTGGCTCGCCGCCGAACTGCGTCGTATTGGTGCGAAGCGCGTTGAGGTGAGCGAGACGGGTGGACACCCGATCGTTGTTGGTGAGCGAATCGAAGATCCGAAGCTGCCAACGATCGTCATCTATGGGCACTACGACGTACAGCCTGGCGACCCGCTCGACCTCTGGAAGACGAGTCCATTTGAGCCGATCGTTCGTGACGGCCGCATGCTCGGTCGCGGCTCTGCCGACGACAAGGGGCAGATCGTCATTCACCTCGCCGCGCTTGAGGCGCTCCTCAGCACGCGTGGAAAGCTGCCAGTCAACGTGAAGTACCTCTTTGAGGGCGAAGAGGAGTCAAGCTCGGTGAACCTTGAGCGCTGGATGGCGGCGAACCCTGAACGCTGCAGCGGCGATGCCGTGATCATCAGCGACACAGGATTTTTTGAAGGGAATCTGCCAGCACTCACCGTGGGGCTTCGCGGGATCACCTACATGCAGGTGGATGTGCGCAACTCGGATGTTGACCTTCACTCTGGTGGCTACGGTGGCTCCGTGATCAATCCGGCGAATGCGCTCGCCGCGATGATCGCCTCGCTCCATGACGAGAACCGCCACATCACCGTCCCTGGCTTCTATGACGACGTGGTGGAGCTCAGCCCAGATGATCGCGCCGCATTTGCTGCACTCCCGTTCAGCGACGCGAACTACCTCGCTGGCATTGATGCGAAGGCGACGCAGGGCGAGGCTGGCTACAGCACCGTGGAGCGACGCGGCGGTCGTCCAACGCTTGATGTGAACGGCATCTGGGGCGGCTTCACAGGCGATGGGAGTAAGACGATCATCCCAGCCCATGCGCACGCGAAGATCTCCTGCCGCCTCGTCATGGCGCAGGATCCGGCGAAGATCGCGCTTCAGGTTGAAGCGGCGCTGAAGGCCGCTGCGCCACGTGGCCTTGATGTAGAGGTGCGGAATCTTGGCAACGGATATCCGTTCTTGACGCCACTTGGCGATCCGTACCTGAAGGCTGCAGCTGGGGCCCTGAAGGAGACGTTTGGCGCCGATCCGCTCTACCTCCGCGAGGGTGGCTCAATTCCTATTGCGGCGCTCTTCCAGCGCGAGCTCTCTCTCCCCGTGGTGCTGCTCGGCTTCACGCCGCCAGACGACAACGCCCACGCACCGAATGAGTCGATGGATCTTGGCAACTTTGAGGGCGGGATCCGCGCTGTGATTCGCGCGCTCGACGCGGTCGCCGCGCTTCGCTGAGCGAACCGTGCGCGTCGCACTCCTCGGCCTCGGCCTGATCGGTGGATCGATCGCCAAGGCGCTCCGAGAAGATCCCTCCGGTGCTGGACCACTCGATCCAGGCGGTGTTGAGATTGCGGCCTGGACGCCGAGCTCGCTCGGACCGCGCGCCGCGCTAGAGGCTGGCGCCGTTGACCAAGTTGCCCGCACGATCGCTGAGGCGGTGGATGGCGCCGCGCTGGTTGTCATCTGTGCACCGCCCGTTGCGGCATCAAGCATCCTTGATGAACTCGTCATCTGCCGTCGCTCCGGGCGACTCGCTGAGAGCGCAGTCGTCACCGATGTCCTCTCAACAAAGCGCTGGATCATGGCGGAGGCGGCGAAGCGCAGCTTACGATTCTGCGGTGGCCATCCGATGGCGGGGAGTACCGAGACAGGATTCGCCGCCGCGGACGGGAATCTCTTCCTCGGACGGCCATGGGTTGTGGTGCCAGATCATCACGGCGCAAGCAGCGCGGCGGCACTGGTTGAGCGACTCGCATCAAGTTGCGGCGCGCGCCCAGTCACCATGGATGCCGATCTGCACGATGCCGCCACTGCGGCGGTGAGCCACCTCCCGCTCCTCCTCGCAGCGGCGCTTGTCAGCGCCGTCTCAAAAGGCGAGCAGGGCCAGGCTGCGGATGGCTGGCGCGTCTCCCACCTGCTCGCGAGTAGCGGCTGGAACTCGGCAACTCGGTTGGCGCGTGGCTCAGAGGAGATGGGGGCGGATATTCTTGCAACAAACGCGCGTGAGGTGCGACGCCGTCTGCGCGCACTGCGCGATGAGCTTGAGCGTTGGGATGCGCGACTCGCCGCAGCAGAGAACGATCCACTTGTTGGGCGAACTGATATTCGCGCGCGTCTTGCGGAGGCGCGAGAGACACTGAAGGAGATCGATTGAGCGCATCCGCTGACCCGCTCGCGCGTGGCGCAGATGAGATGATCATTGGGATTCCTCGCGATGCGGCGCTCTCTGACGGTGCCTGGCGCGGCTTTAAGCGCTTCACGTCGGTTGAAGGTGGCCTTGCGGAGATTGCCCGACTCGATCGCGTGGGGAGCCCACGTCCACGGCGCGAGCTCGAGCTGGATCCTGAGTGGAAGCAGCCGATCCCGTATGCCATCGCGCTCTACCGCACCGCTGAAGGAGAGCGCCAACTCTTCTGGATGGATCGCCTCGCTGGCGGGAGTGACCGGCGCCTCCACGGTCGTGCCTCATTCGGTGTTGGCGGACATATCGGTGCTGACGATGGCGGCATCCTCGTTGCACTCGAGCGCGAGTGGCGTGAGGAGGTTGAGACGGCAGAGCTCCCCCGATTTACGCCGCTCGGCCTCTTAAATGATGACAGTGATGAGGTTGGCCGCGTCCACCTTGGCATCGTCTTCCTTGCCGAACTCTCCAGTCCTGAGATCGCTGTGCGCGAGCGCGAGAAGCTCGCCGGTTCTCTCGTTTCGGTTGAGCGTGCCGCCGCTCGTGCGAGTGAGCTTGAAGGATGGTCCGCCGCGCTGATCTCCCACATCGCCACGCTGGGGGAGTAGCCCGAATACCTTCTCCGTACGCTGCCGCGTGCAGCATGCGGAGATGCCACTCTCAATCGCCACCAGCGCTCTCGTTGGGATTCGTGGAGCACCGGTTGAGGTGGAGGTTGATGTCACCACGGGGATCCCCGCGGTGCGCATTGTTGGGCTCCCAGATACGGCCGTTGGCGAGGCGCGAGAACGGATCCGCTCCGCGATCCGTGCCTCCGGCTTCACCTGGCCAGCCCGCAGGATCACCGTCAATCTCGCCCCCGCCGATCTACGGAAGAGTGGAGGCTCATTTGATTTGGCGATCGCGCTCGGCATCCTCGCAGCGAGTGGCCAGCTGCAACTCAAAGGGCGTTCGATCGCTGCGGTGGGCGAGCTGGCGCTCGATGGGAGAGTCCGCAACGTTCCAGGGGCGCTCCCACTGGCACTCCCACTCGCCGCTCGCGAAGCGGTACACCTCCTTGTGCCGCTGGAGATCGCCGCAGAACTCCAAGGCGACGGCGCAGGATCTATATCTGGCGTGACGAGCCTCTCGGATGCCGTTGCGCTCTTAGCGGGGGCGAAGCGAGAGTCTCAGTCTTTGGCACGATCGGTCTCACTCCGCACTGATCCGCAACATCGTGTTGTGAGTGACGAGGAGTGCGAACTTTCCACGATTCGTGGTCAGCCGGGCGCAACACGCGCCGTGCTGATCGCAGCGGTTGGACGCCTCCCGTTGCTTCTGGAAGGACCTCCAGGCGTTGGGAAGTCAATGCTGGCGCGTGCGCTCCACGGTGTGTTGCCAGATCTCACAGCCAATGAAGCGTCCGAAGTGCGGGCGATCAGTTCGGCCGCGGGACTTGAGCGGGGTAGCAGCGCACGCCCACCGCTGCGCATGCCACACCATGACCTCACCGTTGCCGGTCTCATCGGCGGCGGGCCACGCCTCGCTCCGGGTGAGCTGACATGGGCTCACCGTGGACTGCTGATCCTTGATGAGATTGGGGAGTTTCGCCGCGACACGCTCGAAGCGCTTCGTGAACCGCTGGAGCGTGGCGTGATTGATCTGGTGCGCGCGGGACGGTCGGAGCAGTTTCCAGCCGCAGCGCTCCTCGTTGCAACAGGGAACCCGTGTGGCTGCGGAGAGTTGGAGCGCTCTGACGGCGCCTGTCTCTGTACACCGGCTGCTCGTAGGCGGGGGAGCCTCTCACTCTCTGCGCCGATTCGTGATCGCTTCGCACTACGCGTGCGACTTGCGCGCTCACATGCACCGCTCAGCTCTCTACCGCGCGGCGGGATCACAACACTCGATGGGCGTGCCGCTGTCAAGCGGGCACGCGCAGCGCTACCGCCAGTCGCTCACCGCGTAGAGATGGTTGATCAACGACTACTGCAACGCGTTGTTGCGCCGCTCACTGAACAGGTGAGTGGACGGGGATGGGGCCATCTGCTCAACGTTGCAGTGATCTGTGCACTGCTGAACGGCGTGGAGAGGGTTGGTGAGGCGGAGCTTGCTGAGGCGCTGCACTTGACGGGTCGAATATGAACGATCAGTCAGGTGGTGTCGGTGGTTTTGGCGCGCTGATGCGTTTGGACCCAGATGACCCGCGCATACCGGAGCACCGTCAGTCGCGGCTCGGCCTGCAGCCAGATGAGGATCGTCGTCGACCACTCTGGCTGAACGGTGACCCTGAGGCACTGCGCCTTCCGGCGATCGGGATCGTTGGCACACGACAACCGAGCCCTCACGGACTCGCCGCCGCCCGAAGCATCGCAACGATCTGTGCTGCACGCGGCTGGCTCGTAGTGAGCGGCATGGCGCTCGGTATCGATGCGGCGGCGCATGAGGCGGCGCTTGACGCGGGCGGCGCAACGATCGGCGTGTTGCCGAGCCCCGCGCCTGGCGGCGTGCGGCAGGGGGCGCGACGACTTGCCGCACGCGTTGTGGAGCGCGGTGCTCTCCTCTCGGATCGTTCTCCTGGCACCCCTGCGGCGGCGTGGAGTTTTGTCACACGCAACACGCTCTTGGCGGCGCTCTGCGACGGACTGATCGTGGTGGAGGCGCCGGAGGGGAGCGGCGCGCTGATCACCGCTGAGGCGGCAGATGGCTTCGGCCTCCCGCTCGCCTTTGTCAGTGCGCCATTCGGTTCCGTTACGGCAGCTGGTGGTGCCGCCTGGTTCGCCCGAGCGAGTGAGCTCTCGCTTCATCTGATTGAGCGCCGAGCCCCGCACCTCCTCACTGATCGCGCCACCCTCCAGGCGTGGCTCAGCGTCTGTGCGGCGTCCGTGTACGCAGACGGCGACGTGGGGAAGCTGTCTCTGCAGCCCTCAGGCGGAGTCCCGCCGATCGGCGGACTGCGCGGGGCGATCCTCCAGCGCCTCGAATCGGCGGGTGCGGCTGGGCTCGCTGAGGGAGATCTGCTCGACCTCAGCCGAGGGGCGGAGGCTGCACTCCCTGCGGCGCTCACCCTCCTTGCCGCTCAGGGGCTGATAGAGCAGCGAGGGGGGCGTTGGAGGGGTTCTGAAGGGGCGGTGCTACGCTCTCGCGCATGAGTAAGGCTGCAACGAAGAATCTCGTGATCGTGGAGTCGCCGGCCAAGGCGGCCACGATTGAGCGTTACCTAGGTCCTGATTACACGGTGATCGCCTCCTATGGTCACGTTCGCGACCTCCCGCAGAAGTCTCGCCGTGCAGCGAAGGGGAGCGTCGCCGCGAAGCGGCCGAAGCGGAAGAAGGGGGACCCTCCGGCACCGAAGCCTGCAAAGGGACTCGGCAGCCTTGCGGTGGATGTGGAGAACGGCTTCACGCCGCACTACGAGATCATTGAGGAGAAGGAGGGGCGCCTCGCCGACATCCGCCGCGCCGCAAAGGGGGCGGAGGCGGTCTGGCTCGCCACCGACCTTGATCGTGAAGGTGAAGCGATCGCCTGGCATCTGGCCGAAGCGCTGGAGATCCCAGAGGCGGATCGGCGCCGCGTCACCTTCAGCGAGATCACGAAGGGGGCGATCCTCGAATCGTTCAGCCACCCGCGAGGAATCAACCTTGACCTTGTCAACGCCCAGCAGGCGCGTCGCATCCTTGATCGTCTCGTCGGCTACAAGCTCTCGCCACTCCTCTCGCGCCTCGTTGCACCGCGCTCCTCTGCCGGGCGCGTGCAGTCGGTTGCCCTTCGCCTTGTGGTGGAGCGTGAGCGCGCGATTCGCGCCTTCATCCCACGGCACTACAGCACCGTTGAGCTGGGCGTTCGCCCAGCCGTGGACCCAGATCTCGTCATCCCTGCGAGCCTTGTTGGGCCGAAGGGGGAGAACCTCGAAGTGGAGCCCGAGGTTGCCGACGCCGCCGTTGCGCGCGTTACGGGCGGAGTAGCAATCGTTACGGAGCGCAACGAGAGCACGCGAAAGCAGCGGCCCGTTCCGCCGTTCACCACCTCAACACTGCAGCAGGAGGCGGGACGCAAGCATGGCTACCGCTCACGCGTCACGATGCAGCTTGCGCAGAAGCTGTACGAAGGCGTTGACATTGGCGGCGAGCGCACCGGTCTGATCACCTACATGCGCACCGACTCACCAACGCTGAGCCAGCAGGCGATTAGCGAAGCGGCGGAGGTGATTCGCACACGCTTCGGCGCCGAGGCGGTGGTTGATGGCGGGCGACAGTACGCCTCCAAGTCAAAGAACGCGCAAGAGGCGCACGAAGCGATTCGACCGACAAGCTTCCACCGCACCCCGGAAGAGGTTGCGAGCTACCTTGATGATCGTGAGTTGCGCGTCTACACGCTGATCTGGCGGCGCGCGATCGCATCGCAGATGCCAGACAAGCTCTCTGCTACCACCACACTCTTCTGGAGTGTTGGCGAGGATCGCCTCAAGACCAACGCAACGCGCACACTCGAGCCAGGGTTCACCGCCGTCTACCTGGAAGGGAAAGACGACGAGGAAGAAGATGCTGAAGCGCAGTTGCCAGACCTTCCAGAGGGATCAAAGGGTGAGGTTGCAACCGCCGAAGCGGTAGCCCACCAGACGAAGCCAGAGCCGCGCTTCACCGAGCCGACGCTCGTGAAAGAGCTGGAGAAGCACGGAATCGGCCGACCGTCCACATATGCGGCGATCATTGAGCGCATCCAGGAGCGCGAGTACGTAGACCGTGATCGCGAGAACCGACTGCGCGCCACGCGACTCGGTGAGACGGTCTGCGATCTTCTGACGACGCACTTCACCGCCTTTGTTGATCTCGGCTTCACCGCTGGGATGGAGGAGGAGCTCGACGCCGTTGCCGAGGGGCGTGCCGATTGGCGTGAAGTACTTGGGAAGTTCTGGGCAACATTCGAACCACTGGTGACAGAGAAGGCGACGAGCATCGGCGCCGGTGAGTATCGCAACCGACCGAGCGATGAGAAGTGCTCCGAGGGTCACCCGATGGAGGAGCGTCTCGGCCGTTTCGGCTGGTACCTCGCCTGCAGCCTCTATCCGGAGCACTCTGAGCGGAAGTCGCTCTCCAAGGTAATCGGCGATGACACACCTGGCGGTGATGTCCCCACCCTTGAGGGGGCTGGCCTCCCGTGCCCGCAGTGCGGCGCTGAGCATGGCGGGAAGATGGCGCAGCGACGCAGCCGTTTCGGCTACTTCCTTGGCTGCGATCGCTACCCAGAGTGCAAGTTCATCCCGAAGCCTGAGGTGCCAGAGGAGTTCCGTCTCGCCTTTGAGGCGCTCTGCCCAGTCTGCGGCGGTGAGCATGGGGGGAAGTTGCGCCCGCGCCGAAACAACAAGCGCAATACCTACTTCTACTCATGCGATCGCTATCCAGAGTGCAAGACGATTCGCCCACGTCCGACCGGCGCCACGCACGCCGAGTGCGGCGCCACGATTGGTAAAGATGATGAGGGTGGAATCTGCACCCGCTGCGGTGCGCGCGTTGATCTCCCTGAGGGGGAGCTCGTCGGGCTGGTGATTGCAGGTGGAACGGCGGATCCACTCGCCTTTGCGCCGAAGCGCGGACGCCGCGTCGCCGCTGACGGGAAGGCAAAGGCAGAAGGGAACAAGGCGAAGGTTGCATCACGTGCTCGCACCGTGAAGTCGAAGGGGAAGCCGAAGCGTATCCCTGCCGCCGCGGCGGTCGCCGCCGCTGAGCTGTCGGCGAGTGACGCAGCTGGCGGAGAGGACGAGGCGACCTGATGACGGGGGGCCGGAAGCCGGCTCCAGTGGCGCGACGCGCGGCGGTCGCATCTGATCCTCGTGTCGCCACTTTCATGCAACACCTTGGCGCACGGACACTCTCCCCAGCAACGAGCCGCTCGTACCGCACCGTTGTTGAACGTTTCCTCTCATGGTGTGACGCTGAGCGAATTGATTGGCGAGCCCCAGAGCGAACCGACCTACGTCGCTATGTGGCGACCCTTGGTGATGGGGCGCAGCGCTCCACGGTGCAGCAGCGGCTCGCTGCGCTTGGAACCTTCTATCGCTTCTGGGTGCGGCAGGGGAGTGTGGCCAAAGATCCACTGCAAGCGCTTGCACGCCCACAACGTGAACGTCGCCTCCCTGATGTACTGAGCGCTGAACAGGTGACACGGCTCATTGAGACCGCCGCTTCGGCCGAGTCCCCCGTACTCGCGCTGCGTGACACCGCACTCGTTGAACTCCTCTACGGCGCTGGACTGCGCATTGCAGAGGTTGTGTCGATTCGCGTGCGCGACCTTGACTTGGCGCGCGGTGAAGTACGCGTCACAGGGAAGGGTGAGAAGCAGCGCGTTGCACTCTTCGGTGCGCCGTGCATCAACGCACTGAAGCGCTACCTTGCAGACGGTCGATCTGAGCTGCTCAAGGCGTCTGCCACGGCAAGTGATGCGCTCTTCCTGAATCGCAACGGCACGTCGCTCGGTGAGCGTGGTGCGCGCGCTCGACTCAACGAGACCGCCGTCCGCGCCGGGCTTCCTGCCGCCTTTCATCCGCACACGCTCCGTCACTCCTTCGCAACGCATCTCTTGGATGGTGGTGCGGATCTGCGCGTGGTGCAAGAGCTACTCGGTCATGAGAGCCTCGGAACGACGCAGGTCTATACACACGTCTCCACTGCGCGGCTCCGCGGCCTCTATGCGTCGGCCCACCCTCGCGCTCGACGCGCGGCAAAGAGGGACGCATAACTAATGAGTGGGCAGACGGTACGGAATAGCGCGCTCCTCTCAGCTGCGGCGCTTGCATCGCGCCTGCTCGGCTGGGTGCGGCTGATCGTCCTCGTCACCGCGTTCGGTGCGGATGGACGACTCGATCCGTACCTCGCCGCCTTTAAGATTCCGGACATTATTTACCAGTTGATTGCAGCAGGACCACTCTCAAGTGTCCTCGTACCGCTCGTGGTTCGACTGCGCAGCGAGGGAGATGAGCTTCGCGCCCGTCGCATCATGAGCTCAATCTTCCTCATCTTCGGCGTCCTTGCGCTCGTGATCGCAGTCGCGGCGCTCCTCCTTGCTGGTGGACTCGCCGAACTTCTCGCGCCTGGGATCAGCGCGGCACAGCGCGAGGAGGTGGCCCAACTGAGCAGGATCCTCGCCCCTTCGTCGCTCGGCCTCGGGATCGTTGCAGTGGCGAGTGTTTGGACCGCCGCGAACGAGCGCTTCCTCGCCGCGTCGATTGGGCCGATCGTCTACAACCTCTCCGTCATCCTCTTCACCCTCTTCGGCGCTGAGCAGTTCGGCACTGTTGCCGCCGCACTCGGCACTGTTGTTGGCGCGCTGCTTTATGGCGTGATCGCTATCGCTGCTGCGCGGGTTGCTGGCTTACGCCTCGCGCGGCCCTCACTTAGGGATCCGCTCTTGCTCGGATCGCTCGGTTCGCTGGTGCCACGCATGAGCGGGCTCCTGATTGTCCAGATCGTTCTGACCAGCCTTGTGGCGCTCGCAAGTACGCTTGGGCCAGGGAGCATTACGGCGTGGACCTACGCCCTCTCGCTGGTGCAACTCCCGCTCGCGATGGTCGCAGGATCAATCGGCACGGCGATCCTTCCCGTTGCGGCACGCGTGCTGAACGTTGAAGGGCCAGCTGGCTTACTACGTGTGACACGAAGTGCACTCGGTGCGGCGATCTGGATGCTCCTCCCCGTCGCCGTGATTGGTGCCGCACTCGCCACCAACCCTGTTGGGCTGGTGCTTGGGATCTCGCCAGGGAGCCCCGTCGGTGCCCTCCTGTTTTCCGGGCTGAGCCTGCTCCTCTTTAGTCTCCCGATTCAAGGAGCGACAAGCGTTGCGACGCGTCTCTGCTACGGAGCTGGCGATACACGTGGCCCTGTAGGGAGCAGCGTTGTTGCCTCTCTCCTTATCGCCCTCTCCGCAGCGCCTTTCGTTGCCGCGTTTGGATTTGCAGGGCTCGCCGCCGCCGTGCTCTTTGGTGAGGGAGTTGAGTGTCTGCTACTTCTCCTGCGACTCCGCAGTCACGTTGGAGGTCATCTGCTGCGTGAACTGATGCGAATGCTCGCTATGTCACTTGCGACGGCGGCGAGTGGTCTCGCCCTCGCACTCGCCCTCTCTGCGGCTGTGAGCGCGCTCGTTGCGAGTGAGAGCCTCGCCCTCCGTGCGCTGATCGATGCCAGTGCCGCGGCCGCCGGCCTCCTCTTCTATCTCCTGCTGAGCGCGCGGCTGAAGGCTCCGGGGTCCGACGCACCGATAGCTACACTCAGGCGCGCGTGGGGACGGATTAGATGATCGTTGAGCGCGCGCCGATTGGAACGCTCACTGATCCGGCTCTGCGTGCCGCGTGGGATCAGCGCGCCGTCGCTGCACCGGGTGGCGACATGCACCAAGGTGCTGCCTTCGCCGCCGATCGTGCGCGGCGCTCGATTAGGACGCTCCCGCTTTATGTGGACGGAGCCCCGCTGCTTGTCTGCATTCGCTCACTGCCGTTCCTCGGCCTCAGTGTTGCGAGCATTCCGCGCGGACCAGCAGCCCCTACTGATGCGCCAGATGCAGAGCGAGCGAGCGTTCCCGGACGACTGCAGCGCGTTGGGGAGTGGCTACGGAGGGAGGAGGGGGTGGTTGAGCTTCGTGTTGACCCGTGGCTCCCCGCATCCGATGCACTTGAAGTGGAGTGGCTCCGCGCTGGATTCTCTCCATGCGATGAGAGCTTCTTCAGCAAGCATGCGATGTGGATTCGAGCCACGGCGAAGCCTGGCGCTACGGAGACCGAGATCTTCTCGCACCTGAACGCAACCAAGCGAAATGAGATCAGCGCTGCCCATCGAAACGGGATCCAGGTGTCACGTCTGCACGCAGAGCACGATCTGGTTGCGCTGAGAGAGGCGGCGACTCTGGTGAACGAGACGGCGGTCCGGCGTCAATTTGCCCAAATCAATCTGGATCAGACGCTGCTCACCTGGGTAGATTTGATGCACTCTGGCCAGATGGAGGCTTGGGTGGCACGCGATGCTCAAGGGGGGGTGATCGCGATGGAGACGGCGCTGCGGCACGGTGAGCGGCTGACAAGCCACCATGCTGGTTCACGCGAGGTGGGCTCCTCGGTTCCAGCGGGTGCCGTCGTACTCCTTCGGTGGACGCTGATAGAGACTGCACGACAGGAGGGGCGCATCGCCGATCTTGGAGGGGCGGATGTTGCTGGTCATCGGGAGATTCCGCAGGCAGGCGAGAAGATGTACGGACTCTATGACTACAAGCGTGCCTTCGGTGCTGAGTGGGTGGCAATGTCTGGCGCGCATCGGATCGTTCTCGATTCACGCCGTTACGCTCTGCGTTCGGCAATCCGAACGGTGCTGAGGGCGGGGCGATGAGCAGACAGCGTGCGCCACAACAGATCGCGTCACTCGTTGAGCGCCTTGATCGGCTCGGCCTCCTCCTCCGCAGTGAGAGCCGAGGACTTGATCGATCAGATCTCATGATCAGTGCCCCATGGACGCATGACTCACGTCAGGTCCTGCTTGGTGGCGCCTTCGTGGCGATTGCTGGGGCACGTGCCGATGGTGCAACGTTTGCCGCAGAGGCGCTACGTCGCGGTGCTGCGCTGCTGATCAGTGAGCCGGCTGGTGTGCGCTCGATCGCCGCCTTGGGTCCAGAGGCGGCAGAGGTTCCACTGATTGCGGTGAGCAACGCTCGTCGCGCACTCGCTGAAGCATCCGCCTGGTGGGAGGGTGATCCCGCCGAAGAGTTAGTTGTCATCGGTGTCACTGGTACAGATGGGAAGACCACCACCTCTACGTACCTCGCAACGGCGTTAAGTGCCGCTGGGCTCTCGGCTGGTCTCATCTCTACTGCGTTGCAGCGCGTCGGCGGGAAGGACGAGCCGATGGCGGCGCATCAGACCACTCCAGAGGCGCCAGCACTGCAGGCGCAGCTGCGCAAGATCGCCACAGCGGGAGATCGCGCTGCGGTGCTTGAGACAACGAGCCATGGGCTTGCCCTTGATCGTGTTGCAGCGATCAACTATGCCGCTGGGATCGTCACCAACTTCACATCAGACCACCTCGATCTCCACGGAACGGTTGAGGAGTATCGGAAGGCGAAGCTGCTGCTTGTCGATCGTGTGCGTGGTTCCGCTGCAAGCAGGGCGGCACATCTTGAGCCGCTGATGGTGGTTCGTCGTGCCGATCCGGCACTTGCACCGTTCGTTGTGGCAGCAGAGGCGGCGGGGATTCGCGTGGTCGACTTTGACGTTGCGGAGGACGGGGCACTACTGCTTAATGGAGAGCGACACAAAGTGACGCTGCGCATGCCTGGGCGCATCAATGCGTTAAACGCCGCGGCGGCACTCGCGCTCGTTGCGGCATGGAAGCTGCCGCTTGATGCAGCGATCGTTGCGGTGTCGGCTGAGCCTGGGCCTCCTGGTCGTAGTGAGGCGGTGGATGCTGGCCAGCCGTTCAAGGTGATCGTTGACTTTGCGCATACGGGTCCTTCGTTGACAGCGGCGATCGGTGTTGCGCGCTCGCTTCTTGTTGCTGGTGGGCGGCTACTGCTCGTGACTGGCGCGGCGGGGGAGCGCGACCCTGGGCGACGCACCGCAGTGGGGCGAGCGGCGTCGGCCGCCGAGCGGATCTGGATCGCCGATGAGGATCCACGCGGCGAAGATCAAGACGTCATTGCCGCTGCAATCCGCGACGCCGCAGGTGAGCTTCTTGGCGCGTCGGCGAGCGAGCGGATCACGGTGCTGCATGACCGACGAGCGGCGATCGCCGCTGCGATCAGTGCGGCAGCCTCAGGAGACGTGGTGCTCCTCGCTGGTAAGGGGCATGAGCGGACGATCGAGCGGGGCGGAGTCGATGAGCCGTGGGATGAGGTGGCGGCGGCGCGTGAGGCGCTCTCCTCCCTCGGTTATCCTCAAGGGACATGAGCGTCGAACCGCAGCCTCTCGCCTCCGACGGCGGTCGGGTCCCGCGTTCAGCGGATCCGGTCGCTAAGGTCCGCGCGCTTGCGCGTCCAGTGGGGGAACTCCGCGAGCGTCTCCTCGCAAAGGCAACCGACGGCGGCGCAGACGCGACTGCCGTGGGCATGATTGCTAACGCCTTCGATTTCGCTGTGACCGCACACGGCGATCAGCTGCGCGCCTCGGGTGAGCCGTATGTCACACATCCAGCGGAGGCGGCGCTCATCCTTGCCGACCTCGGCCTTGACGCAACGACACTCGCTGCAGCCCTGCTGCATGACGTGCCGGAAGACACGAGCATCACTACGGAGGAACTTGCCGAGCGCTTCGGCGAGGAGGTGGCGAACCTGGTGGACGGCGTCACCAAGCTGAGCAAGTTCTCGGCGCTGAGTGCGGAGGAGCAGCACGCGGAGAACATCCGCAAGATGTTCCTGGCAATGTCCCAAGATATCCGCGTCGTCCTGATCAAACTCGGCGACCGTCTCCACAACATGCGCACCCTCGCCGCACTTGGGGCCGAGAAGCAGCGCCGCATCGCACGCCAGACCCTCGAGATCTATGCGCCGCTCGCCGAGCGACTCGGCATCTGGCAGATGAAGTGGGAGCTCGAGGACCTCTCCTTCAAGGCGCTTGAGCCAGAGCGGTATCACGAGCTGGCACGCCTTGTGGACATGCGCCGCGATGCGCGTGCCGATTATGTGACCCGCGCCATTGATGTGCTGCGCCCAGAGCTTGAGAAGGCTGGCATCACGGCCGAATACTCCGGTCGCGCCAAGCACCTCTATTCAATCCATAAGAAGATGACGCGCAAGAACACCGACTTCTCGGAGATCTACGACGTCTTCGCCGTGCGCATCATCGTGGAGGACCTACGTGAGTGCTATGCGGCGCTCGGCGCGGTGCACTCGGTCTGGCGCCCGATTCCTGGTCAATTTGATGACTACATCGCCGTGCCGAAGAACAACCTCTACCAGAGCCTGCACACGGCGGTCGTCGCGCTTGATGGCCGGCCGCTTGAGGTGCAGATCCGCACGCGATCCATGCACGAGGTTGCCGAAGTGGGGATTGCGGCGCACTGGCACTATAAAGACGGCACACGCTCAGATGCCGCGTACGACGCGAAGCTCGCCTGGCTCCGTCAACTCCTTGAGTGGCAGCGCGACGTCACCGACGCCTCCGAGTTCCTTGAGGGGGTGCGCCTCGACGTCTTCCAAGACCAGGTCTACGTCTTCACCCCAAAGGGTGACGTCAAGGAGCTCGCCGCTGGCGCCACGCCACTCGACTTCGCGTATCTCGTCCACACCGATATCGGGCATCGCTGTATCGGCGCGAAGGTGAATAATCGCCTCGTTCCACTCGAGTACCGCCTCAAGTCTGGTGACATTGTTGAGGTGGTGACGGCGCGCGGAAAGCATGGGCCGAGCCGTGACTGGCTCTCAATCGTTGCTACCCGTCAAGCACGAGACAAGATTCGGCAGTGGTTCAAACACCAGGAGCGGGATGAGAACATCACCCATGGTCGCGATTCGCTCGAGCGCGAGTTGCGACGCCTTGCCCGTACCACGCTGGAGGCGGTCGGCCGCGAACGTATTGATGAGATCGCGAAGCAGATGAATCAGGGGAGCGCCGACGATCTCTTCGCTGCAATCGGCTACGGTGCGATCGGGTCACAGCAGGTGGTCTCGCGCCTCGGGGTTGCCTCAGATGACGCGCAAGAGATTCTGCCGCTCACCGTCTCGCCGCATCAGATCGCCCCCGCCGAGCGAACGGGCGGTATTCGCGTGAAGGGGGTGCCAGACCTTCTGACGCGATTCGGCCGTTGCTGCCGGCCCCTTCCAGGCGACCCGATCGTGGGCTTCATCACGCGAGGGAAGGGGGTCACCGTGCACCTTGAGAGCTGCTCCACCTCATCATCGGCGCGCGAGGCGTCGCGTCTCATTGACGTGGAGTGGGAGATCACACCGGCTACAACGGAGAGCTACCCGGTCACCATTCGCATTGAGGCCTCCGACCGCACCGGTCTCCTCTCGGATATCACGCAAGTGGTGGCGGAGCAGAAGGTGAACATCCTTGCCGCATCGGTTGGAATGACGGGGGCTGGCAACGCTGAGGTGCTTGCGACGCTCGCCGTTGGCTCCATTAGTGAGCTGGCACGGCTCATGGCGCGTATTGAGCGCGTGCGCGGCGTGCGCAGTGTGGCGCGGGAGCAGCGACAGTGAGCGGCTTTCAGGCGCCTCGCGGGATGCGCGACCTCTTCGGTGCAGATGCCGCCGCTGCGGCGCACGTAGAGAGCGCCGCCTACGCAGCGGCTGAGGCGGCCGGCTATCAGCGCATCGTTTCACCGATCGCCGAAGAGAGCGCCCTCTTTGAGCGCGGCATTGGCGGATCAAGTGACGTGGTCTCCAAGGAGCTCTACCGACTCGCCCCACATAGCGAAGAGTCAACGCCACTCTCACTCCGGCCAGAGGCGACCGCTGGCATCCTGCGCGCCTACATCCAGCACGGCATGCGCAGCGCGCCACAACCGGTGCGGCTCGTCACCGTTGCCCCCTTCTTCCGTCACGACCGGCCGCAGAAGGGCCGCTACCGCCAGTTCACGACGTTCGACATTGAGGCGATCGGTGACGCTGGTCCTGGCATTGATATTGAGGTGATTGAACTCGGTGCAAGTTTCCTTGTGGCGCTCGGCCTCCGAGATATTGAGGTGCACTTCAACTCTGTGGGATGTGCCACCTGTCGCCCTGCGTACGCGGCGGCGCTGACCGCGCACTTCGCGCCAATTGAAGGAGAACTTGGTGAGGTTGACCGCATCAGGCTCCGTGAGAACCCGCTGCGCCTCTTGGACTCAAAGGACCCGGCAGCGGTACGGCGAGCGGAGAGCGCACCCGCACTCCCTGGTTATCTCTGCGCCGATTGCGCGGCACACGCCGCCGCGGTGCGACAGGGACTGGCGGCGATCGGCGTGACGCTCATTGATGCGCCGCGACTCGTTCGCGGGCTCGACTACTACACGCGAAGCGCCTGGGAGTATCTCCTCCCTGGCGAACAGGGGCAGCAGGGGGCGATTGGTGGCGGTGGGCGCTACGACGGACTTGCCGAGCTGATTGGTGGATCAGCAACGCCAGCGATCGGCTTTGCGATCGGAATTGACCGAGTGGTGCACGCGCTACAGGATCGCGGGATCACGATTGGTGAAGTTGCGCCCCCCTCGGTGGTGGTCTGCGGCATTGACGAGGGGAGCCTCGCCGCAAGGATCGGACTCGCCTCAACACTGCGCACCGCTGGGATCAGCGCACGTGCCGACGTCAGTACCCGTAAGATCGGGAAGCAGCTTGAGGGTGCGGCACGCGACGCGGCGGTCGCCGTGATCATTATTGAGCCGGACGGTCGCCTCAGCCTCCGCATCATGGCGGACGGGAAGCAGGCGGACCCTGCCGACGAGGCGAGTGTGCTGCGCGCTGTTGCAGCGCTACTGAAGCGATAGGACGGGGGAGTGATGGCTGAGAAGGGACTGCTCGCAACTGGGCTGCGCAGCGACGTCTGCGGCGCACTGCGCGCGAGCGATGCTGAGCGTCGTGTCCGTCTCGCCGGCTGGATTCACCGTCGCCGCGATCACGGCAGCCTCGTCTTTATTGATCTTCGCGATCGCTACGGCATCGTGCAGGTGGTGGTTGACGCGGCCACCGCTCCAGAGGCGCATGCAGCGCTGGTGGATGCGCGGATTGAGTGGGTGATCGCCGTTGAGGGGGTTGTCACCCCTCGTCGTGCTGGGACCGAGAACGAGAAGCTACCAACGGGGGCGATTGAGGTGTCGGCTGACTCGGTGCGCATCCTTTCGCAGTCAAAGACGCCCCCGTTCTATATCAACGAAACGGACTCTCCGATTGATGAGAGCGTCCGGCTGAAGCACCGCTACCTAGACCTTCGCCGCGAGCCACTGCGCGATCGGCTCCTGATGCGCAGCGCCATGGTGCAGGCGATCCGTGAGGTGCACCACGAGCACGGCTTTGTTGAAGTTGAGACGCCGATCCTGATCAAATCCACGCCAGAGGGTGCGCGCGACTTCATCGTGCCATCGCGCCTGCAGCCAGGAAGTGTCTACGCGCTGCCGCAGTCGCCTCAGCAGATGAAGCAGTTGCTGATGGTTGCAGGCTTCGATCGCTACTTCCAGATCGCGCGCTGCTTCCGCGACGAAGACCTGCGTGGCGACCGGCAGCCGGAGTTCACGCAGCTCGACCTTGAGATGAGCTTTGTGGACGAGTCGAGCGTGCGCGGCTTTGTGGAGCAGATGGTCATTGAGGTGACGAAGCGCACGCGACCAGATCGCCCAATGCAGCAGCTCCCATTCCCTGTCTTCACCTACGAGGAGGCGCTTGAGCGCTACGGCTCAGATAAGCCCGACCTTCGCTACGGGATGGAGCTGATCGACCTTGGCGCCGCACTCCCCGCCGCAACCGGCTTTAAGGTCTTTGACGATGTGCGCGCCAGTGGCGGTCGCATCCGTGCGATCCGCGTCCCTGGGAAGGGCGGCGTTGCGCGATCAGAGATTGACGACCTGACAGAGCGCGCGAAGCGTCACGGCGCGAGCGGCCTCGTCTGGATCGCTCTACAACCAGATGGTGAGATCAAGTCGCCGATCGCGAAGTTCCTTTCACCAGAGTCGGTTGCAGCGATCTGGAGTGCGAGTGGCGGAAAGAGCACCGCACCAGAGGGTGATCTCATCCTTGCCGTTGCTGGCGAGCGCGTCCTCTCTGCAGAGGTGCTCGGGCGTCTGCGTGTTGAGATTGCACTTGAGGCGAACATGGCGGATCCAGAGATCCTCGCCTTCTGCTGGGTTCATCGCTTCCCGATGTATCAGTGGGAGGCGGAGTCGAGTCGCTGGGATGCAACACATAACCCGTTTAGCGCCCCAGTTCCCGAGCATCTTGATCTGCTCGCCACAACGTCGGGAGATCTCAGTAAGCGTTCGGCTGGCGACCCAGCCGGCGGCGCACTCGCGCAGCAGTACGACGTGGTGCTGAACGGTTGGGAGCTCGGCGGCGGCTCGGTGCGCATTCATGATCGCGCGCTACTTGAACGTTCATTCGCGCTGATGGGCCACTCCCTTGACGATGCGCGTGCAAAGTTCGGCGCGCTGCTTGACGCGTTTGAGTACGGCGCGCCACCGCACGGCGGCATTGCAATCGGCGTGGAGCGTTGGGCGGCACTACTCGCGAACCAGGTCAATATTCGTGAAGTGATGGCCTTCCCGAAGACGCAGTCGGGGAGCGACCTGATGCTTGAGGCTCCGTCAGAGCCCGATGCGAAGCAGTGGAGCGATCTTGGCCTTGCGGTGAAGCCGCAGAAGTCTTAGCCCTCTTCTCCGCCGCGTCGCTCCCACGGATCAACCGCTTCGGTATCTGCAGGTGGCGCTTCATAGCTGAGCCTGGCACGCCCATCTGACGCGGTTACCGCCGCCTCATCTCCGCACTCAATGAGGAGCACCTCGACGTTGGCGTCGTGCGCTGCGCCGCTGCTCGCCTGCTGGATCGGCTGGAGGAGCACCGGGCCGGCAACTCCGTTCCAGGCCGCAGCGAGCGTGCGATTGGGCGTGCGCCCATGTGCGGCGATGAGCGCCGTGATCGTCTCGGGATCGATCCCTGCATGGGTTGTAGGGAGGAGGAGGAGGGCGCTCGTCCCGCCAACCAGCTCTGCAGCTTCGCGTGCGGCTGCAGCGGTGTCGGTTGTGGCGGTGCCACGCGCCAGCGGCGCAAGGCTTTCGTCCCCAGCGCGGCCTGAGACGAGGATCGGCTGGGCCCCACCAGACCAGGCCGCTTCAATCAGTCTGGTGAGGGCGAGGGGGGCGCCTAGAGCCTCGGCGGAGCGCGGGTCGGTGAGGATCAGAGCGGCAACAGTCATGCCCAAAGTATACGCAGGTGCGAAGCGTGCGAGAATCGTCATATGACAGCCCTAAACGCCTCCGCAAACCTCGTCGCCCAGACGGGTATTCGCACCGTCGGCATCGTTGCGCACGTTGACCACGGGAAGACCACGCTGGTGGACAGCCTGCTGCGCCAGAACGGCGCCTTCCGCGCCAACGAAGAGCTCGTGGAGCGCGTGATGGATAGCGGCGACCTTGAGCGGGAGAAGGGGATCACCATCCTCGCCAAGGAGACGGCGATCCAGTTCAAGGGTGTGCGCGTCGTAATCGTTGATACGCCTGGCCACGCTGACTTCGGCGGCGAGGTTGAGCGCAGCCTCTTGGCGGTTGACGCCGTACTCCTCCTGGTTGACGCGTCCGAAGGTCCGCTCCCACAGACGCGCTACGTCCTCTCCAAGGCACTTGCACGCTCTCTCCCGGTAGTCCTTGTGATCAACAAGATTGATCGCGCCGACGCACGCATCAAGGAGGTCATTGACGAGGTCTATGAGCTCTTCCTTGACCTTGGTGCGAATGAGCAGCAGATCAACTTCCCGATCGTCTACACCAATGCGCGTGCTGGCACCGCAACGCTTGACCTCGAGCAGCCTGGCACCGACTTGATCCCACTCTTGGATGTGGTGCTTGAGACAGCACCAGCACCGATGCATGAGCCGGGCCATCCGTTGCAGGTGCTGATCACCAACCTTGCTGCAAATGACTTCGTTGGCCGCATTGCGGTTGGCCGCATCCGGAACGGGATCGTCCGCAAGGGGGCGAAGATCATCATCATGCGTGAAGAGAGTTCAATCAGCGGAACGGTCACGTCGCTCACGCTCCCAATGGGCATTGAGCGCGTTGAGGTTGCAGAGGCTGGACCTGGTGAGATCGTTGGGATCGCAGGTCTCGCCGACGTTGAGATTGGCGAGACGATCACCGACCCTGCAGATCCGCGACCACTTGAGCGACTCCACGTTGATCCGCCAACGCTACAGATGACATTCGGTGTCAACACGAGCCCGATCGGCGGCAAGGACGGCAAGTTCCTCACCTCACGCCAGCTGAAGGCGCGCCTTGAAAAGGAGGTGCTCGGCAATCCTGCGATTGAGGTGAGCCCAACAGAGACCGGTGAAGCCTTCCAGGTACGCGGACGCGGCGAACTCCAGCTCGCCATCCTTGTTGAGCAGATGCGACGCGAAGGGTTTGAGCTTGAAGTCTCGCGCCCTGAGGTGCTCCTACATAAGGGGCCGAACGGGGTTGAGGAGCCATTTGAGCAGCTCACCATCGACGTCCCTGTTGACTTTGTTGGCGTGATCACCGGAATCATGGCTGAGCGCCGCGCACGCATGGAGAACATCCAGCACGGTGCTGACGGCCGCGCCCGCGTCGACTTCCTCATCCCAACGCGCGGCCTCATTGGCGTACGCGGTCGCATCCTTACTGAAACACGCGGAACCGCGCTGATCCACCAGTTGAGCGCCGGCTACAAGCCGTGGGTTGGCGAGATCCCGCACCGCACCAACGGCTGCCTCATCTCCGATCGCACCGGTGTGACGACGGGCTACGCCCTCTACGGTATTCAGGAGCGCGGCGAACTCTTCGTGCTCGAGGGCGAGCAGACGTATGAGGGCCAGATCATTGGCGAGAGCGCCAAGCCTGGTGACATGGATGTCAACGCGGTGCGCGAAAAGAAGCTCACCAACATGCGCACCCACTCGCACGACGAAGCGATTCGACTCACACCACCACGCCGCATGGCGCTGGAGAACGCGCTTGAGTTCATCGGGCCAGACGAGTTGATTGAGGTGACGCCGTCCGCCCTCCGACTGCGCAAGCGACTCCTCAATGAGAATGATCGACGCCGCGATGCTGGCCGGCGCGCCGAGATGCGCGAGGCAAACTAGGTCTTCCGATGAGTCCCGCGCGGATCTTCGCCGACCACGCTGCCGGCTCCGCCGTGCGACCAGAGGTTGCCGACCTCCTCGCTGACCTCTATCGCGACGGCATCGGGAATCCGAACGGTGGCCACGCCGAAGCACGCCGCTCGCGCGCCGTACTCGATGAGGCTCGCGCCTCCCTCGCCGCCGCACTCGGTGTGGAGTCGCGACAGGTCACCTTCACGGCGAGCGCCTCAGAGGGTCTTGCACTGGCGCTGAACAGCGAGACTCGTGCGAAGGAGCCACTCCTGACCAGCGCAACTGAGCACCGCGGCGCGCGCGCCCTTGCGCAGCGACATGTCGCTGCGGGGGGTGCGGTGCACCTTCTCCCTGTGGACGAGCGTGGCGCATGGGCCACCAACTCGCCACTGGTTCGCGACGTTGCCAGCCAGGGTGGCGTTGCACTGCTCACACTCGCCTCTGGTGAGCTCGGCACCATCCAACCGCGAGCTGATCTGATTCACATTTGGCGAGAAGCGGGTGGCGGCGCGCTGATCTTTGACGGAGTTCAGGCGGCGGCGGCCGAGCTTCGATTTGATGAGATCGGTGCAACGCACCTTGTGCTCGGTTCGGCAAAGGTTGAGGGGCCGGCGGGGATTGCGGCACTAGTCTCTGCACCGGATCGTCGCCTCCATCCGCTGGTTCCTGGCGGCGGACAGGAGCGTGGGCGTCGCGGTGGCACCGAGGCGGTCCCACTCGCTGCAGCGTTCGCACACGCCTACCGGTTGATGAGCAATGAGCGCCATGCAACGCAGCGGCACCTCGCGCAGCTTTGCGAAGCATTTGATGCTGCACTTGGTAACCCGGCAACCCACGGCCTCATCGCTACAGGTGCTTCAGATCTCGGCGCACGGCTCCCTGGGCATCGCTCATATGCGGCGGAGTGGGCGCTCGGTGACGACCTTGTTGCCGCGCTCGATCACGCTGGGCTCGCCATTTCAACGGGCTCTGCGTGTATCAGCGGTTCGCGTGAACCATCTGAGGCGCTCGCCGCATGCGGCCTCTCGGATGCTGCGTCACGCGGCGGGATTCGCATCAGCTTCGGTCGAACACACAGCGTGGATGAGGCGCGCCTCGCGGCAGCCACACTCGCCGCAACCTGCGCCCGCATTCGCAGTAGCTACACCGCGGAGGTCTCACGATGAGCGATCACGCTGCGCTCCCGCAGCTCGGGCTCCCAGTCGGCTGGCTCGCTGAGCCGGTCGCGAGCGCCCCAGAGCGGGTGCTAGTAGCGCTCTCTGGTGGCGTTGACTCCTCCGTTGCTGCGGCGCTCCTAGTTGAGGCGGGACACGAAGTTGTTGGTGTCTGGATGCGGTTGCACGATGCGGCGGATCGCGTGGATGGCGGCCGAAAGAGCTGCTGCACGTTGGACGCTGCAGATGATGCCCGCCGTGTTGCTGATCAGCTGAAGATCCCGTTCCACATCCAGAACCTTGAGCGCGAGTTTGCTGCAGCGGTCCTTGAGCCGTTTATTGGTTCATACCTTGACGGCGAGACGCCGAGTCCCTGTGTGGGATGCAATACGGCGGTGAAGTTTGGCGCGCTGGTGGGGAAGGGGAGCGCCCTCTTCGGATGTGATGCGGTTGCTACGGGGCACTATGCGCGACGTGCGGTGAGTGCCGATGGTGCGAGCTGGCGACTGCGGACCGCTGTAGATAGCGACAAGGATCAGACCTACTTCCTGCACGGTCTGAGTAGCGAGGCGATTGCGCGTGCACGCTTCCCGCTCGGCGAGCTGACAAAGGGTGAGGTACGAGATGCGGCGCGTGCGCGCGGGCTCGCAACGGCAGAGAAGCCGGAGAGCCAGGAGATCTGCTTCGTCCCCGATGGGGACTATCGGTCGCTCCTTCGCTCGCGCGGTTGGTCGCCAAAGGCAGGTGAGATCGTTGATGAGCGCGGCGACGTTGTTGGCGAGCATCAGGGGAGCGCTGGCTTCACCGTTGGACAGCGGCGCGGACTCTCCGTTGCGGCGGACACACCGCGATACGTCAGTGCGGTTGATCCGCGAACAAATCGCATCACGATCGGTCGACGCGAGTCGCTGGAGCGCCGCGAGATTGATCTGACCGGCGCAGCGACGCCGAGTGGTGAACTTCAATCAGACGTGGTCCTTGAGGGACGCGCACGCATCCGGCACCGCGGCGTTTTGGCGGAGGGGCGACTGATTAGTCGCGGCGGCGGTGCAGCGACTCTGGAACTTCGTGAGCCGCTCTGGGCTCCATCACCTGGGCAGACGGTGGTCCTCTATGAGGGCGAGACGCTCGCCGCTGGCGGCCAGATTGCCGCCCCAGTCACCGCACCCGTCGCCGCGCATGCTTGAGCCGGCGCCACTCCTCATTGGGCTCACCGTTCTTGTTACTGCACTGATCGGCCGACTACTCGGACAGCGTGCCCCACTCCCCGTGGCGTTGGCTGCCGCCACCGTCGGCGCCCTCCTCGCGCAGGTGATCGGGGAGCGTCTCTTCGGTGGGCTGATCCCCGTTGGCGGCGCCGCTTGGCCAGCCCCCCTGATCGGCGCACTGCTCGCCGAACGCCTTGCCGCACGCGTTGCGACAGGTTGGGAGCGCGGTCGCCAGCCGTAAGGCTCGCTGAGGTCGTGCACCCCTCTGCTACGCTCGGATGATGGAGCGCGACTCAAGGATTCCTTCATACAGCGCCGCTGAGCTTCGCTCGCGCTTTGTCGCCTTCTTTGCGGCCCGCGGACACGCCGAAGTGCCGAGCGCCTCACTCCTCCCCGCTGGCGACGCCACGCTCCTCTTCACCAACTCAGGGATGGTGCAGTTCAAAGAGCTCTTTAGCGGCGCCGAGACCCGCTCCTATACGCGCGCCGTTGACTACCAGCGCTGCCTCCGCGTGGCGGGGAAGCACAACGACTTTGAGGAGGTCGGTCGCACGCCGCGCCACCACACGCTCTTCGAGATGCTCGGCAGCTGGTCGTTCGGCGACTACTTCAAGCGCGACGCAATCGTCTGGGCCTGGGAGTTCCTCACCGTAGATCTCGGCATCCCCGCCGATCGTCTCGCCGCAACCATCTACTCGGATGATGAAGAGGCGGCGGCGATCTGGCTTAACGAGATCAAGCTTCCGCCGGAGCGCCTTGCGCGCTGGGGGAACGTTGCGAAGGGTGACGATGCGAACTTCTGGCGCATGGCGGAGACGGGGCCGTGCGGGCCATGCTCAGAAATCCACTTTGATCGCGGGGCTGAGCTTTCTTGCGGGAAAGACTGCGCACCAGATCACTCGGAGCAGTGCCCACGCTGGCTGGAGATCTGGAACCTCGTCTTTATGCAGTACGAACAGCACGCTGATGGTCGCCGCGCCGAGCTCCCCTTTAAGAGCGTTGATACAGGGATGGGCCTTGAGCGACTCGCGAGCGTCAGCCAGCAGGTGCTCTCCAACTACGACACCGACCTCTTCGTGCCGATCCACGCCGCGCTACGCAAGATCACAGGGCACGGGGCGAAAGAGTTTGAGGCGCAACGTTTCAGCTATCAGGTGATCGCAGACCACTCTCGTGCCGTCACCTTCCTCCTCGCCGACGGAATTCGCCCCGGAAATGAAGGGCGTGGCTACGTGCTTCGTCGCATCATTCGTCGTGCTGTTCGCCATGGGCGGCTCCTTGGCGTTGAGCGACCCTTCCTTGCTGAGGTTGCTCGTGAGGTGATCGCGCTCATGTCTGACGCGTATCCGTATCTGCGCGATGCAGGCCCAGTAGTCATTGAGTCACTCGAGCGCGAAGAGGCGCAGTTTGCGCGCACGCTTGATGGCGGCTCTGCACTCCTCGCGACGGCGTTGAAGCCGCTCGCTAAGGGGACGACCGCCGTGGGGACGCGCGCTGATCAGCTCCCTGCGAACGCACCGAAGCTTGATGGCGAGGTTGCCTTCAAGCTGCACGACACATTCGGCTTCCCGATCGACCTGACGGTGGAACTCGCGGCGGAGCGTGGCGTAGCGGTTGATCGGGTCGGATTCGATGCGGCGCTCGCCGAGCAGCGACAGCGCAGCCGCGGCGGAAAGAAGGCGGAGCTCGCCGAACATGCCGCAACCCTTGCGCAACTTGAAGAGGTGCAGCGCAAGGTTGGCGACACAGAGTTCATCGGCTACGAATCGCTTGAAGGGAGCGCCACGGTGAAGGGGATCCTCGCCGAGGCTGGCGCAACTGATCGCGCGGAGAGCGGGAGTGTTCGCCTTGTCGTGGAGCGCACCCCGTTCTATGCCGAGCGTGGCGGCCAGGTCGGTGATCAGGGGGAGATTCTCGGCGCACAAGGGGCGAGGATCGGCCTGGTGACCGATACACAGCGCCCGGTCGGCGCGATGACGCTGCATGATGTTGAACTCAGTGCCCCAGTTGCCCTTGGCGATTCAGTGACACTCCGTGTTGATGCGCCGCGGCGTGCCGCGACGGTGCGCAACCATACGGCGACACACCTGCTCCATCGGGCGATCAGGATCATTGCAGGGGCGGATGCGAAGCAGCGCGGCTCGCTGGTGCATCCGGAATACCTGCGGTTTGACTACCCACTCGATCGTGCGCTGACGCGCGAGGAGCGCGATGCCGTGGAGGCGGAGGTGCAGCGCGCCATTCGGGAGGACATTCCGGTCACGGTCGCCCAAATGACGATGAAGGAGGCGGTCGCCGCCGGTGCCGATGCCTTCTTTGATGAGAAGTACGGCGAGTCGGTGCGTACCGTGCGGATGGCTGATTATTCGCATGAGCTCTGCGGTGGGACGCACTGCCGTGCAACGGGCGAGGTGGGAAGTTTCGTGATCACCTCTGATCGCAGCATCGGTTCTGGCCTGCGCCGTATTGAGGCGCTGAGCGGGCCCGTTGCCGACGAGCTCCTCCGTTCGCGCGTGAAGAGCCTAGAGGCGGCGGCAGACGCTCTCGGCCTCCAGGACGCAGAGCAGCTCGTGCAGAAGATCGGTCAGCTTCAGGCAGAGCTGAAAGATGCGAAGCGGCGTGCACGCGAGGGGAGTGGACGCAAGGCTGATCCTGTCGCACTCGCCGCCGCCGCAACAACGGTGAAGGCGGGCTACGGAGTGCTCGTCACCTCGGCTGACGTTGAAGATCTTGAAGCGCTGAAGGAGCTCTCGCTGCAGATCCGGAAGAAGATGGGCGACGGCGTGATCGCACTGGTGCGACCGGGCGGGAGTCCCGATCTGCTTGTCACCGTTGAGGGGACTGGCGCTGCATCTGCCAATGCTGGAGAGATCGTCGCCGCTGGCGCAAGCGCCTGCGGTGGACGTGGAGGTGGAAAGCCGAACATGGGGCAGGGTCGCGGCGCTGAAGGGAGCGATGCGGCGGTGGCGCTCAACGCCATGGCGACGCTGCTCGGCGTGAAGCCGGTCTCACTGAGCTGATGACCTCAAGCGTGCGCCGCCTCGGCATTGACCTTGGCGATCGTCGTGTTGGGCTTGCCGTCTCGGTTGATGACACTTCGCCACGTGGGCTCTCCACGATGATGCGCAGCGAACACATCGATGGTGACGTGACCCGCCTCGCCACGATCTGCCGAGAGCAGCGCATCAGCGAACTTGTCATTGGGCTCCCACTGCATAGCGACGGCACGATGAGCCCGCAGGGGGAGAAGACGCTGCACTGGGCGGAGCAGGTGGTTGCGCACCTCCAGCTTCCGATCATCTTTATTGACGAGCGTTACTCCTCAGAGCGCGCCGCTGAGCGCGTTGGTCGGCAGGGGGGTGGATCTGGTGGCGCTGCGCCAGGGCCAACCCGTCGTGCGGCGCACCGTGCGGCGATTGATCAGGCAGCCGCGCAACTGATCCTTGAGGATGCGGGGAACCCTGCACTTCACGTTGATCCAACGCAGCTAGTTCGGACCTCCGCTACATGAGCCGACCGCCACGCCTCCTTGCACTCGGTGCGATCGTGCTCGCGCTCGTCCTCGGACGCGTTGCAGCACCAGCACTGATCGGTGACGTGTTGGTGAGTGCCAGCCTCCGCTCGCCGGCACTCCTCTCGCTCCCACTCCTCGGCGACATCGTTGTTGAGCGACTCGGTGATCGCATCAGCGCTCCCGCCGGGAGCGATACAACGCTCGTCACCGTAGAGATCGCGGCGGGCAGTAGTAGTAGCGAGATCGCGGCACAGCTTTATGAGGCAGGACTGATCGGCGACGAGACCGGCTTCATCGTTGCGGTGAGTCGCGCCGGCCTTGAAGGGGGCCTGCAGGCGGGACTCTTCCAGGTGGCGGCGAGCATGACGCCGAGCGAGATCGCCGTTGCGCTGACGCAGCCGTATCGCGAGCCAGCGATCGCGGTGCAGTTGCGCGCCGGCCTTCGCCTTGAGCAGATCGTTGCGCAGATCGGCACGCTCGACCTCCCCTTCACGCAGCGTGAGCTGCTCGATCTACTGCGCGCCCCATCGGCCGAGATTCTCGCCGACTACGACTGGCTTGACCTCCCGACCGGTTCAACGCTCGAAGGGCGGCTCGGCGCTGGCACCTTCAACGTGCCGGTGAGCGCAACGGCAGAACGCTTCGTTCGCATGCTTCTTGACCGATTCGCGGAGGAGGTCCCCGCCGAGCTTCGAGGTAGCGCGCCAGACGGGCGCTCCTTCCATGAGGTGCTGACGATGGCCTCAATCGTTGAGCGCGAGGCGGCGCTTGATGAGGAGCGACCACGCATGGCCGGCGTCTACGCGTATCGGCTGCAGCAGGGGATCGGGCTCTTTGCGGACCCAACGATCATCTGGGTTGCCGACTCTGCGGCGCTACGCAACCTGAAGCTCGAAAAGTGGCAGACCTA
>CAJARA010000139.1 GCA_903944295.1 uncultured Chloroflexota bacterium
CGCCATGGTTCCCATCGCAACGCCGAGGGTGAGCAGCATGAAGGCGCCGCCAAGATCCTTTGAGACGACGTAGTAGACGGATCCAATCACGACGAAGATCAGCCCAAAGGCGGCCGCAAATTTCATACCCGTAGTGTAGCGGCGACCCGAAAAGTCCGATCTGGACCAATATATGGGGGATGAGCCTCCTCACCCTGTTCCCAGCGCACGGCCCCCTCCCTCCAGAGCCGGGTCTGGCGGCGGCACTCTACTGGTACTCGCCGCCGATCATCACGCTACTCGTCGCCGTTGGGCTCGCCGCATGGTTCGCTGCACTGCGAAGAATTCGGCGTGATCACCCAGGGAATCCGGTGCCACGTTCGCGCACCGTTGCCATGGTTGGGGCTGCGCTGCTCATACTCCTCGCACTCCAGTCAGTAATTGAGCGCTACGACACCACGCTCTTCAGCGTGCACATGGTGCAGCACCTGCTCCTCCTCTTCCCAATCCCGATCCTCCTCCTCCGCGCGGCACCAGTGACGCTGCTGCTGCGACTCGCCTCGCCGCGTTGGCGCGCACGCCTCCTTGCGCTGCTGCAGAGTCGCGCCGTTGGGGTGGTCTCGCATCCACTCGTTGCCTGGCTCATGCTCGCATTTGTGATGTGGGCAACGCACCTCTCGCCGCTCTTTGACGCGGCGCTTGAGAACCCGCTCATCCATGACCTCGAGCATCTCCTCTACCTAACTACGGCGCTCCTCTTCTGGGCGCCTGTTTTCTCGCTCGATCCGATTCGGCACCGACTCTCACGACCAGCGGCGCTCGTCTATCTCTTCACGCAGATGCCGCAGAACAGCTTCCTCGGTGTGGCGATCATGTGGTCGCCGCGTGTGCTCTATCCGCACTACGAGAACCTGAACCGGAGCTGGGGCCCATCGCCGCTCGAAGACCAGCAGCTCGCTGGCGCGCTGATGTGGCTGGTGGGGGACGCCCTCTTCCTCTTGGCGATCTTCGCCGTGCTCGCAACCTGGATGCGCGCGGAGGAGCGACCCGCGTCGCGCTACGATGCGGATGAACTGGCGCGAGAGCTCGCCGAGATTCGGCGACGCGAGATTGCGCTGGCGGAACGACAGAGGGTGGAGGGAGAATGAGCGCCGCAATTGATCCGGTCTGCGGGATGGAGGTTCAGGTGGCGCCAGAGGCGCTCACGCTGCTCCTTGATGTTGCAAGCCTCCCAGTCGCCACCCAGGCGGGGCGCCACAGCGGTGCCGCCGAACCAGGGGCGGCGGGCTCCGAGCGCTTCTACTTCTGCGGCCGCGGCTGCCTGCTCGACTTCCAGGATGAGCCAGACCGCTTCCTCGACGCAGGATTCCAGCCGTCTGGGATGTGAACTGGGTACTGAAGTGGTACCTTCGGGCGCATAGATCGGTCGCCTAGTGCGGCCCGAGGAGAGGGGAGCAGAAGATGACGTACGTGATTGCAGAACCTTGCGTAGATGTCCTTGATCAGTCGTGTGTTGCCGTCTGCCCTGTTGACTGCATCCACTTTGAAGAGGGGAGCGATCGAAAGCTCTTCATCGACCCAGACGAGTGCATCGACTGCGGCGCCTGCGAGCCTGAGTGCCCAGTGAACTCCATCTTCCCAGCCGAATCGGTACCGGCGCAGTGGTCGAACTACATTCAGATCGACGCCAACTGGTACAAGGACAAGGCGGGGGCACGAGCGGCGATCGACGCGGCAAAGCCGCGCTGAGGCGGACGCGCTGAGCGCGATCACCCCCTTCTCCTGCTCATGGTGCGGCAGTAGCGTTGCACCGCGCACCGAAGACTCACTCGAACGTTGGACACTCCTTTGCGCGCCGTGTCTTGAGCGCGCCCCCGGTCAGCCGTACCTGAAGGCGAAACTGAAAGAGGGGATGCGTCGCCGTGGCGAAGGTGGCACGCCACCTATTGGCATTCCTGTTGCCGTTGCTACACCGCCGCGCGCGCCATCGAGCGACGTTCCGCAGAGTGGCGATCCTGCTGGTGCGGTGCCGGCGCGACTCGGCCTTCTTCCGCCACCAGAGGAGCCAGACGCGTTAGAGGCGTGGTATCTGAATCGCGCGCCGTATGATCGCGGCCCACTCGCTGGTGCAACGTGGCAGGGAGAGCTCGATCGCGCGGTGCTCTGGCTCGACGCGCTTCCGTTTGAGGGCCGGATTGTGGAGCTCGGCGCGGGGATTGGATTCTGGACGGTGCTCCTTGCATCACACGGCGAAGTGAGCGCATATGACGCGCGCGAAGATCGCCTCACCCGCGCGCGGCAGCGACTCCTTGCGCACGGCATGAAGGCGCACCTGCATCCGCGCGCGCTCCTAGAAGGAGCAGAGGGTGCGCCAGCCGGCCTGCTTCTCCTTCCGTTTCTTCTGAGTCAGCTCGCCGCTGAACCGCGCGCGCGACAGGTAGAGGTTGCGCACAGCTGGCTTGATAAGGGTGGCCGACTCGCGATCATTGATCTTGCCCCGCCGAACCTAGACCCCGCCACGCTGGAGCAGGCAACGAGCGAGATGCTCGGCGCAAAGTTCAGTGGGATTCGTTCAGAACCGCTCGGCCGACACCTGGTTTTGATCGACGCGCTCGCGCGCTGATCTATCCCCGCGCAAGGATTTGCGCGGTGTAGTTACGGGTGCAGCGTGTGGGAATCGAGAAGTCTGTTCAGAAGCTCCGCAATTGAGCCCTCTTGTAGGCTCGCAGGTTTCACCTCGTCACCACCTGAAATGGTGATGCCGATAATCGGGTCATCACTGTTGCTCCCAGCGGCAACACCGAGTGCTGCGGCTGCGGCAAGCTCAGCCATCTGGTCCTTCGGAAGCTGAAGCTTCTCGGTGTAATCGCCGTGTGTCATCACCAGGGCTCCACTACCGTAGACCTCGCCCTTCTCAATCATGCCATTCGACCAGGTGCGCGTGATGACGTAGGTGACGCGACCGACCGGCTTCACCTCTTCGCCGCAGGCGCCCGCGACGACGGTGAGTAGTAGACCAAGTGCCAGTACGATGCGGCTCATGCTCTGCATTATAGTGATTTTCTGGAGGGGCGATGAACGAACGTGATCGGGCGGAACTGCGGATCCTTGAGGAGCAGCTGCGACGTATGCGCGGCATGCTCGGCGCCTACTCGGCGCTCTTCTTCCAGCAGATCACGCGCTGGGGGCTCGCCTGTGTGGCGCTGCTCGCTCTCTCAACGTTGAGCGGTGCTGCACCTGCGGTGGCGATCATCCCGTTCCTTGTACCGTTCGCCTTCCTTGAGGCGGGTTACACCTTCTATTACACCGTCTTCGCGCGACGTCACGCCGAGTTCATTGAGCGCACGATCAACGCGCGCTTCGGGCGCGCCGTGCTGCCAGCGCATCGGCTTGAGGCGGCCTACTTCTATCCCGCCGATGCGCCGAAGCTCGCCTTCTTCTCGTTCGGTCGGGTGAGCGGCTACGGCAGCATGATGACGCTCGGCTATTCGGTGGGCGCGGCGCTCCTCTGGGGAGCCGGCGTCGTGCGCATCGATGCCCTGACTGCGGCAGGGGAGCTGGACCCAGCGATCCTCCCCGCCGCCGTGCTCTGGACGCTCGGTGTGGCCGCCTTCCTCCTCTGGCACTTCCTCGGCAAGCGCGACGAGCGCCGCCTCCTGGTCGAACTTAAGGCGATGTACCCAGATGCGGTAGGCTCACGGAACGGCGCACGACGGACGCGCTGAGACCTTCAAGCTTGGCGACTGAAGCGGAGGATTGAGCAGCGTGACGAGCCCCAAGAGCGGCAACCACACCGATAGCGTCACCCAGCTTGATCGAGTCACGATCCGATTCGCCGGCGACTCTGGCGACGGAATGCAGCTGACCGGCAGCCAGTTCACCGCCACCACCGCCCTCTTCGGCAACGACGTCTCCACCCTTCCTGATTACCCAGCGGAGATTCGCGCGCCGGCCGGCTCGCTGCCGGGCGTCTCCGGCTTCCAGATCAGCTTCTCGTCGGGCGACATCCATACGCCAGGCGACCGACCAGATGTCTTGGTGGCGATGAACCCCGCCGCGCTGAAGGTGAACATTGGCGACCTGGTTCCGGGCGGCGGCATCATCGTCAACACCGATGCCTTCAACGACATCAACCTGAAGAAGGCGGGCTACGCCGTTGACCCACTGCATGACGGTTCGCTGCAGGGCTACAACCTTTACGAGATCCCTATGTCCACAATGGTCACGGGCGCCTGCGAAGGACTCGGTCTCACCAGCAAGCAGATCGAGCTGACGAAGAACTTCTTCGCGCTCGGCGTGATGTTCTGGCTCTACGAGCGTTCCATGGCTGGAACAGAGAAGTGGATCACGGAGAAGTTCGCTGGCAAGGAGGCGATCGCCGAGGCGAATAAGCGCGCACTGAATGCGGGCTACGCCTTTGGTGAGACGACCGAAATCTTCCACACGCACTATCGCGTTGCCCCAGCACACCTTGCGCCAGGGACCTACCGCAACATCACGGGGAACGAGGCAACAGCGCTCGGCTTCGTGATGGCCTCAAAGCTGGCTGAGCGCGACCTCTTCTTGGCGAGCTACCCGATCACGCCAGCCTCGGACATCCTCCATCAGCTTTCGTCATACAAGCACCTCGGCATTAAGACGGTGCAGTCCGAAGATGAGATCGCAGCGATCGGCGCCGCCGTTGGCGCGGCATATGGCGGCGCAATGGGAATGACCACCACCTCCGGCCCCGGCATGGCGCTGAAGGCGGAGATGCTTGGGCTCGCTGTGATGGTGGAGCTCCCACTCGTTGTTGTTGATGTGCAGCGTGCCGGCCCATCAACGGGGATGCCAACGAAGACCGAGCAGGGCGACCTGCTGATGAGTATGTTCGGACGCAACTCCGATTCACCGATTCCAGTGATTGCACCAGCAACGCCAGCCGAGTGCTTCACCATGGCGATCGAGGCGTGGCGCATTGCGCTGAAGCACATGACGCCAGTCGTCTACTTGAGCGACGCCTTCTTGGCCACTGGCGCTGAGCCGTGGAAGATTCCGCAGGCGAGCGACCTTCCGTCGATTGCTGTTGAGAACGCACCGCCATCAGATCGTGGCGGCTTCCGTCCATATCAGCGCGATCCTGAGACACTCGCGCGTCCGTGGGCGGTTCCGGGGACGAAGGGTCTTGAGCATCGCATTGGTGGTCTTGAGAAGTTGGACGAGCTCGGCACCGTCAGCTACGACCCAGACAACCATCACCGCATGAACCTGCTGCGCGCCGAGAAGGTGGCGCGCGTTGCGCGCGACATCCCCGCCACCGAGGTCTGGGGCGACGCCGAAGGCGAGCTTCTCATTCTCGGATGGGGCTCAACGTATGGGTCGATTCGCTCCGCAACGGAGCGCCTCCGTGAGCGCGGCAAGAGCGTCAGCCATGCGCACCTGCGCTACCTGAACCCACTTCCAAACGATCTCGGCGACATCCTGAAGCGTTTCAAGCGCGTCCTCCTGCCAGAGCTCAACCTTGGCCAGTTGCGCATGTTGCTCCGTGCCAAGTACCTGGTGGATATCGTTGGCTTTAACCTTGTGCGCGGGAAGCCGTTCCAGATCGGCGAGATTGAGGCGAAGGCCGAGTCGCTGCTTGGCGAGAGTGTGGAGGTGAGCAAGTGACGCAGAGCGAACTCCCCGTACTGACGAAGAAGGACTTTGAGTCCGATCAGGACGTGCGCTGGTGCCCAGGGTGTGGCGACTACTCGATCCTGGCGCAGACGCAGAAGACGATGCCCGACTTCGGCGTCGCCAAGGAGAAGATCGTCTTCATCTCTGGGATCGGCTGCTCCGGTCGCCTCCCGTACTACATGAACACCTTCGGCTTCCACACCATCCACGGCCGCGCCGCAACCATCGCTACCGGCCTGAAGGGTGCACGACCCGACCTGATGGTCTGGGTGATCACGGGCGACGGTGACGCGCTCTCCATCGGCGGCAATCACCTGATCCATGCGATGCGCCGCAACGTGGACATGAAGATGATCATGTTCAACAACCGCATCTACGGCCTCACCAAGGGTCAGGCGTCGCCAACATCACCGATCGGCAAGAAGACCAAGTCCACGCCAATGGGCACCATTGAGACGCCGATCATTCCACTCAACCTGGTTGCCGCGGCGGAGGCGAGCTTCATTGCGCGCTCCGTTGACACGCACTCCGAGCATCTGCAGGAGATGATGCACCGAGCCGGCGAGCACACTGGTGCCGCCTTCCTTGAG
>CAJARA010000140.1 GCA_903944295.1 uncultured Chloroflexota bacterium
CGCAGCGGAGAGCTCGCCTGGATGCATCAGACCGGCACACCAGTGGTGGCGCTCATGGCATCACCGCGACTCAAGCACGTCATTGTGCAGAGCGAAGTGGAGACGTGGGCGATTCGCGCGGATGGTGAGGTTCGCTGGCGCTTAGCCCACACCGACGTTGTTGGCGCCGCCGAGCTGCTCGGCGGGCAGCTGATCCTCACCAGCATCTCTGGCGCAACGCAATCGATTGATCCTGCAACTGGACGGGCGCTTACATGAAGCGAGCGGCGCAGTGAGCGGCGCGCTTCTCCTTGCTGGCGGTGTGCTCCTCATCGCGCTCTCCATCTGGAGTAGTCGCCGTGGTGGCACACGCACACGTGCAGCACGTCTGATGGCGGGCGTTGCGCCAGTGACCCCGCGCGAGGCGCTCCTTGTTGGCGACGGACACTACCTTGCGGTGAGCGGCAACATTGACGCCGCTGAGGCGTTCGAAGATGAGAGTCGCCGACCGCTCGTCTACCGACGGGAGCGTGTCCTGATTGCTGACGGCGCTACGTGGCGCGAGATTGAGCGCGTGGTGCGCAGCGTCCCGTTTGTCATTAGTGATGGTGAGCACGCGCTCGCTATTGATGCGGCACAACTTGGCGATGGGCTCGTGGTCATTGAACGACAGTGGGATGGGAGCGTGGCGGAGCTCGCCGCAGCGCACCGCGACTACCAGAACCCTGAGAGCGCGGCGCTCGTGGCACAACTCGCAACCACCGCGCCAACGGCAGGCGCGCGCGTGATCCTGGAACAGATCAGCACGCTTGATCGCGGCACCGCGGCGGGGCTACTGCGTGGCGGCGCGCTCACCGCAGGCGGCGCTGGGCAGCCGCTCGTCCTCACCACACTCGATCGGCGTGAGGCGCTACGCATCTTGGGGAGCGGCCAACGGGCGAGTCTCGCCGCTGGCTTACTCACGCTCCTCCTGCTGATCGCCGGCCTCCTCCTCTTCGTCATCGGCGGCGCCGCGCTGTTGAGCGAGGCGACAAGCGGAGCGGGGGCGGCACTGTCACCGAGCCCCGCGCCAAGCCCCGCGCCGAGTCCGACGGTGGGGAGTGGTGAATCAGGAGATGCGCGCAACGGTGGTGTTGCCACTGGGCCTGGCGGCCTGGCGGGGCTGATCGGTGCGCTCGCCGCCCCGTTCGCCGTAGGGGCGCTGATTGCCGCCGTTGTGAGCGTCGTCGTCCGCGCACGCCGCAGGGCGACTACGATTCAGCGATGAAGCCGTATGACGTTGCCGCGATTCGCGCGCGATTCCCATCCCTCGCCAACACCCTCCCTGACGGCCGCCCGATCGCCTTCCTAGACGGACCGGCCGGGACGCAGGTGCCGCAGAGCGTCATTGACGCGTACTCGGACTTCTTCCTGCGCGCCAACGCGAATAACGGTGGCCTCTTCAGCACCTCGCGCGCGCAGGGCGAGGTAGAAGATGCGGCACATCGCGCCGCTGAAGATCTCCTCAACGCGCCGAAGGAGAGCGTCAAGTTCGGCGCCAACATGTCCACGCTCAACTTCCAACTCTCGCGCTCCCTCGCGCGCGAGCTAAAGGCTGGCGACGAGGTGATCGTCACGCAGCTTGATCACGACGCCAACTACAGCCCGTGGCGACTCCTCGCCGAAGATCACGGGCTCGTCTTAAAGACGATTCGCCTCAACGCGGCAGACGGGACGCTCGATATGGAGCACTACGCGTCGCTCCTTGGTCCGCGCACCAAGATCGTGGCGACCGGGATGTCCTCTAACGCGCTCGGCACGATCAATCCGTCAAAGAGGATCGTGGAGGCGGCACATGCGGTTGGCGCGCTGACCGTCCTTGACGCCGTCTGCAGCGCACCGCACTACCCCGTTGATGTGCAGGCGCTCGACACCGACTTCCTCCTCTGCTCGCCGTACAAGTTCTACGGACCACACGCCGGCCTCCTCTACGGGAAGTTGCCACTCCTTGAGCGCTTCGGTCGCTATAAGGTGCGCCCCGCGCACGATCTCTGGGAGACGGGAACTCCCGCTTTCGAGGCGATGGCGGGTGTGACGGCGGCGATCAACCACATCGCCTGGATCGGCGCCGAGTTCGGTGATCCGGCAGATCATGCGCCGCTCAGCGGTCGCCGCGGCCAGCTACGCGCCGGGCTGAAGGCGATCACGCGCTATGAGACGGAGCTTGTCCGCCTCCTCCTTGATGGTGTGGACCAGATCAGCGGCGTGCAGGTGCGCGGCATCACCGA
>CAJARA010000141.1 GCA_903944295.1 uncultured Chloroflexota bacterium
AGATCATGCGCCGCTCAGCGGTCGCCGCGGCCAGCTACGCGCCGGGCTGAAGGCGATCACGCGCTATGAGACGGAGCTTGTCCGCCTCCTCCTTGATGGTGTGGACCAGATCAGCGGCGTGCAGGTGCGCGGCATCACCGATCGCGCCCGACTGAACGAACGCACCTCGATCGTCTCGTTCACGATGGACTTCGCCACGCCAGACGAAGCTGCGGAGCATCTTGGTAACGACGGCATTCAGGTCTGGAGCGGCGACTTCTACGCGCCGAACGCCATTGACGCCCTTGGCCTCACCGAGAAGGGCGGTGTGCTGCGCACCGGGCTGATGTCGTACAACACCGCAGATGAGGTGCAGCGACTCCTCGCCTCACTCAAGGCACTCGCCGCACTAAAGACGCTCGCCGCATCCAAGAGCTGATCGTGCGCGCGCCGATCATCCTGATCACCGTTGCGGATCACGACGCCGATCTTGACCCAGCGCGCGTCGCACTCGTCAATGCACGCTACGCCGACGGCATCCGTCGCGCTGGTGGCCTGCCGATCCTGATCTCATCGAACGCAACGGCGGCGCAACGTGCTACCGCCTTCTCCAGCGCGGAGGGTCTGCTCCTCTCCGGTGGCGCAGATATCCATCCCGATCGCTACAACGAACCGATCGATGGTTCAGTAGAGATGGACACGGCACGCGACACGTTGGAGTGGGAGGCGATCGCCGCCGCCGACGCGCGACACCTCCCAATCTTCGGCATCTGCCGCGGCATGCAACTCCTGAATGTGCACCGCGGTGGCAGCCTACTGCAGCATGTAGAGGGGCAGGTCGGCGCGGCATATCCGGCAACACCTGCACTTACGCATCCACTGAACGTGCAGCCTGCAACTCGACTCGCCGCGATCCTTGGCGATCAGCGCGCGCCGCTCGCGGTGAACAGCTATCACCATCAGGCGGTGACGCCAGAGCGACTCGCAGCATCGCTGGTCCCCTCCGCCTACGCCGACTCGCCGCGCGGAATCTTGGTTGAGGGGCTTGAGCAACCGGGGGATCGATTCGTCCTTGGAGTGCAGTGCCACCCCGAGCGCACCGAGAGCTCGCCAGCCGATCTTGAGCGCGTCTGGGCCGCCTTCGTTGCGGCGGCGGCGAGCACGCCTGGTGCGGCGGGGAGTGGTGTGGCACAGTCTGGGACATGACCCAGTCGAGCCGACACGGCAACCCAGACGAGGACTTCAGTAAGAGCGATCGCTCAGCGCGCCTCCTCCGCACGCTGAAATACGTTGAGGCGGTCGGCGAGTCGGGGATTCGGCCGAGCGACCTTGCGAAGAAGCTCGGCGTCAGTCGACGCACCGCCTATCGCGACCTGAAGGCGCTCGAGACTGAGGTTGACATTCCGATCTGGAATGAACACGGCCGCTGGGGCGTCTCACAGAGCGGCCTCCTCCCTGCACTCCGATTCAGCCGCGACGAAGCGCTCGCCATCGTGCTGGCAGCGCGACTCCTTGCAAAATTCGCCACCGGCTACGACCCAGAGTTGGGTGCAGCGTTGATGAAGCTCGGCGGCATGTTGGACGAGCCGCTCCGCTCCGCAGTAGAGCGCACCGTCTCGCAACTGAGCAACCTTCGCGATCAACCAGAGGCGCAGTCGCGCCTCCGCGTTCTGGCTAACGCCTGGGTGAACGGCCGCGTTGTGGAGTTTGAGTACGCCCCCGCCTGGAGCAACCCCGGCACCACGCGTACTGCGCGCGTGCATCCATATCTGATTGAACCGTCATCGGCAACACTCGCAACGTATCTGATCGGTTTTGACGAGACGCGCAACGCCATGCGCACCTTCCGCGCCGATCGCATCGTCAATCCGCGCATGACACCATCCACCTTTGTTCGACCAAAAGATGTAGAGCTAGAGCGCACGCTCGCCGCCGCCTGGGACATCGTCGCCGATCAGCCACTTGAAGAGATCGTGATCCGCTTCACACCAGAGGCGGCGTCACGCGCATCTGAGACGCGCTGGCATCCATCACAGACGAGCGAACGTGAAGCGGACGGCTCACTCCTCTGGCGTGCGCGTGTCTCCGGGCTCCTTGAGGTGCGCTCGTGGGTTCTTGGGTGGGGCGAGGGGGCTGAAGTGTTGAAGCCGCAGGCACTCCGCGATGATGTTGCCCAGACACTGCGCGCCGCGGCGGCACGCTACACCGGCGCATGAGTAGCATCGCATGAGCGGCAGCGGTGCGGGTGAGGCGGCACGCTTCAAGGCGGTCAACCTGATCAGCGATCCGATCCACGGCTACATCGAGCTGACCAAGCGACTCACACCAGAGGGTGCCGCAGCGCTCGGCTACCTCGCGGAGGAGGCAGCCGAAGAGGATCTGCTGGATACACCGTGGCTGCAGCGACTCCGTCGCATCAGTCAGTTGCAGAGCGCACGTTGGGTCTTCCCCACCGCCGAACACAGCCGCTTTGCACACGGTCTCGGCGTGATGCATGAGGCAGGCCTCTGGGCACGCCACCTCTACAGTTCGCTCGCTGAGCAGTTGCGCGCAAGTGGCGATCCGGTCCCAAGTGAGGGGCTCGTTGTAGAGACACTGCGCGTTGCCGGACTCCTGCACGATGTGGGCCACGGACCGTTCGCCCACTTCTTTGACCACGAGGTGCTGGAGAAGTTCCCAGCCCCCGATGACGCGCGCCGCGCGCCGGGGAAGCGACTCGCGCACGAAGATCTCTCGGCGCTGATCATCGAGCATGAGGTTGGCGAGATCATCGGCAGACTCCGCCGCGCGCCCGGCGAACACGCCGAACGCGATCGATTCAATGAGGGTGAATCCATTGACCCGACCTGGGTGAGCTTCCTCATCTCCAAGCCGCCGCTTGAAGATGAAACAGCACCAAAGTGGCTGCGCATCATGCAGCCACTGCTCTCGGGCGTCTTCACCGTAGATAACCTCGACTACGTCCGCCGCGACGCGTACATGACCGGCGTGCAGATTGGCGCTGTGGATGTGGAGCGGCTCCGTCGCTACAGCTTCATCGGGCCGCGCGGTCTCACCCTCTATGAGCCGGCGGTCGGCGCGCTGGAGAGCTTCTTGAATGCGCGCCACTTCATGTATCAGCAGGTCTACCTGCATCGCACGGTGCGCGGAATCGACCTCGACATGCAGGAGGCGTTCGCCCCAGGGATTCGCGCCATCTTTGGCGAGAAGTCTCCGGCAGAGGACCTCGCCGCATACCTTGAACTCGACGAGTACACGCTCCTCCACCAGGCGGCGCGATGGGCGCGCGGCAAGGATCTCTCACCGTCGCCGAAGCCAGGCGACGGCACCGTCACCCCCGCCGTTGCAGAGGCGTGGCGCGCCGTCCTCTTCCGTAATCCGCGCTGGCAACTTGAAGAGGAGCTGCGCGCCGAGTTTGGCGACGAAGGGATCCCCGCCAACCTGCTCGATCAGCTCGGCACGCCGATCCCAGGAGAAGTGGCGATTGACCTTGCCACCTGCGACCCACGTCACGTTGAGGGCGATGCCGCCGACCGCCTCCTCGCCGTTGAGGGGCGTGAGGGTCGCGAGGCGCGACCGATCTCTGAACTGCTGACGAAGCTCCCACTCTTTAGCGTGATCGCGCGGCGCTACCGCCGTCGTTAGCGATTAGCGCGGAGCCAGGCGAGGACGAGGAACATTGAGCGGCAGTCTGCCGCGTTGTACTCGGTGCCAGCGCGGAAGTAGTCGTAATCGGCGAGGCGCTTTCCTTCCGACTCGGCGCGAGCGTCGGCGGTATATGCGGCGGCCATCGCCCCCATCCCGTCCGCGGGGCCATCGCCCCATGAGACATCAATAAGCCCTTCTGCACGCATGGACTTGGCAACATCTTTCAAGCCGTATCCGTACGCTCCGCGCACGCTCACTGGCACTCGGTAGACGAGCTCATCAAATGCATCGAACCAACCGATCTCGTCTGGGAGCTTCCAGGTTGGATGTCGGCTCGCCGCGGAATCTGCGGCGGTGAAGAGGAGGTTTCGCTCGGCTGGCGACCAGTGCACGATACGCGTCTCTTCCCACGAAACTTTGAGCGCGTCACGCCATGCGCGCATGTAGGCGAGCCAGGCGTCAAGTACGGCGCGCTCAGAGGCTGCGTTGAGTCGATCGCCACTCCACTGGCCGAACGCAGGGATCCAGCCTTCATCTTCAGTGCGAGGGGTGAAGAGTCGCTCGCCAGCAGCGGCGCCTGCAGCGGTTGCCGCGGCGATCTCACTCGCGGTTGGCTCTCGTCCATCAACCGAAACAAAGCATCCGATCTGGAAGATGCAGGCTGACCCTCCAACGAGTGGGAGCGCGCTGAAGTCGTCACTAAGGTTTCCAGAGTTCTCAAAGTCAACATGAAACTCAAGGCGCGCAGGGGTACGCCAATGCGCATCGCTCTGCAACTCAATGCGCGCAGGGAGCACCGCTGCATCCGCAGGCGCTGATGCAGGGACGGCGTTTGCTGCAAGTACCGCAGCGAGTCGACGAGGGCGTGCATCACCCGTCACACCGAGTCGCTCTGGGGTGAGCCCCGGTTCATCGCGGCGCAGAATCCCTGATGCCACAGCGGCGTCACGGAGATCCGGACCAACTCCTGGAAGGTAGGTGAGCTCGCCAATCTCACGGGCGATGATGCGCTTCGCTTCGCTCCACGGCTGATCTTGATCGGCGTTCATGTTCGGATAGAGCTCGGGACGTGTTGGTCGTGGTAGCGCCTCCCACGCAGCACCATCACGTCGTACGGTTCTGATCCATTCAAGTGCGCGGCCAACTTCAATCGCAAGCGGCGTCTCATCGTCGCGCGTGCTCTCACGATCCACTGGGACACGGGCGAGACGCTCAAGTGCACCACTCCCGCGACCCTTGCTGCTCACCCAGGTGCGACCGAGGAGGAAGGCGTCGGCTGGGCAGTAGCC
>CAJARA010000142.1 GCA_903944295.1 uncultured Chloroflexota bacterium
GTGATTGATGAACAGGGAACCCCCGTTGCGTATCAGATCAGCGAAGAGTTCCCGCAGGATGCTGAGACGCTCGGCAACCTGCGTTGGCTCGCCACACTCGGGGTGCACCGTGACTATCGTGGCAAAGGACTTGCAACGCACCTGATCCAGCGACACCTCTCACAGGCGCGACGTGAAGGGTTTGAAGGTTCCATGCTCGGCGTGGACGCTGATTCGCTCACCGGAGCGAATGCGCTCTACGAGCGGCTTGGTTACACGCGACTCCAAGGGAGCGTGCGCTACATCTTTGGTGACGCCGAGTTCTCTTAGCGCGATTTGCTGCGCGCTGCTTTGACGATTTCCTGCATCACGCGGATGTTCTCTGCGCCACGCTGCGCAGAGGTGAGCGGTATCGTCCCGCTCAGCGCACTCGCCGAGAGATGCATGAACTGCGCGTCGTACACGTTCGCCCGCTCCAGTGCGATCTGCTCCGTCACGCCGCTGCGCTCCAGCTCAAGATGGCCAGCGAAGTCGCGCCCCCACCACTCGTTACTCCGCAGTGCGCCGCCATCACCAGCGATCTCAACGTAGTTCTCATCGGCGCTCCAGCGCGATGAGAGATGCACGCTCACGCCGCCCACAAGCTCAAGCTCTGCAACGGCATCGCCATCACCTGAATCTGTGCGAACGCTGTGCACGCGTGCAACGGGACCGAGCAGACGCGTGATCGTGTCAATGGCGTGAACGCCCATGTCATACAGCGCACCGAAGGCTGCCGCATCACCCATGGCTGGCGCAACGCCGTCGCGACGCAGCGAGCCAGGTTCAGCAAGAAATGACGCACCGATCCGTGCGCTGCGCACGGTGCCTAGTGCGCCACGCGTAAGAAGCTCTCGCGCTGCAGCCACGGGGGGCGCCCACTCCATGCAGTGCGCCACGGCGAGCATCCTGCCGCTCGCCTCTGCGGCGGCGATCATCTGCTCACACTCAGCAACCGAGTGTGCCATCGGCTTCTCCACGATCACGTGGAGGCCGCGACGTAGTGCTGCGATCGCGCCAGCCGCATGCGCACTGTTCGGCGTCACCAGCACCACACCGTCAATCAGGCTCGTATCAGCTGACTCAATAGAAGTAAAGGCGTGTGCTGCGCCAACGCGCGCGGCGGCCGCTGTGGCGCGTGACGCATCGCGGCTGATCACCGCGGCGAGTGTTGAACCTTCCGCACGTGCGAGTGCTGACGCGATCCATTCGAGTGCGAAGTCGCTCGTCCCAACAAGTCCCCAGCGGATCGACGACACGACTGCCGCCTTCGTGCGCTATTCGCGGACGGGAGTCTGGGAGACGGAGCGGGTGGCCGAAGCTTCGAGCGTCTCCGCCTGGCGCGCCAATAGCCAGAGGAGATCGGCCAAGCGATTCAGATACGCGAGCAGGTGGTCACCAGGTAGAAGTCCTTCGCGTCCGAGCGTGACGCACCAGCGCTCTGCGCGACGGATGATCGTGCGCGCGAGCTCAATGGCAGATGAGGCCTTGCTCGAACCTGGGATGACGAAGTCCTTCGGGAAGACGATCGCCGCCTCCGTTGTGGCGAGCAGCGAATTGATGCGCGCGAGCATCTTTGGGGAGACCTTGGTGCGTCCGTCTTCGAGGCGGCTCCATGCGTCTGGGTTTGTTGCGAGTTCAGCGCCCACGACAAAGAGGTCGCGCTGAATGGAGAGGATCGTCTCATCGAGTGCGGCAATCCCAGCGCCGCTAAGGCCGATCAGTTCGGCGCGCGCCATACCGAGCGCTGCGGTGGCCTCATCTACCGTGCCGTACGCTTCGGTGCGCACATCGTCTTTAGAGATGCGATCCCCACCGAAGAGCAGTCCTGTGGTGCCTGCATCGCCTTTGCCGGTGGCAACCTTGCTCGGCGGAAGCTGTAGCTCTTCCTTTGCGCCGTCGCTGCTCACCAGGCGAGCCCTGCGTCTTTTGGATCCCAACGCTCGGCGAGGAGCGTCACCTTCACAGAATGCTCAAGTACCGACTCCGCCGCCTCTTTCACCTGCGCCAGCATGGAGCCGGCGTACGGGCAGAAGGGCGTAGTGAGGATCATCTTCACTTCAGATTCCGTCTCACCAACGATCACCTGGCGAATCAGCGCAAGCTCCACCACGTTCATCCCAATCTCTGGGTCAACAACGGATCGAAGCGCGTCAAGGATTGCAAGTTCGGTGGCGCGCTTCTGCGCGTCAAATGCGCTCGGCGCTGCAAGAGTCTCTTCTGTCATCGTGCCTCCAGCTCTTCGTTCAACTACGCCAAGGCCGCTTCGGCAGGCGTTAGTCCAGGACCCTGCAGCTGACCGTTCGCATCAAAGAATTCGGCGTAGTGTTCGCGATTCGCTGCGGCAAATTCATAGGCACGCGCAATGCCCACCACGCGCAGTTCTGGCATCTCCGCCATCAGGCGCTGCGCGTCGTAGCCGCTTGCGCGCAGCTCGAGCAACTTGCGCACCGTGAGTCGCGTGCCGTAGACGAACGGTTCGCCGTTCATCACGAGCGGATCGCTCTTCACCCACTTGATCGTCATGTCAGGCCCCCTTGTAGATGGCTTTAAGGATGCGGTTGCGCTTGCGCATATCGCCGCCCAAGCGGCGGTGCCACTTCAGCACGGCGATCCCTTCGGTGAGTGCGCTGTCCGCAAAGGCCGCCGCCTCGCCGGTAATCGTTGCCGCAACGGCAACACGCAGACCTTCATAAAGATCGGTGACGTCATCCATGGAGATGCGCCTGCGGCGCCAGGTTGCGGTGGCGTGCTCGGTGAAGTTCTTCAGCGGCGCAACACTTCCAGCGCCAACGCTTTCGCA
>CAJARA010000143.1 GCA_903944295.1 uncultured Chloroflexota bacterium
CCTGCGGCGAGCCGCTCGCGTGCAACGTCGTTGGTTGAGGTGACTGCGTCGAGTCGCTCGACGTGGATCAGGCGCGAGACTCCGCATCAATCGGATCTGGCGTTGCAAGATCAAACGTCTCATGGAGCGCCTTCAGTGCGCGATCCGCATCCGCCTGCGCAACGATGCAGGTGATCCTGATTTCTGAGGTTGAAATCATCTGGATGTTCACCTTCGCATCAGCAAGCGTGCCGAACATGCGCGCCGCATACCCAGGTGCGTTCTGAATGCCAGCACCAACAATAGAGATCTTTGCTACGGATTCGTCAATCTCCAGCGCGCGCGCGCCGATCTCGTTCTGAATCTTCTCGAGCACCGGCCGCGCGGCGGCAAGGTCGCTGCGGCCGCACGTGAATGAGAGGTCGGTGGTGCCGTCGTGCGAGACGTTCTGCACGATCATGTCCACGTTGATGTTTGCTGTGGCGAGTGGGTCAAAGACCAACTTCGCAATGCCAGGACGATCTGGGACGGCGACCATCGTCACCTTGGCGACCTTTGTATCTGCGGCGAGTCCGCGAACCTTATTGCGCTGTTCCACTTGACGGTCCTCCTTGATCTGGGTTCCTGGCTGATCCACAAACGAACTGAGTACCTCAATGGTGACGCCGTTCACCCAGCCCAACTCTACGGCGCGGGTCTGCATCACCTGCGCCCCCTGGTTGGCGAGCTCCAGCATCTCCTCATATCCAATCACCTGCAACTGGCGGGCGTCCGTGACCACGCGGGGGTCGGCGGTATAGACGCCAGTCACATCGGTGAAGATCTGGCAGCGATCGGCACCGAGCGCTGCCGCGAGTGCCACGGCCGAGGTATCTGAGCCGCCGCGACCGAGCGTGGTGGTCTCCGTGCCGCTCACCCCCTGGAAGCCGGCCACGATCACCACACGACCAGCGGCAACCTCTTCGCGGACGCGCTTCGGCTCAATGGCGGCGATGCGCCCCTTCCCAAAGGTCCCGTCGGCACTGATCCCCGCCTGCGCGCCGCTGAGGCTCACCGCCTCCACGCCGCGCGCCTGCAGCGCCATCGCCAGGAGTGCCGCCGATTGAATCTCGCCCGTAGCGAGCAGCGCATCCTGTTCGCGCGCACTCGGCAACACGCCGCCCGTTACCTGCGCTGCAAGCTCCAGTAGATCATCGGTGGTGTCGCCCATGGCGGAGACCACAGCCACCACACTCTTTCCTGCGGCGCGATCCGCCGCAATGCGCGCCGCAACGGCGCCGATTCGCTCAACGTTGGCAACAGAGCTCCCACCGTACTTCTGGACGAGAAGGTCTGACGCGCTCACTTGCCGAACCCCGCGAAGGCCTCAATCCGGACACCGTCATGATCAACATCAAAGCGCACAGCACCGCCGCCAATCTTCGCCGCAGTTGCAACGCGCTCCATGGCGGCGCTGATCGCATCCACGTGTGACGCGTCATCAGTGATGGCGAGGATCGACGAACCGGCGCCAGCAAGACAGGCGCTCACCGCACCTGCGCCAACCGCGGCGGCAATCAAATCTGGGAGCGCCGTGTAGCGCTTGGCGCGGTACGGCTGATGCAGACGATCGTCGGCGAGCAACGCAAAGCCTGTGACGTCGCCAGACTCGAGCGCGGCGACACCCGCCGCCATGCGACCGGCGTTATGCACCGCGTCCTCAAGCGGAACCTTCGGTGGGAGTACGGCGCGCATCTCGCTTGTTGGGAGTCGCTGATCTGGAATCATCAGCACGGGGATCGTTGCATCCGGCACTGCAATGAGGCGCGCCGTCAGCACGCCATCAACGCGCGTGCTCGCCACCAAGCCGCCGAAGATTGCGGCGGCGGCGTTATCTGGGTGACCCTCTTCGTCATCCGCTGCGGCGAAGAGTCGATCGGTCAGATCGTCGGGGAAGAGATCGGCGCAGGAGCCGGGAAGCTCATCAACAGTTCCGGATGCGCCAGCAAGTGCGGCACCGGCGAAGAGTCCTCCCACGAAGGCGGCGGCGGATGAGCCGAGCCCGCGCGCCAGCGGGATGCGATTCAGCGCCTTGATCTCCAGCGAGAGGCGGTCGCCGTTCGGTACGCCTGCGGCGGCAAGGCCTCGCGCGATGGCACCCACCACCACATTGCGCCGATCCGTTGAGAGCTCGCCGAGGCCTTCCCCCTCAACCACGAGCGAGATATCACCGAGAGCACCCGCTACGGCGAGGCCTGATACGCGGACGGTAAGTTCATTGCGGTACTCAATCGCCATACCGAGGACGTCGTAGCCCACACCAAGATTCGCAATCGTGGCGGGGACAGAGATCGTCACCGATCGTGCAATCAAGCCTTTGAGCTGGTCGTCACTCATCGCAGCGCTCCCTACCAGCCGAGTGCGGTGCGCACGCCAGCGAGCGTTGCATCCGCTTCGCGAATCTCGCCGATCAGGCGCGACGCCGTCTCTGGATCCTTCAACCCAAATCCGGTCATCACCGCAACAATGCGGCCAGAGCCATCAACACGTCCGGATGCAATCAGGTTGCGCAGTCCGGCAATCGGCGCGGCACATGCAGGCTCAACAAAGATGCCGCCAAGCCGAATGATCTCTTCCTGCGCACGCAAGATCTCAGCATCTGTAACTGAATCAATGAGTCCGCCCGATTCGTCGCGCGCGGCGATCGCCGTATCCCATGAGGCGGGCTTCCCGATGCGAATTGCCGTAGCCACAGTCTCTGGGTTCGAAACCGGCGCGCCGTTCACGAGCGGTGCGGCACCCGCAGCCTGCAGGCCAACCATTCGCGGCCGCTTCGTCGCAGCCCCAGCAGCAACCGCATCAGTAAAGCCGCGCCAGTAGGCGCTGATGTTCCCCGCATTCCCCACAGGGAGCGCAAGTACATCCGGCGCATCACCAAGATCAGCAACGATCTCGTGCGCGGCGGTGGCCTGCCCTGCAATGCGGTGCGGATTAATCGAATTCACGATCTCCACGCCGCCGCCGCCAGCGCCGAGCTCACGGACAATCTCTAGTGCGTCATCAAAGTTGCCGCGAATCGAGATCACCTTTGCCCCTGCGGCAAACGCTTGGAGCAGCTTCCCTGCGGCGATCTTGCCAGCGGGAAGCAGCACGACCGCCTCAATCCCTGCGGCGGCGGCGTATGCGGCGGCGGATGCAGAGGTGTTGCCGGTGCTGGCGCAGACCACGGCGCGCGCGCCGGACTCCAGCGCCTTCGCCACCGCCACCACCATGCCGCGATCCTTAAATGATCCGGTCGGGTTCGCCCCCTCAACCTTCAGCCACAGGTCAGATGCGCCAATAGATGCCCCGAGGCGTGGCGCGCGCACGAGCGGCGTTGCCCCCTCTCCCAACGTGAGCATTGGCGTTGCAGCCGTAACGGGCAGCACGGAGCGGAAGCGCTCCATCAGCACTGGGCGTGCGCCCTGCGCGCTCATCGCCAAGCCCATGCGGGAACATTCGGCAGGGGCTCGCCGCGCCAGCCGTCCCAATCCTCTGTGAGTACGCCGCCGTAGAAGTTCACGAAGTGCAGGTCGGCCATGCGCAACTGCGCCGCAACGGCCCGTCGTGCATCAGTACCAAGGCCGCGTGCCACAAGGACCACGCGACCAGCGTCGCGCGCACCCTCATAGACGAGCAGATCCGACGCC
>CAJARA010000144.1 GCA_903944295.1 uncultured Chloroflexota bacterium
AGGGCGAGGTACTTCGAGATCGCGGCGGTCAGGCTCGTCTTGCCGTGGTCGATGTGCCCGATCGTTCCGATATTCACATGCGGCTTGGACCGCTCGAACTTTGCCTTTGCCATCTCGAATATTCTCCGTCTCTACTACCGTCGCTATTCAGCGCCGACGGTTCTCGCTTTCCACCAAGTGGTGGAGCCCACGACCGGACTCGAACCGGTGACCTCGTCCTTACCAAGGACGTGCTCTGCCAACTGAGCTACGTGGGCCAGTTCGATGACTCAATCGCTTCTTTTTTTTCCTTTGCTCTCCCGCGTGTTGTGGTGGGCAGAAAGGGAATCGAACCCCCACAGTCAAAGACGGCTGATCTACAGTCAGCGGAGCTCACCACCTGCTCAACCTGCCCATTGCTGGAGCCGACAACGGGACTCGAACCCGGAACCTGCGGTTTACAAAACCGCTGCTCTACCAATTGAGCTATGTCGGCGCCCACGTCGGGATACCTTGCGGTCCTTCGGTGAGCAGCCAGCATAGACCCCGTCTGGTGCGGGGTCAACCTCGTCCGCGCACGGGCGAGGGGTTGGGCGACCCTACTCCGTTGCCTCGGACCCCTCCGGGGCAGGGGTCGTGGCTGGCACGGGTTGTGCCGCAGCGGCGGGACGTTGGCCGAGCACCTCAAAGAGGAGGATGGAGCCTGCCACGGAGGCGTTGAGGCTCGCCACCTTCCCGACCATAGGGATGCGGACGTAGAGGTCGATCCTCCGGCGGATGGCCGGGGAGAGGCCCTTCCCCTCGCTCCCGATCACGAGGCAGATTGGCCCGCGAAGGTCGGCGCTGCGGTGGTCCTGCGCCGCCTCCGCCTCGGCCCCCACCACCCGAATCCCTCGGAGGCGGAGTGCCGTGAGCTCATCGGCAAGGCTCTCCACGCGGGCGACGAGGAGGTGCTCCACGGCGCCAGCGCTCGCCTTAATCGCGGCGGGCGAAAGGGGGGCCGAGCCTCGCGTCGCCATCAAGATGCCGTGCACCCCGACCGCCTCAGCGCTGCGAATCAGGCTGCCGAAGTTTTGGGGGTCCTCCACCCCATCGAGCGCGAGGATGAAGGGGGCTTCGCCGCGACTCACGGCACGGGCAAGGATCTCCTCCGGGGCAACCTCTGGACGGCGTCGAACCACCAGGGCAAGCCCCTGATGTCCGTCGAATCCGGCGAGTTGGCCGATCAGCGCCCCTTCAACTTCAATGATGGGGATGCGCAGTGTGGTGGCGTGCAACACCACCTGCTGCAGTGCGGCGCGACGCTGTGGCACCACAAGGAGCTTGATTGCCTCACGTCGCGCGGCGAAGGCCTCCTCCACTGGATGGCGCCCAGCAATCAACTCCTGATCGGGACCAACGAGTGCGAGCGCCTGCGCCGGAATGGTGCGCTTTGACGCCCAGTGCCGCGGGCCGTCGGGTCGCGGCGTCCAACCGCGCGCTCCCACCGGGCCTGGACGGACGCCAGGTCGCGGCGCCTGGCGAGGGGCTGGGCGTGGAGCCTGTCGTGGCGGCCGACGCTGTTCGTCCATCAGTGCGAACCACCAATGCGCCAACGCTGGCCATCACGCGAATCTTCAACCAGCACACCGAGTGCGGCGAGCTCATCACGTAGCCGATCCGATGCGGCAAACTCGCGCGCTGCACGCGCCGCCACTCGCGCAGCGAGAAGCTCCTCAGCACCAGCCGGGAGTGTGGTCGCAGCGGAGAGGATGCCGAGCGTCTGGTCAAGATCCTTCAGCGCCGCCTGAAGCGCCGCCGCGGTTGCAGCGCTGCAGTTCGCATCAAGGAGTCGATTCCCTTCGCGAACAAAATCGAAGAGTGCGCCGAGCGCCTCAGGAACTGCAAGGTCGTCGTTCATCGCGAGCGCAAAGCGCTCACGCGTGCTCGCTGCAAGTGCAGCCCCCTCCGCGCTCACGCCGCCAGCTGCTTCGTCAGCGCGAGCCGTTCGTGCGGTGAGCGCGGCGTCAAATGCGTCAAGACGCTCGATCGCTGCGAGGGCGGCGGGGAGCGAGTCGGGGGTGTAGTTCAGCGACGTGCGGTAGTGCGCAGAGATCAGGGCGAGTCGCAGCGCACGCGGCTCCACCCCTTCGGCGAGCAGGTCGCTGACGCGGGCAATGTTGCCGAGTGACTTTGACATCTTGTCGCCGCTCACATGCAGGTGTGCGCAGTGCAGCCAGGTGCCAACGAAGCGCTTCCCTGTGGCCGCCTCAGACTGCGCGATCTCATCTTCGTGATGTGGGAAGACGAGATCAATGCCGCCAGTGTGTAGATCGAAGCTCTCGCCGAGATAACGCATGCTCATCGCCGAGCACTCCAGGTGCCACCCTGGTCGCCCTGCGCCGATTGAGGCCTCCCATGATGGCTCGCCAGGCTTCGCCGCCTTCCAGAGGACGAAGTCGCGCACGTCATCCTTGCTGTATTCGTCCGCCTCCACGCGCTCCCCCACGCGCATCGCCTCAGGATCGAGGCGCGCCAGGGTGCCGTAGTTCGGCCACGATGCGATGCGGAAGAAGATGGAGCCGTCCTCTGTCTTATATGCATGCCCCTTCTCAAGAAGTCGCTCCACGAGCGCAATCTGCTCGGAGATATGTTCCGTGGCACGAGGCATCACATCCGGCTGCGTCATGCGCAGCGCCTCCATATCCGAACGGAAGACCGCCTCCCAGCGATCGGTGAGGGCGCGAATCTCCTCCCCCTCTTTCGCCGCGGCACGAATGATCTTGTCGTCAATGTCAGTGAGGTTCACGACCCAGCGGACGGCGTGGCCGCTCGCACGTAACCAGCGCACGAGGAGGTCGGCGAAGAGGAAGCTACGGAAGTTGCCGATATGCGCCGGGCCATAAATGGTTGGGCCGCAGGAGTAGATGCCGATCTCTTTTGGGTTGAGCGGCGTAAAGGGTCGTGTCGCACCCGAGAGTGTGTCGCGCAGTTGGAGGCCGCTCACCGTGTCGTTGGTCACGTCAGCCCCCCTTCTGCTCGGCGAGGAGGAGCACGGTGCAACGCACCGCACGTCCTGCTCCCTCATCGCCAACCAGATTACCTGTGGATGCCTTCACGCTCACGGCAGTGGCGGAGATGTTCAACAGCGCGGCGATTTTGCTCGCCATCTCAGGGAGTCGATCGGCAAGGCGTGGGCTCCGCGCGGTGATCGTCAGGTCAACCCAGCGCGGCGCGAGGCCCGCGGCGCCAGCGCGCGCCACCACCTCGCGGAGCAGCTCGCCGCTATCTGCGCCACGTGGCGTCTGTTCGTTCGCCGGGAAGATGCGGCCGAGATCGCCAAGGTTTGCCGCACCCAACAGGGCGTCGGCAACGGCGTGCAGCACCACGTCGCCATCTGAGTGTCCGCTCAGCGCAGGGCTTCCAGGGAAGGCGAGCCCGCCAAGGAGCAGTTCGCCACTCGTTCCAACTGGGTGCGCGTCATCACCCCAGCCGATCCGGAGTGCGCCGAGTGCAGGGATGGAGCGGAGCGCTTCGGTCACCGCTCCAAGCGAGCCGAGTCGCCGCGCAGCGTCCGAGAGAAGGAGTGTTTCGATCAGCGCAACGTCACTCGGCTCAGTCAGCTTGCGGAGCTGCGCGTCGCCATCAACAAGGTGAACGGGAATACCGAGCTGCTGCAGGTAGCCAACCTCGTCGGTTGGCGCAGAGGAGTGTGCACCAGAGTCCGCGGCGTTCCCGCGCAGCGCGTCGATCATGGCGGTGAGATGCGCACCTGAAAACAGCTGCGGCGTCTGAGCCGCGGCAAGCGACTCACGGCGCACGGTACCGGCGGCAACGCGCGACGCGCCGTCACCCGCCACCTGCGCGATGCTGTCACTCAGCGGCAACACTGGGGCCGCCGCGTCGTCACCGCAGGCGGCGAGGAGTCGATCAATCACGTCGGCGGAGAGGCCGGGTCGCGCCGCGTCGTGAACGCCGATCACGTCGGCAACAGCACCAGGCGCTGCGGCTACTGCGGCGAGTCCTGCGGCAACAGAGGCGGCGCGCGTTGCGCCACCAGGAACGATCTGCGTCACCTTCGCTGGTATCCAGTCGAGCGCACCGTATGCCGCCACGCGCTCTGGCGCGGTGACGAGCACGACGCGGCGAATAGCCGGATGCGCTTCAAGTGCCTCAAGTGACCAACGCAAGAGCGGTTTGCCGGCAACGGTGATCAGGCTCTTGTCGAGGCCACCCATGCGCAGGCCCGAGCCCGCAGCAACCACCACGATGTCAGCGTGCATCAAGTGCCTCACTGATCGCTTCGCGCAGTGTGGCAACGGCGATCACCTTCAACCCGTCTGGTGCGGGTTCTGGCGTTACGCCACGACGTGGTGCGGGAACGATGGCGCGCGTGAAGCCGTGTCGCGCCGCTTCGCGGAGGCGACGCCCGAGCCCCGCCACCGGTCGCAGCTCGCCAAGGAGTCCAACCTCACCGACCGCCACCGTCTCGCGACTGATCGGACGATCGCTCTGCGACGAAGCGAGGGCGAGGGCGAGCGGGAGATCGAGCGCTGGCTCGTCCAGGACGATGCCGCCAACCAGATTTGCGTAGATGTCGCGGTCGCTGATCGCAATGCCAGCGCGGCGACCAAGCACCGCGGCGAGGAGGGCAAGGCGCGCTGAATCGAGTCCGCGTCCGGTGCGACGCGGTGCGCCGAAGGCGGCGCCAGCGACGAGTGCCTGCACCTCAACCAACATCGGGCGGCTCCCCTCAAGAAGTGGGGCGACCACCGCTCCTGGTGCGCGCGCTTCGCGATCATCAATGAAGGCGCGTCCAGGATCGTCAATGCCCGTGAGGCCGTGCTCGCCCATCTCAAGGAGGCCGAGCTCATCTGTTGAGCCGAAGCGATTCTTTGCGGCGCGCAACGTGCGCAGTGTGCCGTGGCGATCGCCGTCCAACATCACCACCGCATCTACGAGATGCTCCAACGTCTTCGGCCCTGCGATGCTCCCCTCTTTGGTGACGTGGCCCACGAGGATCACCGCGCAGTTGGTGGCACGAGCGGCACCAGCGAGCCAGTCGGCGGCGCCGCGCACCTGACCAACGCTCCCTGCAGGACCCTCAAGTCCGCCGAGCGTTGCCGTCTGAATGGAGTCAACGATCAAGAGTGTCGGCTTCGCGAGCATCAGCGCCTCGCTGATCGCGCCGACCTCGCTCTCCGCCAGGAGTTCAACCCCCTCCGCCGCCGGGCCCTCCATCAGGCCGAGTCGTTCAGCGCGATCCGCGATCTGCGCCGCTGACTCTTCACCAGATGCATAAAGGACGCGACCACCCGCCGCAGCGATCCCCGCCGCCGCCTGAAGAAGGAGCGTGCTCTTCCCAATGCCCGGCTCTCCACCGAGCAAGACGACTGACCCAGGGACGGCGCCGCCACCGAGGACGCGGTCAAGTTCAGGGACGCCGAGTGGGAGGCGTGGCGCGCGATCGGCGCCGGCGAGCTTCAGCGCCTGCGGTCGCGCCGGCCCAGAGGTTGAGGTGCTGCTTGCGGCGCGCACGCGCGCACTTGCGCTCGGTCGCTCTTTGATTGTCTCAACGAGTGAGTTCCACTCGTTGCAGTTGCGGCAGGGGTTCTCAAATGCCGGCGCTTCGAAGGCGCAGCGCTGACAGAGCCAGACGCTCTTACTCTTCGCCATCGGGGCGCCGCCCCGACTCAGTCTGCGGCGCCGACCGGCTCAGCCGGCACGGCGGAGGAGAAGGCGCCCCCCTCTTCGTGCAGCATGACGGCAAGTGCATCGCCAACAAGGTCCACAACATAGGCTGCGTCAACTGAATCCTCACCACGCAGGAGTCGCTCAGCGAGCGGATCTTCCACGAGCGTCTGGATTGCACGGCGCAGCGGTCGCGCGCCATACGTCACGTCGTATCCAACCTTGATCAGGTGATCTTTCGCCGCATCCGTAATCGTGAGCGCATGCCCCTGATCACGCAGCTGCGAGATGATGCGCTTCACCAAGAGATCCACGATGCGTCGCATCTCCTCCTGGCTGAGTGGTCGGAAGACAATGCTCGCGTCCACGCGATTCAAGAACTCTGGACGGAAGGCCTTCTTCAACTCTTCGTCGACCTTCGCGCTGATTAGGCCGTACTCCTCTTCGGCGCGCGCATCGGCACCCTCGCCACGCGCGCGGAATCCGAGTGACGATGGCGTCTGGATCTGTCGCGCACCAAGGTTGGAGGTCATAATCAAAATGACGTTGCGGAAGTCCACACGTCGCCCCTTGGCGTCGGTGAGCTGCCCATCCTCAAGGATCTGCAGCAGGATGTTGAAGACCTCGCTGTGCGCCTTCTCAATTTCGTCAAGGAGCACCACGGCGTACGGTCGGCGTCGAATCGCCTCGGTCAGCTGGCCACCATCATCAAATCCAACGTAGCCGGGAGGTGCACCAACGAGTCGGCTCGTGTTGTGGCGCTCCATGAACTCGCTCATGTCGATCTTGATCAACGCGTCCTCTGTACCGAACATGAACTCAGCGAGCGCCTTCGCCAACTCGGTCTTCCCCACGCCGGTTGGGCCGAGGAAGAGGAAGCTGCCGATCGGACGCTTCGGATCCTTCAGGCCAGCACGGGCGCGACGCACGGCGCGGCTGAGCGTGCCGATCGCCTGCTCTTGGCCGACCACACGGCCGCCGAGCGACTCCTCCATCTTCAGGAGGCGCGCCGTCTCAGCTTCGGCGAGGCGCATGACAGGGATACCGGTCCACATTGCAACGACTGCGGCGACTTCATCATCGGTGACAATCGGGCGATCGTCAGCGCGATTTGCTGGCTGTGGCTGTGCGCCATCAGTCGTCGTTACAGAAGGCGTTGCTACGCCGGCAGCATCACTGGCGCTGGCGCCAAGAGTGCGCGATGCGGCATCAATAATCGGCGCGGGAAGCGCAGGCACTGAAGGTTCGGTCCGTGGCGCCTCAATCGCTGGGGCCGATGTGGTCGGTATGGAGCGCTCAGCACTCGGTGCCGTAACGCCGCTGAGGCTCGCGCGCCAGGCGCGATCAAGCTCCGAAATCCGCCCCTTGAGCCCATCAAGCTGGCTGCGCAGTGAGCCGGCGCGATCAAACGCGCCAGCAGCGGCGGCATCTTGCTGGTCGCGCTCAAGGGCGTCCGCCTCGCGACGCGCAGCGCGCAACTCTGGCGGCGGCGATGCGTGGCGCAACATGACACGACTCGATGCCTCATCAATCACGTCAATCGCCTTATCTGGTAGCTGACGATCGCTGATGTATCGCACAGAGAGATCAACCGCGGCGCGGAGCGCCTCATCAGTAATGCGCACCTTGTGATGCGCCTCGTAGCGCGGGCGGAGCCCCTTCAGGATCTCAATCGTCTCCTCTTGGGATGGTTCGGCAACGATCACCTGCGCGAAGCGGCGCTCAAGTGCCGGATCCTTCTCAATGTGCTTTCGGTACTCGTCGAGTGTGGTGGCGCCGATGCACTGGATCTCGCCGCGCGCGAGTGGCGGCTTCAGAATATTCGCCGCGTCAATTGCACCCTCAGCAGCGCCAGCGCCGACGAGCGTGTGCAGCTCATCAACAAAGAGAATCGCGTCGCGTGACGCACGCAGCTCCTCGAGCACCTTCTTCAGTCGCTCTTCAAATTCGCCGCGATACTTTGTCCCAGCAACGAGCGAGCCCATGTCAAGTGTGACGACGCGCTTATCAAGGAGTGGCGCAGGGACATCACCCTTCACAATGCGCTGGGCGAGTCCTTCAGCGATCGCGGTCTTCCCAACGCCCGGCTCACCGATCAGCGCCGGATTATTTTTGGTGCGGCGCGCAAGGATCTGGATGACGCGCTCAATCTCACGTTCGCGTCCGATTACAGGATCCAAGCGTCCGGCGCGTGCCGCCTCGGTCAGGTCAATGCCGAGCGCATCAAGGGTTGGCGTCTTTGAGGCCGAACCGCGTCGCTCCGCCTGGGCCGTTGCTGGCGCTGAGGACTGGCTCAGGACGCGCACCACCTCGTGGCGCACCTTGTCCAGGCTGACGCCGAGTGACTCAAGGACGCCAGATGCGATCCCGCCCTCTTCACGGACGAGTCCAAGGAGGAGGTGTTCGGTGCCGATGTAGTTGTGGCCGAGTCGGCGCGCCTCATCAATGGCGAGCTCGATCACCTTCTTGGCACGTGGGGTGAGGCCAATCTCGCCGAGCACTGGCCGTTCGCCACGCCCAATGATGAACTCCACCGCCTGGCGCACCTTGGCGAGCTCAACGCTCAGGTTCTCAAGCACCTTGGCGGCGACACCCTCCCCTTCACGGACAAGTCCAAGGAGGAGGTGCTCCGTGCCGATGTAGTTGTGGTTGAAGCGCTGCGCCTCGTCTTGGGCGAGCGTCAGCACCTTCCTGGCGCGATCCGTGAAGCGATCGAAGCGGTCAGCCGTGGCCATGCGCTCCTCCGATCTCCGCGCTAACGCTGCGATCGCAGCGGTACCCCGCGGAGTAGCAGTCTACCACCGCCCCCGTGCACGACCTAAGCGCAGTGCGGCGCCGAAGCGCCAGCACGGAGCGGCCCTTAGGCCTCTCCGCCCGGTTCGGCAGTTGGTTCGGCGCTTGGCTCGGCGCTCGGAGCGGGAGCCGTCTCGGGGGCCAGGCTCTCCTCAAGCGCAGCATCGATCACCGCAGCTGGAGACTCTTGCGCCTCCTTCTTCGGTGCGCGCTTGCGCTTGGTCTCACCGTCGCCACCAGTTGACTCCTCATCGCCATCACCCGACTCCGCCATCTTGTCGCGAATGCCGGCGAAGGCTGCCGCAAGAGTGAGATCAAGCCCACCCTCTGGCTCCTGGACCGCCCCCTCCATGGAGAAGCCGCGCTCAGGACGCGCGCGTCGCGTCTCCTTCTTCGGCTGCTCCGCTGGGGTTTCGCGAACTGGCGTCTCCTCCGCCTGCTTCAGGCTGAGGCCGAGTCGGTGTCGCTCGGAGTCAAGGCTGATCACCTTCAACTTGAGCGTCTGCTCGTCCTTCACCACGTCGCCCGGGTGGAGGACGCGATTGTTGGAAAGCTCACTAATATGGATGAGCCCCTCGAGGCCGTCGCGCACACGCACGAAGGCGCCGAAGTTCACAAGCTTCGTAATGGTCCCCTCAACAAAGTCACCAATCTTGATATCCGAAATGGCGGCATGCCATGGGTCTGGCTGCAGCTTGCGGATGGAGAGGCTGATGCGGCCGCGCTCCGTATTGATGTCGATCACTTCGGCGTCGATCATGTCGCCCACCTTGTAATCGGCCTCAGGGTTCGCAACCTTCGACCAGCTGATCTCGCTCTTATGGATGAGGCCGTCGATCCCGCCAAGGTCGATGAAGAGGCCAAACGGCGCAATCGAGCGCACGCTGCCACTCACCTTCTGGCCGACCGAGAGGGTGCTGAAGAGCTCGTCACGCTTCTCGCGTCGCTCCTCATAGTGCGCAACCTTCTCAGAGAGGATCAAGCGATTCCCCTTGCGGTTCACCTCAAGGATCTTCATGCGCAGCTTGCGGCCAACGTACGGCTGCAGCTTCTCGGCGATCTCCTGGATCGCGTCGCGCGGTGCATCTCCAGGCGGACGGCGTGGGAAGTCAACGATCTGGCTGATCGGCACGAAGCCGCGAATGCCACAATCAACGATGAGTCCACCCTTGTTGTGATCAATGACGGCGGCCTCAATGATGGTGCCCGAGTCCAGCTGCTCCTGCATGGTGCGCCACTTGCGCTCCAGGCCGGCGCGGCGGATGGAGAGGACAACGTGTCCGTCTTCCGACTCCGGCTGCATCACATAGACAAGCACCGTGTCGCCAACGTTGAGGGTTGGACCCTCTTCGCCGTTTCGACCGTGCAGCTCGCGGCTTGAGACAACACCTTCGCTCTTGCCACCAATATCAACGAGCACTTCGTCTGGGTCAACGCGAACGACAACGCCGTCCAGCACATCTCCCGACTTGAGGTTCTTGATCGGCGCGCCCGCGATCGCGAGCAGCTCTTCCATGGTGGTTGGCTCAGGGCCACTCCAGACTGGGGCTGCAGGCGCAGTTGCCACTGGGGCGGCTGCTACTGGCGCAGTGTATGTAGGGGCATCGACGGCTGCGCTAGATGTAGCGCTGCTGGCGGATGCTGGGGCGTCATCGACGACCTCTGGGGCTTTCACCTTGACGCTCTTCGGCTTTGCTGGGGCTTTCGCCTTTCGTACGGGAGCCTCACCGCCTTCGGCGGGAGTTGCTCCATTAAGGGACGCGTTCTCCTGGTCTTCAATCACGTGTATTGGTTCTCCTTCAACATGTATTCGCGCTCAAGCGGTGACACCACGGTGCAGAGCATGTGGGGTGACCACGCGATCGCGTTGAGGGAGCCTAACACAGGCTCCGCGAGCAAGCCTCAGGGGAGCTTTAGCACCTGGCCAGGCTGAATCGTGCGGGCGTCCGCAATCGCATTCAACTCCATGATCGCCTTGACGCAGCCTTCGCCGCCCCCAATCTTCAGGCAGATCCCAGTTAGGGTGTCATTCCTCTTCACCACATAGGTCGTCCCCGAGTCGCTGCTTGGGGCGGGAGTCGCTGTGGGGGTGGGGCTTGGGGTGAGGCTCGGCGATGGGGTCGCTGTGGGGGTGGCGCTCGGGACGGGGGTGGCCGTAGGGAGCGCCGAATCCGATGGCTCAACGCTCGGTTCAGCCGATGCGTCAGCGGCGCCAATCAGCGAATCGATGACTGGCCCCACTGCGCCAGCGAGTGGCCCGCCACCAATAACGAGGAGTGCGGCGAGTGCGGCGACAAGGAGGAGGCGTCCCCAGGGGCGACCGGCGCGCGGCTGCACGGGCTCATCACCATAGAGAAGTGCGGCATCGCCAACAGGTTGACCTGGCGCAAGGGTGGCGGCGAGTGGGCCGAGTGCCGCCTCGCGTGCATCACGAATCTCACAGGCCGAGCCGGTGAGACAGCGCCGCTCGCGGATCTGGTTGGAGAGCTCTCCACGCGCAGGGTCGGCGCCGCAACGGCTTGGAACGCGTGGACGACCTGGTGCAATTGCGCCTGCGTCGTCGAGGAGCCACGGACACGGAGTGGACTGCTGCGCTTCCATGTTCGGAGGATAGCGGAACAGGCGCCGCTCAATCGCGGCGGCGAAAAATACCCCAAGACGCCAAAGAGCCCGGCGACGACCTATCTTGCCGAGGAGCTGCCCCCTCAGTATTTTCGGCGCTGGAGAGCTTGACTTCCGTGTTCGAGATGGGAACGGGTATGGCCTCTCCGCTACAGTCACCGGGCTCCGCTTGGCGAAGTCCGAATTCATGGCTGAACATCAAGCGTGGTTAGTTTCATCGGGGTGTATCTCGAGACCGCCCACAGGCGCCGATGAGGCGTCGTGGAGGTCAAGCCCTCGACCATTAGTAGCGCTTTGCTGCAGCCATCACTGGCCTTCCACATGCGCCCTATCAAGCAGGTAGTCTCCCTGCGGTCTTACCCGGTTAACCCGGTGGGGAACCTCATCTTAAGGCGAGCTTCGCGCTTATATGCTTTCAGCGCTTATCCCTGCCGAGCTTAGCTACCCTGCAATGCCCTTGGAAGGACAACAGGCACACCATAGGCTCGTCCACTCCGGTCCTCTCGTACTAGGAGCAGCTCCTTTCAAGTTCCCTTCGCCCACGCTGGATAGAGACCGAACTGTCTCACGACGTTCTGAACCCAGCTCACGTACCGCTTTAATTGGCGAACAGCCAAACCCTTGGGACGTACTTCCGCCCCAGGATGCGACGAGCCGACATCGAGGTGCCAAACGGTGCCGTCGATATGAACTCTTGGGCACCATCAGCCTGTTATCCCCGGGGTAGCTTTTATCCGTTGAGTGATAACCCTTCCACTCGGTGTTATCAGATCACTAAGCCCTGCTTTCGCACCTGCTCGACTTGTAAGTCTCGCAGTCAAGCCCTCTTATGCCTTTGCACTCTATGGCTGATTTCCATCCAGCCTGAGAGGACCTTTGGGCGCCTCCGTTACTCTTTAGGAGGCGACCGCCCCAGTCAAACTACCCGCCTGACACTGTCCCCCGGCCGGATTACGGCACGAGGTTAGAAACGAAACACAACAAGGGTGGTATTTCAACGACGGCTCCACCGAGGCTAACGCCCCAGCTTCAAAGCCTCCCACCTATCCTACACAGGTCGAGCCTCAATCCAATATCAGGGTGTAGTAAAGCTCCACGGGGTCTTTTTGCCCCAGCGCGGGTAACCAGCATCTTCACTGGTATTTCAATTTCGCCGGATCCCTCGTTGAGACAGTGCCCAGATCGTTACGCCATTCGTGCGGGTCGGAACTTACCCGACAAGGAATTTCGCTACCTTAGGACTGTTATAGTTACAGCCGCCGTTCACTGGGGCTTCGATTCAGAGCTTGCACCCCTCCTCTTAACCTTCCAGCACTGGGCAGGCGTCAGCCCCCATACATCAGCTTGCGCTTTAGCGGAGACCTGTGTTTTTGTTAAACAGTCGCCTGGGCCATTTCACTGCGGCTCACAAGCACAGCAAGCTGCACCTGTGAGCACCCCTTCTCCCGAAGTTACGGGGTTATTTTGCCGAGTTCCTTAACGAGGGTTCTCCCGATCACCTTGGTATTCTCTACCCGGCCACCTGTGTCGGTTTGCGGTACGGTCACCTAGGACCTCGCTAGACACTTTTCTTGGAGGCTTGGCTTGCTCGAGTCAGGGCATACACCCCTTCCCATCGCTTTTCAGAGTTGAATGCGGGACCGGATTTACCTAGTCCCACCCCCTACGAGCTTGGACGTGCATTCCATAGCACGCTCGAACTACCAGACCCCGTCATGCCCTTGCTCCCACCTGACGTCAACTCGGAGTACCCCCTGACTTGCGTCAGAGAGCCACCCTCCGCCTTCGCCCGGCGACACCTTGCGGTGCAAACGGTCTTTGGTGGTTCTGGAATATCAACCAGATGTCCATCGCCTACGGCGTTCGCCCTCGGCTTAGGACCGACTAACCCTGAGAGGACGAGCCTTGCTCAGGAAACCTTGGCCATACGGTGTGTGAGATTCCCACTCACATTTCGCTACTCATGCCGACATTCGCACTTCCGCTCGCTCCAGCAGTCCTTCCGGTCTGCCTTCACTGCAAGCGGAACGCTCCCCTACCAATCGTCGGCCAGCAAGCTGGGCGACGATTTCGCAACTTCGGTACAACGCTTGAGCCCCGTTAAATTTTCCGCGCGGGATCACTTGACCAGTGAGCTGTTACGCACTCTTTCAATGATGGCTGCTTCTGAGCCAACATCCTGGTTGTTTATGCAATCCCACATCGTTCACCACTTAGCGTTGATTTAGGGACCTTAGTTGGCGATCTGGACTGTTTTCCTTGGGACCACGAAGCTTAGCCCTCGTAGTCTGACTCCCGGGCTCTTGAATCATGGGATTCGAAGTTTGGTTGGATTTGGTAAGCGGGAAGCCCCCTAGTCCATCCAGTGCTCTACCCCCATGATTGAACGCCCGAGGCTAGCCCTAAAGCTATTTCGGGGAGAACCAGCTATCTCCGGGTTCGATTGGAATTTCTCCGCTATCCACAGCTCATCCGAGAATTTTTCAACATTCACCAGTTCGGTCCTCCACGGGGTATTACCCCCGCTTCAACCTGGCCATGGATAGGTCACCCGGTTTCGGGTCTACGCCATGCGACTCAACGCCCTATTGAGACTCGCTTTCGCTACGGCTCCGTCCTTCTCGGACTTAACCTTGCCACACAGCAATAACTCGTCGGCTCATTCTTCAAAAGGCACGCCATCACACTGTTGTTTCCAACATAGTGCTCTGACTGTTTGTAAGCACTCGGTTTCAGGTTCTATTTCACTCCCCTTACGGGGTTCTTTTCGCCTTTCCCTCACGGTACTTGTTCACTATCGGTCGCCAAGAGTATTTAGTCTTAGAGGGTGGTCCCCCTAGGTTCACGCATGAGAGACCTTCCACGCGTTACTCAGGTGATCAACCACGAAGTCTGATCGCTTTCGGTTACGGGGCTCTCACCCTCTATGGCCTGCCTTTCCAAGCAGGTTCACCTAACGATCAGATTTGTGACTTCGCTCGAATCCGGGAGGATTCGAAAGTTGACTCCTACAACCCCGAGACAGCAACGGCTCCCGCCTATCACGCTGTCGCGGTTTGGACTGTTCCCTTTTCGCTCGCCACTACTCAGGGAATTGATATCTTCTCTTCCAGCTACTTAGATGTTTCAGTTCGCTGGCTTACCTTCCGGTGGCCTATGTATTCAGCCACCGATGACTGGGCATTACCCCAGCCGGGTTTCCCCATTCGGACATCTTCGGATCACTGTCTGCTCGCGACTCCCCGAAGCTTTTCGCAGCCTGCCACGTCCTTCATCGGCTCTTGGCGCCAAGGCATCCACCTAGTGCTCTTAGTAGCTTGACCCACCAGCGACGACTCATCGCCGCCCGTGGACCGTCTCGGGATACACCTTGACAATTTCACTTGTTTCATCCGACGAAACTATTACATTCGATGTTCAGTCATGTATTCGGCTGTTAAGGGTGTGCCTTGCGGCACTGCGACCTAAGTCGCCCAGCTGATCGCTGGTCGCTGACCTTTTGGAAGGCCAGTGATCAGTGATGTGCTGTTGCGGCGGGGACTGGTGGAGACGAGGAGACTCGAACTCCTGACCCCCTCCTTGCAAAGGAGGTGCTCTACCAACTGAGCTACGTCCCCCAGTGATGGTGGTGGGCGTTTCTGGACTCGAACCAGAGACCTCTGCCTTATCAGGGCAGTGCTCTAACCAACTGAGCTAAACGCCCCCGTGGAACCGCGACTCGCACGCGCGAGTATCGGCACCGGACAGCTAAAGAGTGGCAGGAACACGAACAACCGTAAACCACTGCGGGTTCGGTTTGCTTGCCGAGTCACGTTCGCCTCAGCCTCTTGCGAGACTGCCCACTCCACTCGGTAGGGAGCGAGAACAACGACGTGTTTAACCTGGGATTCCTTTTATGTCCGAACCACCGCTGGTTCAGACAGAAACTCCCTAGAAAGGAGGTGATCCAGCCCCACCTTCCGGTAGGGCTACCTTGTTACGACTTAGTCCCAATCACCGACCCTACCTTCGACAGCTGCCCCCTTACGGTTGGCGCACTGGCTTCGGGTATTGCCGACTTTCGTGACTTGACGGGCGGTGTGTACAAGCCCCGGGAACATATTCACCGCTGTGTGCTGACCAGCGGTTACTAGCAACTCCGGCTTCATGCAGGCGAGTTGCAGCCTGCAATTCGAACTGAGACCGGCTTTAAGGGATTCGCTCCGCCTCGCGGCTTCGCAAGCCCGTTGTACCGGCCATTGTAGCGTGGGTGTAGCCCAAGACATAAGGGCCATGCTGACTTGACGTCATCCCCGCCTTCCTCCGAGTTTCTCTCGGCAGTATCGTGTGAGTGATACAACACACGACAGGGGTTGCGCTCGTTGCGGGACTTAACCCAACATCTCACGACACGAGCTGACGACAGCCATGCAACACCTGTGCACGCGTCCCTTTCGGGAAAGCGACGTTTCCGCCGCGGTCATGTGCATGTCAAGCCTTGGTAAGGTTCTTCGCGTATCATCGAATTAAACCCCACGCTCCGCTGCTTGTGCGGGGCCCCGTCAATTCCTTTGAGTTTTAGCCTTGCGGCCGTACTCCCCAGGCGGGATACTTAATGCGTTAGCTGCGGCACCGGAGGGGTTAAAACCTCCAACACCTAGTATCCATCGTTTACAGCTAGGACTACCGGGGTATCTAATCCCGTTTGCTCCCCTAGCTTTCGCGCCTCAGCGTCAAGATCGGACCAGGAAGTCGCCTTCGCCTCTGGTGTTCTTCCGAATATCTACGCATTCCACCACTACACTCGGAATTCCACTTCCCTCTTCCACCTTCAAGTGAACTGGTTTCGAAAGCAGTTCCCGAGTTGAGCCCGGGGCTTTCACTTTCGACTTCATTCACCGCCTGCGCGCGCTTTACGCCCAGTAAATCCGGACAACGCTTGCCACCTACGTATTACCGCGGCTGCTGGCACGTAGTTAGCCGTGGCTTATTCTTCGGGTACCGTCATTATCGTCCCCGAAAAAAGTGGTTTACGACCCGAAGGCCTTCATCCCACACGCGGTATTGCTGCGTCAGGGTTTCCCCCATTGCGCAAAATTCCCGACTGCTGCCTCCCGTAGGAGTCTGGGCCGTGTCTCAGTCCCAGTCTGGGTGATCGTCCTCTCAGACCACCTATCGATCGTCGCCTTGGTGAGCCATTACCCCACCAACTAGCTAATCGAACGCAGGCCCCGCCCATAGCGCATTTCTGCTTTGGAGACGACATTGATGTCGGCTCAACATGCGGTATTAGCTACCCTTTCGGGCAGTTATTCCACACTACGGGGTAGGTCACCTACGCGTTACTCAGCCGTTCGCCACTAATTTCCGAGCAAGCCCGGAAACTCGTTCGACTTGCATGTCTAAGGCATACCGCCAGCGTTAGTCCTGAGCCAGGATCAAACTCTCCGAAACAACACGTTGCCTTACGGCAGCGCGTCAATTTTCCGAGGGTCTGCCCCCAGCGAATTAAACGGTTGCTTTGTGTTACCTGCCACTCTTCAGCTGTTAAGGTGCCGCCGACTTTCGCCGACGCGATCACCACGGAGACCGTGGTATCTGTGTGCGCATCTGGCCGACCCGTAATCGGGGCCGTTGGGAGAGGATCTCTCCCTGCAGTTACGCGGAGGCGGAGCATCGCAGACACCCCCCATCCTGTCAAACGCCTCCCGTGCGGGAGTCGTGCGGGAGTCGTGCGGGCGAAGGGGGGTCGCTTTTCGGGCTGTAACACTCCCCTCCCTCAGGGGCTCCCGAAGGGTTTCTCGGAGGGTTTTTTGGGGGTCTTGCTGGGTCTAAAGAGGGCTGGATTCGAGGAGGAGGATGACCCCCGCCCCAGCGGCAAACGAGGCGACGCCGAGGGTGGCCCCGGCGGCGGCCGGGTCCAGGCTGCTCCCCACCGTATAGATAAGGAGGCCGATGAGGGCGGCGGCGGCCACCTTCAGGAGGCGCAGGAGGAGCTCGAAGATCAGTTCACTCATGTCGCCACCTTATATGAGCAGGGCGAGATCACCCTTATGACTCGACGCCGCGGCGCTCCTCGAGGCTACGAAGGATTGTTACAGCGTCGGCGTACTGGAGGTCGGCGCCGAAGGGGAGGCCGCGCGCCATAGAGGTGATGGAGGCGACCTTCGTGCCGAGCCGCTCCTGGAGGTAGAGCAGGGTGACGTCCCCCTCTGGGGAGGGGTTCGTGGCGATGATCACCTCGCGAATCGGGCTCCCAGCCGCCGCCGCGGCGTCCACGCGCTCGAAGAGCTCGCGCATGCGGAGCTCGCCTGGGCCCACCCCCGACATGGGTGAGAGGGCGCCGTTCAGGACGTGATAGCGACCACGGAAGGCACCAGTCCGTTCAATGGCGATCAGATCGAGCGGCTCCTCCACGACGCAGAGGAGGCTGGCGTCGCGTGAATCATCGGTACAGATGCGGCAGCGCACCTCGTCGGCAACATGGCCGCAGATCTCGCAGGGTCGCGTCTGTTCGCGCATCGTGCTGATCGCGCCGGCGAGCGCCTGCGCGTCGGCGAGCGGCGTGCGCAGGATGTGGAAGGCGAGCCGTTCGGCGGTGCGCGGGCCAACGCCCGGGAGGCGAGAGAGCGCCTCGATCAGCCGCTCAAGCGAGCGCGGAAGTGGGGCGCCGCTCATGCGTCGGTCCAGACCTCACGCAGTGCCGTGTCCGCATCCTGTTCAAGGAACTTCACCTGAACACCAGCACCGTAAATCTGCGCCGCAATCGCCTCAATGCGATCACGCCGCCCCTCGGCGCGCTGTCGCATAAAGCTCTTCGACACGCTGTAGAGGAGTGTCAAAACGCCGCTTGCAAATGCGGGACGCGCGTCGGCAATCAGCGGCTTCGTTGCCGGATCCGCCGCCGCCAACATGCGCGTCCATTCGTCGCTCGCTGGCGCGGTAGCGGCAGGTTCCGCTGTTGTTGCAGCCGGTACTGCCTGTGTGGCTGGCGGTGTTGATGGCGTCGCGGCGCGTGGTGTGCGCGTCGGCTTCATTGCTGGTGGCACCGACGCCGCTGATGCAACTGGCGCTGGAGTTGAAGCAACTGGCGCAACAACTGGCGCTGTTGCCGCTGGAGTGGTCGGAGTCAACGTCCCGAGAAGGAGCAGCTCAAGACCGAGACGGAGATCGGCATCACCGCGACCCGATTCCAGGCGGCGGAGTGCGTGCGCGAGACGGAGCAGATCGGCGCGATCACGGCCGGCGAGTGGGAGTGGTGCGCCAGGTTCACCGCCGAGCGTAAGGCCGGCGGGGAGTCGCGACGCATCGGCGGGGACACTCCCTCCCGCGGCGAGTGCGGCGTGGAGCGCGCGCCGGACGAGATCGGTGAGGTGATCGGCAACCACGTGTGGATCGCGACCGCGCAGTTCAAACTCAGAAAGGATGGCGAGCCCAGCGGGGGCGTCCGCGTCCAGCATGGCGGCGGCGAGCTGCGCAATATGTTCGGCGCTCGGGAGGCCGAGCAGCTCTTCAACATCTGCGGCGCGGAGTGGATCCACGCCTGAGGAGAGGAGCTGGTCGAGCATCGACTCGGCGTCGCGCATCCCGCCATCGGCGAGGCGCGCGAGGAGGGCGATCGCCTCTGGCTCCGCGTTGCGCTTCTCTGTCTTCAGGATTTCGGTCAGCTTCCCTGCAATCTCGTCTTGCGCGATCGGTCGGAAGTCGAATCGCTGCAGGCGCGAAAGGATCGCCGGACGAATGCGCGACGGGTCGGTGGTGCAGAAGATGAAGACGATGCCGGGTGGCGGCTCCTCGAGCCACTTGAGGAGCGCGTCCCAGGCGTCGTTCGTGAAGCGGTGCACCTCGTCAAGGATGAGGACCTTCCGCTTCAGGTCGGTCGGCGGATTGGTGATGAGTGGGATTAGATCTTCGCGGACATCATCAATGCGGTTGGAGGTGGCGGCGTTCGATTCCACCACGTCAAAGGTGGCACCGTCGCGAATCGCGATGCAGGCGGTGCAGCTGCCGCACGGCTCACCATCTGCAGGGGCGAGGCAGTTCAGCGCCTTAGCAACGATGCGCGCGGTGGAGGTCTTGCCAGTGCCGCGTGGTCCTACGAAGAGGAGGCCGTGACCGAGGCGACCGTCTGCAACTGCGCGACGGAGGGTCTTGGCGATGGGGTCCTGGCCGCGCAGCTCGCCGAAGGTTGAGGCGCGGTAGCGGCGGTAGATCGCGAGCTGTTCTGCCATGCGCCCCCCTTCGCTCCCCTCACTCTCGTTGACCTAATCAATCTTTGAGTGCCGCCGGCCGAGCGGCCCGCTGCGCCCGCCGCGATCCGTTTAGCGCTGCTTCCTTCCGGACCTGACGCGGTTCACGAAGCGTCGTCGCGCGGAGCCCGACCGACGGCAGAGCGATCATAGACGACCCGCGCCCTCGCACGGGACGCGCAACAGCGCCCCGCAGATCGCCTACGAACCCGCACGATGGCAGCAATCGGCTGCATCCTGCGGCCCAGCATTGGAGCGTCTCATGACCCACCTCGTTGACCTTCACGCTTACGGTGTTACAGCGGAACGTGGCTTCCTCCCGATCGCTGATCCGAACGCTGGAATCCCAGCAACAAATCCGGAGTGGCATCAGACGGCGCGCGACCTCCCCGCCCTCATCCCATCGGGAAAGATTCGCTCAATCATTGAGGCGCTCCCCGAGTTCCGCAGCGAACAGCTCGAAACGGAAGAGGATCTTGAGGCGGCGATGCGGACGCTCAGTTATCTGGGCATGGCCTACGTCTGGGGTGAGCCAGAGTCACCGAGCGCACTCCCAGCGCGACTCGCGGTGCCGTGGCACGAGATTGCCGCAGCACTCGGACGTGAGCCGATCCTCTCCTATGCGAGCTACGCGCTCTGGAACTGGCGCCGCATTGATGCGAGCGGCCCGATCGCGCTCGGCAACATCGCGCTGCTACAGCACTTCCTCGGCGGTCTCGATGAGGCCTGGTTCATCCTCATTCACGTGGACATTGAGCGACGTGCTGGTGCCGCACTTGCGGCGGGCGCGCACGCACAGGCGGCGATCTCTGATGGCAACGACGGTGAGGCCACTGCGGCGCTGAACCAGCTCGGTGACGCGCTCGACGGCATCCTCGCCACGATGAAGCGGATGCCAGAGGCGTGCGACCCGTATGTCTACTACCACCGCGTTCGTCCGTACATCTTCGGCTGGCGCGACAACCCAGCACTCCCGGGTGGCCTCGTCTACGAAGGGGTAACCGCCTACGCCGGCGTTGGGCAGACCTTCCGCGGCGAGACCGGCGCGCAGAGCACCATCGTCCCCTGCCTTGATGCGGTGCTCGGCGTTGGCCATGCGCCCGACCAGCTGCGCGAATACCTGATGGAGATGCGCCGCTACATGCCGCGTAAGCATGTCGGGCTCCTTGAAGCCTTTGAGGCGGGTCCAACCGCGGCGAGCCACGTCGAGTCACTCGGCGCAGCAGCACCGAAAGATCTTGTTGCGGCGCGCAATCGCTGCGTTGAGACGCTGCGCGCCTTCCGCGCGCTGCACCTTGAATACGCGGCGACCTATATCAATCGCCAGGCGGCGGACGCCACCGGCAATCCAGTTGATGTTGGAACGGGCGGCACGCCATTCATGAAGTACCTGAAGAAGCACCGCGACGAGACGGAGGCTTCGCTCAGCAAGTAGTTGCTGGGCGGCGAGCCGCTAGCGGCCGAAGAGGCTCCGCAGCACAAAGCGCAGGTTCGCCGGACGCTCCGCCATGCGGCGAAGCGAGTACGGCCACCAGTCTGGACCGTACGGTGTGTAGATGCGCACGCGCCAACCGGCGGTTGCTAGTCGATCTGCGAGGTCGCTCCGCACCCCATAGAGAAGCTGCGCCTCCGCGCGACCGCGTGAACGCTCAGCGAGCTGCGTAAGGATCCGTTCGTCATGTGTCCCAAAGGCCAACGGGACGCTCGTAGCGAGCAGCGTTGAAGCGAGTGCCAGATATGCGGCGTCCACGGCGACGGGATCCCCCACACCATCGACACCAGGATCGTAGGCGCCCTTCACCAGCCGAATCGGTACGCCAGCACTGGTGAGTCGCTCACAATCTGCAACCGAGCGGCGCATGTTTGCCTGCAGCACGGTGCCAACGGGACGCCCCGCCGCGCGCGCCGCAAGGACGATCTCATGAAGCGCGTCAAGGCTCTCGGCGTGCTCCGCATCAACGCGCACGAAGCCGTTCACCCGCTGCGCCGTCATCAAAATGCGCTCAAGTCGCGCTGTGGCAACGGCGCTCCCCTCAGCGAGGCCGATCGCGGTGAGTTTGACGCTGACGTTCGGCTCAAGTCCGGCCGCAGCCTGCGCCTCAAGGAGTCGAGCCGCATCGGCGGCGTACGTATCAGCCTTCGCGCCAGATGAGGCCTCACCGAGGCGATCGAGGGTCACGGTAAAGCCGCGCCCCTTCATCTCAACCGCCGCAGCTACCGCCTCATCAATCGTGTTCCCCGCAACGAAGCGTTGCACCGCACGGCGCCCCCAGCTGGTTCGTTGGACGAGCGCACCGAGCGCGGCGGCGCGACTCATGCGCAGGAGAACGGCGCGACTTACTGAAAAGAGTGGGTTCATCAGCGTGCGCGCATCTCTACTAGCTCTTTTCGCGCAGGCGGACCATCGCATCGATCGCTTCGTCAACGGACCAGGTGATCTCGCCAACGGACTGGATTGCACCAGCAACAAAGAGGTTGATTCCGTCCCCTGGAGCGACGCCGCGTCGTCGCACCATGCGGAGATCGGTGCAGAGGCCAATGATCCCCTTGTAGCGACTCGGATCCATCGCGCAGAGCTGCGTAAAGATGCCGATCTCTGTTGCCGTGCCGTCATCCACTTGCGCCCCATCAATCCAGGCGAGCACCGCGTTGGCAGCACGCACCCCCGCAAGGTCTGTTGTAAATACTGCCTTCGGGTCGACCCCCTCCTGTTCAACGAACTGCTCATGCGGGACGAAGACCTCAAAGTTGAGCGCGCGAAGGCGCGCCGCAATCTCCGAGAGGAAGCCGCGCTCACCTGCATTGAAGAGGGGTCCGGCGAGGTAGATCTTCATCAGATCAGTCTCGCCGAACCCCTCGGTTTCTGCTTGCTACGTTGCGGCTGAACCTGCGCTAGCCGCTGAACCTGCGTTACGCCTTTGGGAGATCCCCAAGCGCTGCGTCGATCTTCCCCTGGTCAAGGTCGAGGTCTTCAAGCCGCCCAGCCAGATAGTTCTCATACGCCGCAAGGTCCAAGAAGCCGTGGCCGCAGTTGTTGAAGACGATCACCGTCTCCTTCCCCTCGGCCTTCGCCTTCAACGCCTCTCGCACCGTTGCGGCGATCGCGTGATTCGCCTCTGGTGCTGGGAGGATCCCCTCGGCGCGCGTGAACTCCACGCCACGCTCAAAGGTTTCGCGCTGCGGAATTGCCACCGCTTCAATCGTCCCCTTCTCCTTGAGAAGTGAGACGAGCGGCGCCATCCCGTGATAGCGGAGTCCTCCTGCGTGAATCGGATCCGGCATGAACGCCGAACCGAGCGTGTGCATCTTCACCATTGGTGCCATATGCGCCGTGTCGCCGTAGTCGTACGCATAGATGCCGCGTGTCAACGAGGGAGCCGCAGTGGGCTCCGCCGCAATCACGCGGACCTTGCGCCCGCCACGGAACATGGCGCCAATGAACGGGAAGGTGAACCCGGCGAAGTTTGAACCGCCGCCAGTGCAGCCAACCAAGATGTCTGGCTCAACGCCTGCCATCTCAAGCTGGAGCTGCGTCTCCTGCCCAATCACCGTCTGGTGCAGCAGGACGTGGTTCAGTACGGAGCCCAAGGCGTACTTGGTGTCATCGCGCGTCGCCGCATCCTCCACCGCCTCGCTGATCGCGATGCCGAGCGACCCGGAGGTCTTCGGATCCGACGCAAGGACGGAGCGTCCGTAGTTTGTGTCTGGGCTTGGGCTTGCAACGACCTGCGCGCCGTACGTCTCCATCAGGATGCGTCGATACGGCTTGGCGTCATAGCTTGCCCGCACCTGGTAGACCTTCACCTCCAGGCCGAACATTGCCCCAGCAAATGCAAGCGATGTCCCCCACTGCCCAGCACCCGTCTCCGTTGCCAGGCGCTTCACACCTTCCTGGGCGTTATAGAAGGCCTGCGGGATTGCGGTGTTTGGCTTATGGCTCCCGGCCGGGCTCACCCCTTCGTACTTGTAGAAGATCTTCGCTGGCGTCCCCAGCAACTTCTCCAAGCGATGCGCGCGATAGAGCGGGCTCGGTCGATAGAGTCGATACGCGTCGCGCACCGGCTCCGGGATCTCAATCTCGCGCTCGCTCGACACCTCTTGGCCGATCAAGGCCATCGGGAAGAGCGGCGCAAGGTCATCGGGGCCGAGCGGATTTCCTGTCTGCGGATTCAGCGGCGGATGCTGAGGCCACGGGAGGTCCGCCGCGATGTTGTACCAGCTCTTCGGCAGTTTCGACTCGTCGAGGACGAACTTCGTCTGCTTTGGATCTGCCATGGCAAGAACCCTCCCGGCGAAGGCGCAAGGCTGATGCCCGCAGGTCCCTCAATCACCGAAGTCCGCATCCTACCCGAGCAAGCCCGCGCTCCGACTCCCTGTCGCATGCGGCGCGCTACGCTGAGAGCACGCAGAGGGCGGCCGCTTTGCGGTGGCACGTGAGCGTAAGTATTGAGGGGGACTCATCTGATGAGCGAGCAGGTCAAGATCACCGTACGAGATAATGGATCACTCAAGATTGTTGGCGACTTCGCCATTGTTGATGTTGAGGGGAACGAGATTCCGCACGAAGGTGACAGCACCGGCCTCTGCCGTTGTGGCCACTCGGCGAACAAGCCCTTCTGCGACGGCTCCCACAAGGAGAAGTTTGAGAGCGTGGTTCGCGCCCCAGCAAAGGCTTAATCGAGCGGCACCTCTGGCGCGCTGATCTCTACCGGCCTGGTGCGACGTAGTTCACGTCGCCCGCGCAGCATCGCCCAGACGGGGAGCAGGATCAACACTGCGCCCAGCAACCCGAGCGTTGTGTAGCTGGCAACGGCAACCACAACGCCAGAGCCGAGCGCGGCGGCGGCGGCGGAGCTCCAGATCAGCGCATCGGTGATGCCCTGCAGTCGCGTGCGCTCGTTGACGGAGAGGCCTTCAGTGAGGAGCGCAGAGCCGGCGACGAAGCCGAGGTTCCAACCCCAGCCGAGCAGGAAGAGGGCGACGAACAGCATCGTGCCGCCATCTGGCGGTGCAACGGCGGCGAGCACCGAAGAGAAGGCGAGCACCGCAAGCCCCGCCGCAATGACGAGCGGTGTCCCAAAGCGTGAGGCGAGCCGTCCAGAGAGCGGCGAGAGGGCGAACATCCCAAAGGTGTGGCCGCTAATCACCAGGCCAACGGCGTCAAGGCCGTGTCCGTGCTCCGTCATGTGCAGCGGCGTCATCGTCATCACCAGCACCATCACTACTTGGCCGATCACGAGCGCCACGATGGCGGCGAAGACGCGCGGCCGCGCGATGATCTCCCCTACCGACGCACCACTCCCCGCCGCCTCAGCACGTGTGGAGGGGGCCAGGCTCGCAGGATCAGGTCGCAGTGTGAAAAGGGTGAGCAGCGCCGCAGCGGCAACAAAGAGGATCGGCACACCGTACGCCCCGGCGAGGCGCGGCAGCGAAAGCCCTTCGGCGGCATTCCCAGCCACCGTGACAAGGTTCGGCCCCACCACCGCACCGAGCGTTGAGCCCCAGACCACAAACCCAATCGCGGTGGCGCGCTTCGTCTCGTCATACATATCTGCCGCCGTGTAGCGCGAGAGTTGATTCGATGCGTTCGCGCAGCCCATTAAGACCGTTGAGAGAAGGAAGAGCGGGAAGGAGCTAAGGATCACGGCAAGTCCAGCGCCAACGGCGCCAACCGCGCCGATCCCGTAGCCGAGCGTCAACCCGGCGCGTCGGCCGTAGCGCACCATGAAGCGTGAGAGGAGTTGTGACGCCGTGGCAGAGCCTAAGACGATCGCGGCACCAGGGAGACCAGCGAATGCAGAGCCGCCAGAGAGCTCTTTGGCGACAATTGTCGCAACGGTGATTGCGCCGATGTAGCCAGTGCTCCCAAGGCCAACGCCAACAATGAGTGAGAGTTGAAGGCGACGCCTCGTTGCATCAGCGCTCATGCCGGAGCTGATTCGGCGGCCACCGCTGCGTAGATCAGGTCGAAGATCTCGGCAGACTTCGGCTCGTAGGCAACGAGTGCGTTTGGATCGCCTTTCTTTGACGCGACGATCGGTCGCTCATCAACGGCGGTCATGCCGCGCGTGAACTCACCATACAGCTCAATATCAACCCGCTTTGGGCGGAGATCAAAGAGTTGCGGATGCGTAACGGCGAAGACGGCGCACGGGTCGTGGAGCGGTCCGCCGTAGACCCCAAGCTGCTCGCCATAGGTGGTTGAGAAGAAATCGAGCAGCTCCGCCGCAAAGGTTGCCTTCCGCGTCTTCAGCGCCGCCACGCGCTCAACGAACTCCTTGGTGATCACCACCTGATGCGTGGTGTTCAGGCCAACCATCTTTAGCGGTCCGCCGTAGTTGAAGACCACAGAGGCCGCCTCCGGATCGGCCCAGATATTGAACTCGGCGTGCGGCGCGCGATTTCCGTGGAGCGTGCCGCCCCCCATCAGCGAGATCCCTGCGATGCGCTTCCCAAGGTCTGGCGCCATGCGCAGCGCCAGCGCAATGTTGGTGAGCGGGCCGAGCGGCATCAGCCAGACGCCATCCCCTTCATGCTTGCGCACCAGCTCGATAATCGCCTCAACGGCGTGTGTCTTCTCCGCAGTGCGCGTAACTGGAGGGAGCTCTGGCCCGCCGAGTCCGGATTCGCCGTGAATATGCGGCGCATTGCGCGGCGGGGCGATCAGTGGTCGCTCGGCGCCGGCGAAGACGGGGGCGTTGATCCCAAAGACATCGCATGAGATCAGCGTATTCGGCAGCGTGCGAGAGAGCGGCGCGTTGCCGTGCACCACCGTGATGCCGAGGAGGTTTGCGTAGTGGTTCGCCACCACCATGGCGAACACATCGTCATGGCCAGGATCGCAATCCACGATCACCGATGGGCGCGAAGCGGGCTGCGTCATCTCCGTATGCTACACGCGCCTGCGTGTAGCCACCGCGCTGTCGCGCGCTACTCTTGGGTCATGCTGAGAGCCGCTCCTTCACAACGACCACAGCACGCCGTTGCCTGGCATGAGGACGCACCGAATCCGAGCAGCGCCGCCACGCCCCCGAGTGAGCCACTGCCAACCAGCGTTGACTGGATCGTCATTGGTGGCGGATTCTCTGGTCTCTCCGCCGCGCGGCGCGCAGCCGAGCGCGGCGCACGCGTCCTCCTCCTGGAAAAAGGTGAGCTGCGCGACGGTGCGAGCAGCCGTAACGGCGGCATGGTCCATGTAGGATTCGGCGCATCGACCAACTCCATCATCAAGCGCTTCGGCGCCGACGGCGCGCGCGAATGGTTCGATCTCTCACGCGCCGGAGTACGCCGCATCCAGCAGCTCGCCACAGCGGGCCCAGAGGGCCTAACCAGCAGCACAGGCATTGACCCGAACTGGAGCGAGACGGGGCACCTTGAGCTCGCGCGTTCAACGCGTAGCGCAGCAGACCTGCACGGCGAAGCAGAGCTGCGCGAATCGCTTGGCCTCCCCGTGCGGCTCCTGGACCGAAGTGCCGTCCAACAACTCACTAACAGCAGCGCGTTCGCTGGCGGACTCGCCGTTGAAGAAGGAGGCGGTGTCCAGCCGGCACGGCTCCAGGCGGCGATGGCGAATGCAGCACGAGCGGCTGGCGTTGAGATTCGCGAGCGGACGCCCGCCACTGGCATCATCCAGATCGCGGGCGGATACGAGGTGCGCACGCCGCGCGGCAGCATCCGAACGCAGCACATCTTCGGCGGCGTGAACGGATACGCAGATCGCCTCTTCCCCGCCCTTCGTCGCCGCGCCATCCCCGTGGGGAGCTTCATGATCGCCACCGAACCACTCGCACCCGAACTGCTGGCGCAGGTGTCTGGTAACGGCGAGATGCGCTTCGACACGCGTAACTTCCTCTCCTACTGGCGGCCAACGCCGGACGGCCGCATCGCCTTTGGTGGCCGCACCTCGTTCTGGCCAGACTCCCTCGACCACATCGCACGCCTCCTCACCGCACGCATGCGCGCGAGTCACCCGCAACTCGCACACACCAACGTCACGCATGCGTGGGGCGGCCGGCTCTCGTTCGCGTTTGATCGACTGCCACGCGTTGCGCGACTCGGCGGCGTCACGCACCTCTCTGGCTGCGCAGGCTCTGGCGTGGCGCTAATGACGCTACTCGCAGAGCAGACCATTGACTGGGAGCTCGGTGGCGATCCTCCACTCCCCGCGCGCATCCCGTGGCACCCAGTGCCCGTTCCGTATGAAGGCCTCCCGTGGTTCCTGCCGTTCGCAGGCATCGGATTCGCGTTAGAAGATTGGTGGAACGAGCGGGGCGGTACGAAATCGAGGGGCTAACGCGTTACACCGTTGTGCTGCGCTCAACGCGAGCGAGCGCCTCAATGCAGAACGCAGTGGTCAGCGCACTGCTCCCCCAGAACGGTACGTTGACCCCCGTGAACCACGGATCAGCCGCCCAGCTCCCATCTGAGCGCTGACGCTGAAGCAAGAGGGTGACGAGATCGTGATCCGGCGCAAAACTCATGGTGATCCAATGCGCGATGGACGTTGATGTTGCGCGTCGATTCGGACGGCCCCACTGAGGGTGACGACTCCGGTCGAGGGGAATGCCCGCTTTCGCTGCGGCATAGGGGAGCGTTGCTGCATCACAGTAGTAGCGTGATGTAGCAGGAGTTCCCGAGAGAAACTTCTCAATCCCGCCGCTCATTGCCCCATCAACGCGTTGATGCAGCGTCGCCAGGGCGACCAGCGTGTTCAGATTCACCACAGGATCATCCCGATCACCTGATTGCCACGATTGATCATCGGTAACCCATGTTGCAAAGCGTTGTCGCTCATGGCGCCATTGCTCCAAGAGGAGACGCGCGTCACGTTCGTCTCCAGTCCGCCCACAGGCCGCTAACGCGATCATGGCGCATGCGGTGCTATCGATGTCATTGGGAATCCCCATCGACGGATCAAAATTCCAATAGCCTGTTGCGTCACGAGCAGACTCAATCGCTCTGGCTGCGCGCTCACGTGCCTCTGCTGTAAGGGATTCACCCGCCGCAATCACCACCCAGGCAGTTGCAAAGAGGTGGTGTGCAGCCACGGAGCTATCAGGATGACGCCATTTCAGCAGTTCAAACGACCCGTCGCCCCGCTGTGCGATCTGGAGCGCGCGAACTGCAGCACGGCGGGCGGCTGTGATTACGTCTGGAGCAACCGCAAGAACCGGCCTTTGGCGGGATCGGATCAACCTTCGAATCCGGTGAAACTCTTCGCGCAGGCTCCCGGGAAGAAGCGTGAGGGAAATGGCGAAGCCCACAAGGTATATCGGCATCAGGACCTGCCCGCCCATCAGCACCCCAGCGAGGGCGAGACCAAGCGGAAGGTAGCAGCAGTACAGCTCGCTGAACGGTGCATAACTTGCGAGCGGAAACCGGTCACGATCGTGCAGAAGGAGCAACAGCAGTGTGTGTACGACTGCATAGATCGCTACCACCCACGAGACGAGGCCAAGCTCTGGGGACGCCACTACAACAAAGCAGAGAGCAAGGAGAAGCTCTGCCGGCAAGAGCAGAACGGTAACGACCCGCTTAAGCGCCTCAGCGCCGCGCCTCGTCGCCAGGGTGCGAGTACCAGAGATCTGGTCAGCAGCAAGATCATCCACCTGGTGAACGAGAATGAACCGCAGTCCAATCACGAGCGTCAGCGCGCAGTAGACCAACGGAGCGAGTGAATACGCCTCGAAGTAACAGAAGATCGTGAGCGCGGGCAGTGATCGTTGGGCCAGTGATGAACTGAGTGCGCCAAGCACACCTCGCTCCTTGAGGCGGAGTGGCGGTAGTGAGTACGCCGCTGCAACGACCATTGAGATACCCATCGAACCGAGGGCGGCAGGGTGCGCATCCGCGCCAATGATGAGTGGCCCAGCGGCAATCCCAACCGAAACAAGAACGGCGGTGCGGGCACGACGCATACTCCAGCCGGAGAAGACCGAGCCCTTACCTGCCGCTTCATCTTGCCGAATATCTGCCAGCGAGTTCACGAGATAACCGAAGCTCGCGTACCCGACAATGTGCACCGTTAGTTGCACCGCCCCAGCGAGCGCAAGTGAAGGGGTGGTGTCGGTCAGACCGATTGACAAGAGAAACGCCCCAAGAAGCAGAGGGAGCTTAGAGCCCGCCCATCGCTCCCAGCGGATGACCCGAAAAAGACGTCGCATCTACGAGAGCTGCAGGTCGAGAGAGACGAGACCGCGTGATCCGCTGTAGCCACGGTATACAAGTGTCGCCTCTGGATCAACCCGTCGTATCGTGGTCGTCTGACTTAGAAGTTCATCAATAATCAGTCTCGCTTCGAGTCGTGCGAGTTTTGAGCCTGGGCACATATGTGGTCCTGAACCAAAAGAGATGTGTGGGTTTGGCGACCTCACAGGATTAAACACGGATGCGGTCTCAAACACCTCTTCGTCACGATTCGCTGAAGCGAGAATTACCCGAATCCTGGATTTCGCTGGAATCGTGACACCTGCGATGACAACCTCCTCCTCAGCCACTCTCTTAATGTATTGAATTGGGGAGCTGAATCGCAGAACCTCTTCGATAAAGGCATCCCGTATTGACTCATCCCTCCGCAGGCGATCTTGCAGCGCAAAGTCCTCCGCCAACACACGCATCGCTGATCCGATTAACGTGGTGGTCGTCTCTGTTGCTGCGAACGCAAATTCAAGTCCAATTGAAATCAAATCATTCCAACTGAGTTTCCCTGCGGCATGTTGCTCCAGGAGCGACCTTGTCATCACCGATGTGCTCGGCGTTAGCAGCGCACGATCAAAATGTTGCTCAATGAAAAGTCGGGCCTCGCGGTAAAAGGCGAAGCTTGGATCACTCGCTGTGCGAATCAATCGTAACAAGAACCTCTTCGCTCGCTGATCTGGCCGGCTCTGTTTCGTGCTTAGATCGCTCATGGCGTGCACCGTAATCCCACTGGCCCAGCCGAGGAGATTTGCTCCGCTGACTGGCGGAACGCCAAGCAGTTCGCTGAACACAGCCCCTGGAACTGGGATTGCGAGTGTACTAATCGCCTCAATCGTTCCTGACGCACGTGAAGCCTCTACCGATCGCCGCGCCGTTTCACGTATGGTCGGTTCTAGAAGAGCCACATTATCTGATGAGAATGCAGGTTGCAGGACTCTCCGAGATTCAATATGTTGTGTTCCGCTTGTACCAACGAGTACGCGTTCGAGCCCTGAGTGTCGGTTAGTAAATTCGTGGCTTGCCCTCATCACCTGAAGTACGGGGTGATACCGGCTGATGAGCCAGGCTTGATCTGCCTCGCTGTAGAACACGGGAGCCTCGGCGCGCAGTCGCGCGTACGTTGGATATGGATCCTGGCGAAGATCGGCTAGGGCTGGAATGTCGCTCATCAACATCTAATGCAACACCATCTCTTTCGGACCTATTCAGCAGCGCTCTGGACGTAGAGCTCTCGTGGCCCTCTGAGGCTTATGTACGAAGGGTAGCGAAGCGGCTCACTAGGCCGTGCAAGTTCCAACCTCTTGGCCTGCTGCACCAACGCCTTCAAAACCGCGCACACCTCAAGCCGCCCCAACTGAGAGCCGGGACAAGAGCGTGGTCCCATCCCAAAAGCGAGATGTGGATTCGGGTTCCTCTCATGATCGAAACGATCTGCATGCGCGAAGACTTCTAGGTCTCGATTAGCTGAGCCAATCAAGAGCGTGACGATCTCCCCTCGTTTCATCGGGACCCCCGAAACCTCACAGTCAGACCGAACGGCGCGCTGCCTCCGTTGCACGGGTGACTCATACCGAAGTACCTCATCAACAAACAGGGTTGTAGCGTGGTCACCCGTCCGAATGTACTCCTGTAGCTCCGGTTTTCGCGCAAGGATTAGCACAGAACTGGTTACCAGTGATGTGGTGGATTCGGCGGCGGCCACCATGAATCCGAGTGCGATGTCAATCATCCCCTCAGCGTCGAGCTCATTTGCCTCGGCATAGGTGAGCATTGATTCAGCCACCCATGCATCCACATATTGGCTCTTTCGCTGAGTGAAGTGCTCACGCATAAAGGCGATGCATTCGCTGAGATTCGCCTCCATCCGCGTTGGCATGAGGGTGCGCCGCATGGTCCTAAGCCTGGTAAGCAGGCCCAATCCTGGCTGTGTTGGATTGGCTCGGCGCGCCTTCCTCCCGAGAAGAAGGACTGCTTCGGTCCATCGCATGAAGCGTTCTGTGTTGTCTCCCTCTATACCGAACATCATCCCAATAGCCCCGGCGGGAACCACTGCGGAAAGTGCGCTCCGACACTCAAACACGGGCTGGCACAACGCAGACCGTACTGCGTGATCGGCGGCGCTGCTAATGAATCCCTCAAGTGCGCCAACTTTCTTTGTGGAGAGGGCGGCTCGCACCATCGCTCGGATCGCCTTGATTCTCACCGAGGCCAGATCTTCGTCGGCGCCCATGAAGGTCCTCTCAACGCCAGAAACCTTGCTCGAAAAGGTGTCCGCGTCCGTCAGGATCTCACGAACCTCTGCATACCTGCCGAAGTACTTCTTCCCCGAGGTGGGGTCCACATAGACCGGACCATGCCTGCGTACCTTCTCGTAGGCTGGAAAGGGATCCTGTCTGACTGATTCGGAAGTGAGGTCAATAGAGCGCTCCAGGATTGCCATGGTCATCCCCTCCACATCGTTTCGATCTGCTGTGGTCGCTCGCTGACCCTCTAGGGGTGCTCCCGCAACGAGTGTATCGGCAGGAGGGGGCTGGCGCAATGAGAACTTGAAGGGTGCAACACGAGAGAGATTGAACCGTTATGAGGCGCACGATTACGCGCGTTACTCATCGTCGCCGCATTGCGCCAGTTGACCAGAGCGCCCAGAGGACGAGCACTGGCTGGAAGAGGAGCCGCACCGCCCGCGCGCTGTCCGAATTCAAGCCGAACGCATCAATGCCATTCACGAACTGGTTGATGTTCCCAGGGAAGATCGCCACAAAGAAGAGCGCCACCAGCAAGCCGACACGCTTGCGGAAGCGCCAAAGGGTGATCAGCGATAGGCCCAAGAGAATCTCCACGATTCCTGAGCTGATCACCACGAAGTCAGGGTCGAGCGGCAGCCAAGTAGGCACCTGCGCCTGGAACTCCAGGCGACTCACCGTCAAATGACTCGCGCCTGCTGAAAGAAGAAACGCGCCGAGCGCAACTTGGCTCACGCCCCTCCCCCAGAGCACCACGCTACGCATCGGGTTCCACACAAC
>CAJARA010000145.1 GCA_903944295.1 uncultured Chloroflexota bacterium
ACCTCCAGAAGTTCGCGCATCGTAACTGCGGCCATGGTTCTCCTCATCACGGTTATGCCACCGCGGGACGCCATCGCGACCCCGAGGGGCCACCGTTGCGAGGCGACATGCTCCGCGTGCGTATTCCCTGACCGAAGCCAAGGGCCCCCGAATCGGGTGCTGGCAGATCCTACCACCCTCATGCGTCCCCCCTCGCACGGCGGGTGCCCCACGCTCAGCGATCCCACGGATCAGACGCAGCCGCTCCCTGCGGGGCGGCCCGATCACCAGCAGCAGGTCGACCCTGCAGAGTTCAGGGAGGGCCTCGCGCTGTCGCGCCAGCGCCGCAACCTTTCTCGCCCCCAGCAGGGCTCGTGGAGCGTGCTCGCCGACACTGAGGCGCGCGCGCACCTCTACCGCCACCAGCAGTCGGCGCTCATCGCGGGCAAGGAGATCAATCTCCAGCCCGGCCACTCGCACGTTGCGCTGAATAATCATCCAGCCTGCGGCGCGAAGGCTTTCGCACGCCAACTCCTCCGCCCGCCTCCCTCGCCACTGCTGCGCCGTCTCCACGCCTGCAGCATCACCGCTAAGACGTAAAGAGGACGTACTCGCCTAGGACTGGCTCGCAGCGTTACGCGCGGCGCTGATGACAGCGGCGACGGGGGCGTAGGTGCGTCGGTGATGTGGCGTTACGCCGAGGTCAGCGAGTGCCGCAAGATGGAGCGGCGCTGGATAGCCAACGTTTGACTCCCAGTCGTAGCCTGGGTAGCGACGATCAAGGCGAGCCATCAACTGGTCGCGGAGAACCTTTGCAACGATGGATGCGCATGCGATCGGGTAGACGCTGACGTCCCCCTTGATCACCGTCTCATGTGGGCCAATCAAGGGCTCAAGTTCGCGCGCGGGCGAGCCGTCAACCAGCGTGAAGTCAACGCTGAGGTGATACCTGCGCTGAAGCGTTGCCAGAGCTCGCGACATCGCAAGGTGTGATGCTGCACGAGGGTTCAACCGCTCAACTTCGCGCGCTGAAGCCGCCCCTACTCCGTACGCGATCGCAGCGCTGCGAATGATCGGATCAAGTCGCTCACGCTGAAGGCGTGAGAGCGCCTTAGAGTCGCGCACGCCAACGATCGGTTCCCCGGGCGGCATGATGATCGCGCAGGCAACAACTGGACCGGCGAGCGGCGCAAGGCCAACTTCATCAATGCCAGCAATAAGGCGTGTGGGATGGCCGTGCTGAGATTCAAGCTCACGTGTTGGGAGTGCACGGCCGTCTGACGGCCGCGAAGGGGTCACGCCGGAGCCTGCTCCGAATCGTCCGCCGCTGGTACAGCCTCTGCTGGCGCCTCAACAACTGGCTCTGCAGCCGCTTCGGCAACTACTGGCTCTGCAGCGGCTTCAGCAGCTGGAGCCTCCGCCACGGCAGCCTCTTCAGCAGCCACGACCTCTTCAACCACTGGTGCCGCTTCGGCAACTGGTGCCACTTCGGCAACAACTTCGACTGGCTTCTCAAAGACAGGATTCAGGATCTCGCCAGCCTCAGCGCGCTTCTCACGGAGTGATGACTGCTTCCCGACGCGGTCGCGGAGGAAGTAGAGCTGCGCACGATGCGAGACGCCGTGTCGGATGATCTCAATCTTCTCAATGCGTGGGCTGTGCACCTTGAAGGTTCGCTCAACGCCAACGCCAGAGGCGATGCGGCGCACGGTGATGGTGAGGCCCAGTCCGCCGCCGCGAAGGCGCATGACCGTACCCTCAAAGACCTGGATGCGTTCGCGATTCCCCTCAACAACCTTCGCCGACACCTTGACGGTGTCGCCGGTCTTGATCGGAGGCAGATCGCGCTTCATCTGCTCATTTGTAATCGTTCGGATCAGGTCCATTTTGTCTCCGTGGCTCTTCGGCAGAGGTCCTGCCTGTGCGAAGCGGGAGGATAGCACAGGGGCTCGAGGTGGCTAGGCGCGCTACTCGCCCCGCTCGGAACCGGCTCGACCCCCCTCTGGGTGGACGAGGTCTGGGCGGCGCTTGGCGGTCCGCTGGCGCGACTGCTCCTGCCGCCAGGCGGCCACTGCGGCGTGGTTGCCGGAGAGGAGGATCTCGGGGACAGCAGCACCGCGGAACTCTGCAGGTCGCGTGTACTGCGGGTACTCAAGAAGGTTTGACGAGAAGGACTCCTCCTCCAGTGATGCAGCATCAATTGAGCCAGGCACGAGGCGGAGGAGCGCATCGCAGAGCACGATGGCAGCGGGCTCACCCCCAGAGAGGACAAAGTCGCCGATGCTGAGCTCAAGGTCGACATAGGCCCGCACGCGATCATCTACCCCTTCGTAGCGACCACAGAGAATGATCAGGTGGCCGCCGGTCGCAAGGCTCCGAACACGTGCCTGCTTCAACCGCTCACCGCCGGCGTCCAACAGGATCACGGTGCTCTTCTCTCCTCGTAGCGCCTCAATGGCGTCAACGAGCGGCTCTGGTCGCATCAGCATCCCGGCGCCGCCACCATACGGCTCATCATCCACGGCGCGATGCTTCCCAATCCCCCACTCCCGGAGATCGTGAACCTTCAGTTCGGCGAGACCGCGCTCAACGGCGCGGGCGGGGATGCTCGCTGCCAGTGCAGCCCGCACCGTTTCAGGGAAGAGTGAGACGACATCGATGCGCAACGTGGCCGCTCCAGAGCTCATTTGGTGCGCACCGGGTTTGGTGGGCGTGGAGTACGGACGCGCTTTGGTGCGCGAACGGTCAACTCTGATCCTGCAATGTTCGCAACGATGATCCCTTCGCGGGGCTTGAATGTCACGATGATCGAGGCGACGGAGGGGAGATCCATCTCGCCACCATCTGGGGTGCGCAGGATGTAGACCTCTGCGCCACCAGCGCGATAGCAGTCAGTGATCGTCCCGATCAGTTCTCCCGCTGGATCGCGCACCTCCACGCCAACAATCTCGTCCCAATAGACACGCCCCGGCTCACCAGGGTCGGCTGCGAGCGTTGCGGAGAGGTAGGAGCCAACAAGGATCTGCGCAGTTCCGCGGTCCACAATCTCGGCGAACTTTGCAAACGCGCCAGGCGAAGCGGGCATCCACTCAGTGAGCGTCAGTTTGCGCTCAGCCCCTTCCACTTGTAGGCGAGTGCCCACAACAAAGCGCTCATCAGGATGGTCGGTGAGGATCTCCAGCCGAAGCGTGCCGTCGAGCCCGCGGATGCCGCGCACCTGCGCGACGCGAAGGTCGCGAACCGCGTCAGCCGATTTCGAGGACGTAGTTCTCTCCGGTGCGATTGGAGATCACCTTGAGCAGACTGCGCAAGGCCTTGGCGATGCTGCCGTTGCGGCCAATCACTCGCCCCATGTCATCTTCGTCAACGATCAGTCGGAGGACGATGGCGTCGCCATCCTCTTCAACCTCAACGCTGACGCCGTCAGGATTGTCAGCGAGTGACTTTGCGACGTACTCAACAAGCTGTGCTGCGGCCACTATGCCTCCTCAGCTGGCGCCGCGGCCTCTGCTGGTGCGGCTTCTGCCGGTGCAGCTTCGGCGACAGTGTCTGCGACAACTTCTGGAGCTGCGTCAGCAACAGCATCCGCAGCCTCTTCCGTTGCGACCTCTGCAGCGGCCTCTGCAGCAAGTTCAGCTGGAGCCTCTGATGCAGCCTCGGCGACAACGTCTGGCGCAGCCTCTGGTGCCGCCTCAACGACAACGGTCTCCTCTTCAACAACTGGGCGAGTGCCAGGGGCGGTGTAGCCCTTCTCGGCAGCCTTTGCTCCAGTCTTTCCGCCAGGGTGCAGACCACCGGCGCGAGCCTTTGCGATCAGCTTCCCAACAACCTCTGATGGGAGCGCACCCTTTGAAATCCACGCATCAACCTTTGGCAGGTCGAGGACGAGTGTCATTGGCTCAGTGCGCGGGTTGTAGTGGCCGAGCGTCTCAAGTGAGCGCCCGTCGCGCGCGCGGCGACGATCAGTCGCGACTACGCGGTATGACGGCTGTCCTGTTGCTCCGACTCGTGTCAACCTGATTCGAACGCTCATTCGTGTCGTTTCCTCCGTGGGCCTGGCGGTCGCCAAGGCGAGTAACCCCGAAGCGATGGGGTGTGTGTCTGGGGATAGTAGCCGCTCAGAGTGACCTGCGCATCTGGGGCGCCTGAGGCTAGCGGCGACCCCCCTTGCGGCGGGCCTTCTTCGCCTTCCGATCCTCCTTGGGGCGGATGTAGCCCCCTGAATGCTTCCCTGGGAGCCCAGCACCGCCAGCGGCGAGGCGGGCGGGGTCCATCCCCCCTGCGCGCCGCATCAGGAGGCGAATCTCTTCGAGGCGCTTCACCAGCCGATTGACCTCCTCAATGCTGCGCCCAGACCCCTCGGCAATGCGGCGACGACGCGGAATCGTCAAGAGCGCCGGCTCGTGGCGCTCGATCGGTGTCATCGAAAGAATGATCGCCTCGGCTCGCTTCAACTCACCGCCCGCGACCGCCTCCTCCGCCTGCTGTGCCGCCCCTCCCATCCCGGGGATCATCTTCATCACCTGACCGATCGGCCCCATTGATGAGATCTGTCGCAACTGATCGAGCAGATCGGTGAAGCTCATCTCTGGCGGCCGTCCCTTGGCGTTGAGGCGCACTGCTGGTGCCGCCGTAACGTCACCGCCAGCGTCGCGAACGATCTCAGCGAGTGTTGCAAGGTCGCCCATCTCCAGGATGCGACCGGCGATGCGATCAGGATGGAAGCGTTCAAGCGCCTCTGGTCGTTCGCCGGTGCCGATGAAGAGCACGGGGATTCCAGCGCCACCAGCGATGGAGAGCGCTGCGCCGCCGCGCGCATCGCCATCGAGCTTCGCGAGAATAAGACCGGTCGCATCTGCGGCACGCTTGAAGCCCTCAGCAACAGCGAGCGCCTGCTGCCCGGTCGCCGCATCAAGGACGAGGATGCGCTCGCGCGGCTGTACCGCTTCGCGCAGGTCGCGCAGCTCCTGCATCAACTCATCGTCGAGTGTTGTCCTACCAGATGAGTCAATGATCAAGAGGTCTCGACCGAGCCGACGCGCCGACTCAAGCGCACGACGGCCGATCTCTGCCACTGGGGTTCCGATCGGCTCGCGATGGACGGGAACGCCGACGGCTGCGCCGAGCAGCGCTAACTGCTCTGCTGCGGCTGGTCGACGTGGGTCAGCGGCGACAAGGAGTGGCCGTCTCCCCTCTCGCTGCAGGCGAAGTGCAAGCTTTGCAGCGGTGGTGGTCTTCCCTGCTCCCTGAAGACCGAGCAACAAAATGCTCGCCGGTCGCTCACGTAAATCGAGTTCGCGTCCTGACCCGCCAAGCGCTTCGGTAAGAGCGCCATGTACAACGCTGACAAGTCGATCACCAGCACCAAGCCCGCCCACGATCCCTTCGCTCGTGGCGCGCGTGCGCATCGCATCAACAAGTTGCGTCGTTACAGGGAGGGCAACATCTGCGTCAAGGAGCGCGCCGCGAATCTCAGCGAGGCCTGCCTCTAGGTCAGCCTCACTGATACGACCCTTCCCGCCGAGCCGCTGCAGCGAAGCGCGAAGGCGACTTCCTAGCGCATCAAACATGATCAAGAGTGTACGCTGCACGCGTGAGTCAGAGGAAGCCCGCACCGATCTCTCGCCCAACTGCAGCAGCTGTGGGCATCCAGCGCGACGTGCGCTATCTGATCGGGGCGCAGGCGGTCTCCACCTTCGGCTCGTTCATCACGCGCGCGGCACTCCCCCTGCTTGCGATCATCGGACTACGGATCTCCCCTGCAGAGGCGGCACTTCTCGCCGCAGTCGACCTGATCGCAGCCGCACTGATCAGCCAGGTCGCCGGCGTCTGGATTGACCGACTCCCACGCCGTCCCGTACTTATCAGCACCGATTTGATTCGCGCGCTGCTTCTTGGCAGTATCCCGCTCGCCGCAGCACTCTTTGGCGGTGTCACGCTCGCGCATCTCATCGCCGTGAGCGCTCTCACTGGCATGTGCGCCACCGCCTTCGATATTGCCGAGCGCAGCTACCTGGCCGGGCTCGTACCAGCACCACAGCTCCGCGCCGTGCTCGCCCGAGTACTCGGAATCCGCGGCGCAGCAGAGTTCTTCGGCTTCGGCAGCGCTGGTATTCTGATCGGTACCATCGGGGGCCCAGCGGCGATCGGCGTTGACGCCGTCACGTATATCGTCTCGGCACTCCTTATCACCGCGCTGCGCGTCCGTGAGCCTCGCCTCCCTGCGGCGAAGCAGCGACGTAGCTTCATTACTGAAGCGCGTGAGGGCTTTACGAAGACGTGGGCGATCCCCATCCTGCGACCGCTACTCGGCACAAGCGCGGCGATCGGGCTCTACTTCGGCCTCTTCCGCTCCGCGTACATGATTTATGTCGCACGAACGCTCGACCTCCCCGCAGAGGCGATCGGGTTCGTGATCGCGACGGGCGGGATCGCGTCGTACATGGGAGGAGTGCTCACCGAGCGCATCTCTCAAGCACTCGGCACTGGCCGCGCCATCAGTGTCAGCCTGATCATCGTTGGCGTTGGCCTTGCGCTCGTCCCACTTGCGCCTGCCGCATCAATCCTTGGCATCGCACTCCTGATTGCACATCAGTTGCTCAGTGATGGCTTTGAGACGGTATGGGAGGCGAATCAGGGGGCGATCCGCGGGCGTGTCCTGCCCGATGCGCTTCAGGGACGCGCCAATGCGGCATTTGAAGGGATCAGCATCCTTGGGCGGCTCGCTGGGATCCTTCTCGGCGGTGCGCTCGGAAGCTCTATCGCTGGGAGTGGCGCGGCACTCTTCGCTGGTGCAGCCGCTTCAATCGTTGCCGGCCTTGCCATTGCCACCACGCGCCTCGGTCGCGTGAAGCGGATCAGCGAACTCCCGCAGGCGCGCTAGCGATCCGTTACTCGCTTCGCTACGCCTCGCTCCTTGCACCCTCACCGAGTAGGCCAGCAACATAGGCGGCGGCATCGAACGGGAGTAGGTCGGTACCGCGTTCACCCACGCCAACCCAACGCACAGGGAGTGACAGTTCACGACGCACAGAGAGCGCCACGCCACCGCGTGCACCAGCATCCAACTTCGTGAGAATCACGCCGTCAACACCGGCCGCCCGATCAAACCCCTTCGCCTGCGCAAGTCCGTTCTGCCCAGCTGTAGCGTCCAGAACCAGCAGCACCTCAACCTTTGCGTCAGGGGCGAGCTTTCCGATCACACGCCGCATCTTGGAGAGCTCCTCCATCAGGCCGCTCTTTGTTTGCATGCGCCCAGCGGTATCAATGATCACCGGCTGAAGTTTTCGCGCACTTGCCGCAGTGAGCGCGTCGTGAATCGCCGCGGATGGATCACCACCTGGTCGACCCTCAATGATTTCAACCCCCTCTCGCTCGGCGAGGAGTCGCAACTGTTCAATTGCCGCCGCCCGAAAGGTATCGGCAGCGACAAGGAGCGGCTCGCCGCCCGCCGCCTTCGCCCGCGCAGCAAGCTTTGCTGCAGAGGTGGTCTTCCCTGCCCCATTGACGCCAACAAGGAGGATCACCTCGATCTCCGCATCGGTAGACGCCGAGCGATCCACATCTTCTTGCATCAACCGCATCAGTGCGGTGTGGAGCCGCGCGTGGCCGTCACCATCACGGATCTCCTGTGCGTCTGCGATGATCGCGCGCGCCGTTGCAGTTCCGGCGTCGCTCAGAATCAACGCCTCTTCCAGCGCACTCCAATCTGGTTCGGGGGCGAGTGAGCGGCGAAGCGCCTGAATGATGCCGCCAGCAGAAGGGGCGGTTGCGGCGCTGATGCTGCTCTGCTCTTCCTTTGTTGATTTGCGCCAGAAGGCGAGCTTCAACGGATCGCCTCGCGCTCCGCACGCTCAGCACGGGCAGCGTCGGCGATCTTCTTCGCCTCATCCAGTCGGAGGCCGAAGACGCGGCTCGCCGCATCCTCACCAGCGGTGACACCCCAGAGACTATCTGCCACCTCAACGGTGCCGCGGTTGTGTGTGATCACGATGACCTGAGTGCGCTCGCTCAGCTCGCGAATCGCATCACCGAAACGTGTCACGTTCGCCTCATCAAGGGCCGCATCGACCTCATCAAGCACCACGAATGGGAGTGGGCGCACGGCGAGCATACCGAGAAGGAGTGCGACACCGGTGAGTGCGCGCTCGCCGCCAGAGAGGAGTGAGAGCTGCTGTCGTCGCTTCAGCGGTGGCCGGGCATCAATCTCTACACCCGGACGACGTACGCCATCCTCTGCGGCGAGTCGCAGTTGCGCGTCACCGCCTCCGAAGAGGAGTTGGAAGTTCGCGGAGAAGCTCGTCTGCAGCGCGGTGAACTGCTCAGCAAATGTGCTCTCAACGAGTGTGTCCAACTCGTTCATGAGCTCTGATGCCTTAGCGATCGCGCCGTCAAGGTCGACCGTCTGCGCCTCGAGGCTCTCAAGCCGATCTCGCAGCTCACGGTGTTCAATCGCAACGCTCGCACCACCCGCATCAAGCGGGCCAATCTTTCGTCGTAGGCGCTCAAGCGTGCGAATCTCTTCAGGATCAGGCGCGCTCGGTGTGCTGGCGCTTCCGTGGCCGGCAGCTGAACCCCAATACTCAAGGAGTGCAACCGCCTGCTCGCGAGCAGCCGCCTCTCGCGCAGCGTTACCCTCACTACCGGCGGCATCGGTCAGCTCTCCCTCAGTAGGTTCCGTAACGGATGCGCGAAGGTGCGACGGGATCCCCGCCGCAATGCGTGCATCGTCCGCGAGACGGCGCCCGAACGCTGCGAGGTCGCCACTCAACTCTTCAATCAGCCGCTCGTATTCAAACTCAAGGCCCTGCGCGTCGCGCTCCAGTGGTCGCAACGCTTCATCAAGATGCGCCTCACGGCCACGAAGTGTTCGCTTCCTCTCTTCGTCAGCGGCACTCTCGCGCTCAATCGCCTCCTGTTGTTCGGCGAGTGTCTGCACCAGCCGCTCTCGTTCAGCGACCGCGACCTGTGCAGCCTCAGACCGGCCGATTAGATCGCTGCGCTCCACTTGAAGTGCGGCGCTTCGTGACTCAAGTGCGCCCCGCTCCTCTGCTGCACGGGCGATCCGCGCCGTTGCGGCGGCAACACTCGCATCGCCGCGCGCACGAGCGATCTCCCATGTCCGTAGTGCCTGTCGGTCCGCCTCCACTGCAGCGGAGACCACCCCCCTGCGCTCGGTCAGCTCACGGATGCGATCCTGCCACTCCTGCGCGGCACCGCTACTGCTCGTCGCCCCCTGAGCGCTTGCTTGCAGCTGATCCCTTCGCGCGCGGAGGTCACGGAGCGTCTCTGAGAGTTGCTGGAGGCGTGTTTCGCGGTCTGCACTCTTCCGCGTTGCCCCCGCAAGCTCCCGTTCTGCCTCTGCGCGTAGATCTGCAGCGCTGCGCACCGCGCTCCGTGCAGCGAGGTCGGCTGCACGACTGGTGAGCGCCCCCTTCACCGCTTCGGCGAGGCGGCCCCCTTCGGCGTCTGCCTCTGCGCGTAGTGCGGCTGATGCGGCACTGCGGCGTTCAAGTTCCCCAGCGAGACGCGCGGTCTCACTATCAAGGAGCGCGTCTTCGGATTCGGTTTCTCGGGTGACGAGGCCGCCAGCGCGGATGACCGCACCACCACGCGTAACGATCAGCCCACCGGCTGGAAGATCTTGCAGCGCGTCGAGCGCGCTGGCGACAGATGGCGCAACCGCAACTCCGGCCAGGATGCGCTGGAGGACTCCATCTGGATCGTTGAGGATCTCACCGCTCAGTCGCGGGAGCGTTGGATGATCGGCGATCGCTGACTGCGTTACCCCTTCAATCAATAGCGCACCCTGCTCGTCGTCAAGAAGGGTTGCACCACTCCGGTCAACGATAAATCCGCGCGCGAGTGCACCGAGGGCGGCCAAGACGGCGCTACGACCCTCTTCACGAATCTCAACGCCAGCCAAGAGGCTTCGACCGCCGATCGCGCGCGCAGCGCGAGCCAGTGCACGCTCTTGAAGTGCGGTGCGGCGTGCCTCTAACGCGCTGAGTCGTCCTTGCAGTGTTGCGCTCTCCGCCTCAGCGGCGCGCGCGGCGCTGTCGCGATCACCAACCAGTGCGCGCGCCTTCGCCTCGGCAGCCTCAGCGGCGGTCGCCGCTGCAGTTGCACGTTCGAGTCGACTTGCTGCCTCCGTATAGGCGGTCGCTGTCGTATCTCGACGTCCCGTAGCTGCAATCAGATCCTCTGTGGAGTGATCAGCATCGACCGCCTCAAGTTCCGCCTCGCTGCGGAGGATGCGCGCCTCAGTCTCTGCAAGTTCAGATGAGCGTGAGCGCTCTGCGCGAATGAGCGACTGTCCGCTCGCCGCCTCGCTCGAACCCTCGCCACTCAGCGCGCGTAGTTCTCGCCGGGCGGTTGCAAGGTCGGCATCAAGAAGTTCAAGTGCTGCGGCCGCCTCTGCATCAGCGGCGGGGGCTGGCGTGGCGCGGATCTGCTCAACGGCGAAGACCTCTCGCTCCGCAGCTGCAACCTCGGCGCTGAGTCGCTCCGTGTCGCGCTCCACCGCTGCCGCCTCTGCATCAGAGCGCGCGCGATTTCGCTCCGCAGCCTCGCGCGCTGTTCGCGCCGCCTCTAACTGCTGGCGTGCCGCTTCTAGAGCGAGTCGAGCCTCTGCCAGTCGTACGCGGCGCACCTGTGCCTCACCATCCGCGGAGCGCAGCGCCTCTCGGACGGTGGCGAGCTCTGCGCTGACCTCACTCAGTCGGGTGCGACTCTGGATGCGACGTGTTGTAAACCAGCCGGCACGCTGCGCGCCAAGCGTTGCGATTCGATCAACCGCCTCAGAGAGGAGCTCGTCACGTCCAGCCTCCTGGCGCGCGAGTGTGGCGAGACGACGCTCCTGGGGCCGAAGCGCCGAAAGGATCTCCTCAACGCGGGCACGATTCTCGGTTGCCTCTTTCATCTCAGACTCTGCGCGCGCGCGACGTCGCTCGTGTCGCGCCGTGCCAGCAAACTCTTCTACTAGGGCGCGACGCTCTTCAGCGCGCAGACTCAGCGCCTGATCTACCGCACCCTGTCCAATAAAGAGGAGTCCGTTCTCAGCGAGCCCAGCACCGTCAAGAAGTTCGTTCAGGTCGCGGAGTCGGATGCGTTCGCGATTGAGCAGATACTCCTGACCACCGCCGCGATCGGCGCGACGTGCGATCTCAATCTCCGTGAAGGGGAGATCGAAGAGTCCATCGTCATTTGCAATGCTGAGCGAAACTTCCGCGAGGCCGAGCTGCCGCCGCTTCTCGGAGCCGGCGAAGATCACCTCATCAACGCGCTTTGAGCGAATGCCGCGGCCCGCCTCGCCGAGCGCCCAACGCAGCGCATCAACGATATTCGACTTACCGCTCCCGTTCGGCCCCACAATCGCAGTGATCCCCGGGGTGAAGGCGATCGTCGTCTTATCTGCGAAGGTCTTGAATCCGCTAAGGCGAACCTCGCGAAGTCGGAGACGGCTCATCGGACCGCCTCCTTCGTCACGCCGAGCAGATCAATCGCCGCCTCTGCAGCCGCCGCCTCTGCAGCACGCCGACTTGGGCCACTCCCTCGCGCAACCTCTCCCCCGTCAATACGAACGGCGCACTCGTAGATGCGCTCATGTTCAGGGCCACTCGTGCTGATGATGTCGTAGCGCGGCAGCGAACCGTTGCGCGCCTGCGTCCACTCCTGCAGCATCGTCTTGATCCCCTTTCCGATCGCCGCGCGTGGCGCAGCGATCTCAGGCTCAAGGTGTGTCAACACGAAGCGTTCCGCAGCCTCGAATCCGTGTGCGAGATAGACGGCGCCGATAATCGCTTCGAGCGCTGCGGCGAGAGCCGCCGGTCGCTGCCCGCCACCACGCTGCGCCTCGCCCTCACCGAGAAGGAGAAGTTCATCAAGTGCGAGCCGCTGCGCAACATCGGCAAGGCCAATGCGGCTCACGATTGAGGCGCGGCGCTCAGAGAGGTCGCCTTCAGATGCGGTTGGGTCCGCGGTATAGAGGGCAGCGCTCACCACAGCACCAAGGACGGCATCACCGAGAAACTCAAGTCGCTCGTTGTCCTCGGTCGCCCCAGATTGATGGCGGCGAGAGGGATGGGTCAGCGCAAGGAGGAGGAGTTCCTCTGCGCCAGGAAGAATCCCGAGGCGCAGCGCAACACGCGAGGCGTGGTCAAGCGTGGAGTCTGCGGCCTGGCTCACGATCGAAGGGGTGGCGCCAGGCGGCCAGCGGGCCGCCGCACCTTACGCCTTCTTCTCGACGATCGCGTTGACCGCGTCTTGCACCGTCTTGATCTTGGTCAGCTCTTCGTCTGCAATCGTGACGCCGAACTTCTCCTCAAGGCCCATCGCGAACTCAACGAGGTCGAGTGAGTCTGCGTTGAGGTCCTCGATGAAGGCCGCCTCGAGGGTGACCTTCTCCTTCTCGACGCCAAGCTGCTCAACGATGTAGCTCTGAAGCTCCTGGAAGATCTGTGCGCTGTCGCTCATCTCTCGCTCCCTCCATCTCTCTCCGCTGTCGCGGTGCTCACCTCACGGTGAGCCGTCCCGAGGACGCCGCTCACCAGTTTTCGTGCCGGCTCACCACTGTAGGTGCGAGCCAGAGCCGTCCAGGCCGCGAGTGCCTCCGCAGGCGCCGCCGCGCGCGAGTGTAGCACCTCGGCTAGGCCCGCCCGAAGGATTGTGCGGTCGATATGGGTCATTGACGCGAGGGGAAACGCGGGGGCGAGACGCTCCAGCGTTGCATCAAGATGTGGCCGCCGCTCCTCAATCAGGGCGATCAGCGCACTAGCAACCGCAAGCGGCTCCCCCTCAACCTCGCCAGAGCTCGCACGTCGGCCGAGGATCTCCCCTGCGCTGCGGAGCCCGAACTCCGCTTCATAGAGAGCGGTGAGTGCGTCACGACGACCAGCATTTCGCAGACGTAGCGCTGCATCACGTGGCGCAGCTGGCGACTTCTTCCCAGGCATCTCAGGAGGGGGGCGGACCGCTTGGGAGGCCATCTGCCGAAACGGAGGGGGCCTCAGCGAGCGCCGTGGCGATGCGCGTATTGATCCCTTCGCGAACCGCGTCCGCAGCAGTGCCGCAGGCGTAATAGATCATGCGACTGCGCGCGCGGCCATGCGTGATCACGACACTCCCCTTCACGCCAAGGAGGATTGCGCCGCCGATGCGCTCATAGTCAAGCTTCGCACGAATACGCGCAATCGCCGGTCGCATCAGAAGTGCCGCGATCGGACCGAACGGGAACCTGCGGAACTCCGCGCGGAACATGTCGGTGATCGCAGTGGTGACCCCCTCAACGAGTTTGATTGAGACGTTGCCGAGCACCGCGTCGCAGACCACCACATCAGCCTCATCCGATGCAAGGTGGCGCCCCTCAACGTTCCCCGTGAAGTTGAGGTCGGCAAGATCAAGCAGTTCCGTTGCCCGCTGAATCCGCTGATCGCCCTTCCCCTTCTCTTCGCCAATTGAAAGAAGGGCAACACGCGGATTCGGCACACCGAGCACACGCTCGGAGAAGACGCTCCCCATGTGCGCGAACTGATAGAGATTCTCTGGCGTTGCGTCAGGGTTTGCGCCAATGTCCAAGATCACGAGTGGCTTCTCGCGCAAGAGGAACTGCACCGCGAGGGCGGGGCGATCAACTCCAGGGAGGCGTCCGAGTCGTAAGACTGCCGCCGCCATGCCAGCACCGGTGTGACCAGCAGTAACGACTGCGTCGGCGAGCCCCTCGCGCACAAGATTCGTCGCAACAAGGATCGAGGCGCCCTTTCGCTCGCGAAGCGCCTGCGCGGGGTGCTCATCCATGCCGATGACATCTGGTCCGTGCACGATGCGCGTATTCGCAGGGAGTGTGCCGCCAGCAAGCTTCAGGAGGAGTGGCTCATCGCCAACAAGGATCAGCTCGTCGTGTGGGTTCTCATTCGCCCAACGGATGCCGCCTGGGACTACCTCTGCGGGACCGTGGTCGCCGCCCATTGCATCGAGTGCAAGGCGGACGCGGCCTAACGGCGCGGCCATGGGTGAACTAGGCGTCAGTTGGTTCCGTGTCCGGCGCTGGGCGTCGGATCACTTCGCGGCCCCGATAGGTGCCGCAGGCGAGACAGGCGTGATGTGCGCGCTTGGTTGCACCGCACTGGGCGCAGCGATCCATCGCCGGAATCGTCAGCGCATGATGCGCGCGACGATCTCCCTGGCGGGATTTCGATGCCTTTCGCTTTGGTACGCCCATCGCTGATGAACCTCGCACTCTCTGCCCTGAGGGGCATGACTTGGAGAGCGAAGCCTACCCGATCCGTCGCCCCTCGTCGCGGCGGGGCCTAGCCTCCCCTCTGCCGCCTGGTCGTTGGGCTCACCCCTCTCGCTTCGGCTCCCCCTCTTCGGGCGGGAGGAGGCGACCCAGGACGGCGAGTCGAGGGTCAACCTCGTGCTGAGGGCAATCGGCGACAGGGTGCGCCGCCCCGCAGCGCTCACAGCGCTCTGGGCAGGGAGGGTCGCAGTGCAGGACCAGCTGACGGACCAGGTCGAGCCCTTCGATCGCGAGCCGACCAAGGTCTACGGAGTTCCCTGGTCCGAAGCGTTCTGCCTCGCCCGTTGCGAAGCGCTCTTCAACGATCTCTTCGTCAAGGGTCGCCTGGAGGCTGGCGCGTGCCGGAGCAAGGCAGCGCGCGCAGAGGCCCTCCTGAACGCCAGTTGCACTGCCAACAATGCGCACGCCGCGATTCGTTCGATCGGCGCGCAGTTCTGCTTCGGCGCTAATGCGCTCGCCATCAGAATCGCTCGCAACGCTGAAGTGCGGGATTGGCGCACTCGCCCCTGATGACTGCGAGAGAAGTGGCGAGCAATCAATCAGGTGCAGCGGCTCTCTCACCCCTTCTGGCGTAAGGGGGGCCTCGTTGGAGTGACTCACCCGCCTGCTGGGTTGCGACGTGCCGCCGCCGCCGTCAGCACTGGGATCACGGCGGGTGGAACGAGTCGCTCGAGTGGACCGCCGTACCGCGCGATCTCGCGCACCAGGCGGCTCGAGGTTGAGGCGTGCTCTGGTGCGGTCATTAAGAAGAGCGTCTCAATCGACGGCGCGAGGAGTCGGTTCGCATGTGCCATGCGCAGCTCTGCCTCAAAGTCAGATCCGGCGCGAAGTCCGCGAATGATGACGCTCGCCCCCGCCTCTTCAGCAACACGAACGGCAAGATTTGATGCGGCACGAATCTCAATGCGACTCGCGTCGGCACCGAGCTGCTCGCCGATCACAGCGCGGAGGAGCGCCTCGCGCTCAGCGAGTGTCAGTAGCGCCTCTTTTGTCGCATTGGGAAGAATCGCAACAACGAGCCGATCAACAACGCTCAGGCTGCGCCGAATCAGATCAACGTGGCCGAACGTGATCGGATCAAAGCTCCCCGGATAGAGTCCAACTCGTTCGCTCACGCTTCCTCCGTCTCTCGCACCTGCTCCGTCGCTCGCACGTGATCAACATCGCGTTCATAAAGCTCAATCACCGTCTCACCGAAGGTGAGGCTGCGCACCAATCGTAGACCGCTTCCCCCCTCGCGTGCAGCACCCTGTGCGGCCCCCTCCTTCTGCTTGCGACCAGAGATGACGAGAAGCCCCTGCGCGGCGAGCGCTGAAGGGGTCGCCCCAAGCGCACGGAGAATGCTGCGTCGTACGGCGAGGTCGTCATAGGGAGGGTCGGCGATCACAAGATCAAACACTCGCCCGCTGGCCGTGAGTGATGCTGCGCTGCTCCCCGCATCGGCGACGCGCACCTCGGCGCGAGCAACGAGATCGAGCCCAGCAAGATTCCGTCGAATCACCTCAGCGGCGCGGCGTGACAGATCAACGAAGAGGACGGACTCAGCGCCACGGCTGAGCGCTTCAATGCCGGCGGCGCCACTCCCAGCGCAGAGGTCAAGGACGTGAGCGCCTGGGAGTCGCGGCTCCAGCACGGCGAAGAGTGCCTGCCGAACACGATCGGCGAAGGGGCGCGTCCCCTCCTCTGGTACCTCAATCAGACGGCCACCGAGTGAGCCAGCGATGATGCGCAGCCGGTTACTCATCGGGAGATCCTCACATCTGCCTCACTTCGTGCCGACCAAGATATCGGTTGGCCAGCCGCGGAGATACGACTCAACGAGTGGTCGAGCGGCCGCTCGGGGGCGGCCGATGCTGTCGAGCAGCTCTTCCGCATCAGCACGCGCAAGAACGGCGAGTGCGCGGTCGTCAGCGCGTGAGAGGGCCGCGATCCTGAGTGGTGGAAGTCCGCTCTGCTCTGTGCCGAGCACATCGCCTTCACCGCGCAACTCCACATCGCGCTCAGCAAGGAGGAAGCCATCGCGTGTTGACTCGATCGCCTGCAGGCGCGCCGCCGCCACCTCATCCTCGCTGTCGCTAACGAGGACGCACCAGCCCTCACTCCCACCGCGTCCAACTCGGCCGCGTAGCTGATGCAGCGTCGCGAGCCCGAAGCGGTCGGCACTCAGCACCACCATCACGCTTGCGCGCGGCACATCAACGCCGACCTCAACCACCGTTGTTCCAACCAGCACGTCGAGCCCTCCCGACGCAAAGGCGGCCATGTTCTGAGCGCGGATCTCTGGGCGCTGCCTCCCATGGACCACACCAATGCGCAACTTCGGGAGTGCGAGGGCAAGTAGTTTCGCCTCCTCCTCCACGCCCGCCTCTCCGGATCGCTCAAGGGCCTCACCAACAATCTCACCGACCGGCTCTTCACCCGGATCCTCATCACCGATTCGCGGAACCACCACAAAGGTGCCGCGACCAGCCGCCGCCTCGGCACCGACAAAGCTCCACAGCTTCTCAAGGTCACTGCTCCGTCGAATCGCCGTCCGAATCGGCTGGCGACCCGCCGGGAGTGCGCGCAGCTCAGAGGATGCGACGTCGGCGTACAGGAGTTGCGCAATCGTGCGAGGGATCGGTGTCGCCGTCATTAGCAAGAGGTGCGGCTCCCCCTCCCCCTTTGCAGTGAGTTGACTGCGCTCCTCAACGCCAAAGCGATGCTGCTCATCAACCACCACAAGGCCGAGCGCCGAGAACTGCGTCGCCTCGGCAAAGAGTGCGTGTGTGCCAATCAGCAGTGATGCCGCACCAGACTCCGCAGCGGCGCGGACGCGGCGCCGCTCTGCCGCCGCAAGGCTTCCAACGAGCAGTTCAACGCTGATGCCGAGTGGCGCAAGGAGTCGCTGCGCGGTGGCGGCGTGCTGCCGTGCAAGAAGCTCGGTCGGGGCGAGCAGCGCTGTCTGCCAGCCGGATGCCGCCGCAACCGCCGCAGCAACGAGCGCCACCGCCGTCTTCCCGGTTCCAACGTCGCCCTGGAGGAGTCGCAGCATCGGCTCTCCTCCCTGGATATCCGCGAGGATCGCGTCAATTGCCCCCTCTTGATCACTCGTCCACTCAGACGCTGCGCCTGCGGTGAGTGCCGAGCGGATCGCAGACTCAACCTTCGTTCGCTCGGTGGTGCTCACCAGCATCTTCGGCGCGCTCCCGCGCGCGCGTCGGCGACGACGTCGTACCAGCGAGAGCTGCACGGCGAGCAGTTCGTCAAATGCAAGGCGGCGGAGCGCCGCGTCGCGCTGATCAAACTCGTGAGGCCAGTGCGCCTCCTCTATTGCGCCGGCGAGCGTCATCAGCCCGTGCCGCGCGCGGATCTCTGCAGGGAGCGGGTCGGTCAACGCAGCGCCGAAGCGATCAAGCAGCTCGCGCACCGCACGTCGGAGGCTCAGCGCCGTCACCCCTTTGGTGAGGCGGTAGATCGGCACGATGCGTCCCGCATTGACCGTCTCTCCCCCCTCAACTGGGCTGAACTCCGGCGCCTCAAGCTGCACCCGCCAGCCGAGTGCCTTCACTCGACCAGAGGCGACGATCTCAAGGTTCGGGGTGAGACGGCGCTCAATGAATCGGCGTCCGTACCAGACCGCGTCAACAGCACCGCTCTCGTCGGCAAGGGTTGCGATCGTGCGTTGGACTCCACGTCGCCAGGTCTTCTCCACGCGTAGGTCAACCACGCGCGCGCGAATCGTTGCAGGGGCTCCAGCGGCGAGTTCCGCAACTGGCGTGATCGCACGACGGTCTTCGTATCGGCGTGGGAGATAGAGGAGCAGTTCAGCGACGCTGGTGACACCTAAACGAGCGAGTCCACGGAGGAGGCTTGCCCCGCCCGGCAGGTTGAGCCCCTTGAGCGGCAGGCCGCTCGGATCGTCGCTCACTCCAGGCTCACGAGTACCCGCTCAATTGGCTGCTCACCGCGTGCGAGCTCCACCTCAACGCCGCTGATCGCACTCCGTGCTGCATCCGCCATCCGCTCTCCGGCCGCCTGATCAACATCAGCGCCGAGATAGAGGGTGAGGAGTTCGGCGCGCTCTCCACTCAGCGCCTTCGTCAGCGCAGCAAGATCATCTCCCCCTGTGGCGATGATGCCGTCAACTGGATCAAGCGCCATCACCTCGCCTGAACGCACGCTCACCCCTTTCACCACGGCGTCGCGGACCGCCTCAACGATGCGGAAGGTACGTGCCGCTGCACGCGCACTCTCAAATCGCTTTGCCGCTTCAGTTGCAGGGAGTGACGGGTCCCATGTCAGGAGCGCCGCAATCCCCTCTGCGGCGTTGCGAGTAGGGACAACGGTCACGTTTGCCGCGACCAGATCCGCCGCTTGGCGGGCGGCAAGGACAACGTTGCTGTTATTCGGAAGGACGATCACGTCCCTCTTCCCCGTTGCGCTGATCGCAGCGGCGATCTCTGCCGCAGATGGATTCTCCGTTTGGCCGCCATGAACGATCTGCGCGGCGCCGGCAGACTGCATGATTGTTGCCAGCCCGCGACCAGCTGCTACGGCAACAACCGCCGTCCCCTGCTGAAGCGGCGTCGGTGCGGCCGCTGATGATGCGCCAACTCTGGTTGAAAGATCGGTAAAGGCTCCATGCCCAGTTGCCCGCTCTGCACTCTGCTGATCCAAATTTTCAATCGTCACGCCGCGAACCTCTCCGTGAGCGATCCCATATGCAAGGATCAGATCCGGTTGCAGGTTGTGGACGTGCACCTTACAGGTCTTCGCATCCCCAGCAACGAGGACACTCTCGCCGAGACCCTCAAGGTCGGCACGAATCTTCACAAGGTCGAGCGGCGTGTCGCTCGCATGCAGGATGTAGACGGTCTCATAGCCATACTCGCTCGACTCACTCGCGCTCGTGCCTGGAGCGCTGGCTACGGCTGGCACGGCGACTGGCACTGGTTCCTTGATGCGCGCATCGCCATCATCGCCAGTGGCAGACGGGACCACAAATGGAACGTCGGCGATCCCCTCAAGAATGAGCTGGAGTCCGGCGCCACCAGAGTCAACAACACCCGCCTCTCGCAAGACGGCAAGAAGGGTTGGCGTCTTCTCAACGGAGACGCGCGCCGACTCTGCGATCTTCAAGAGGAACGGGCGTAGCTCGGTGGCGCTTTCGATATCGGCGAGAGCGCTTGCCGCCACCTCACGCGCAACGGTGAGGATCGTCCCCTCCGTTGGCGTGGCAACGGCACTGTAGGCGTGCAAGACGCCGATCGAGAGAGCGTTCGCAATCTCTGATGCGCGTGCGCGCTTGCGGCCACGGACCGCCTGCGGAAGACCGCGCAGGATCTGTGAGAGCAGGACGCCAGAGTTGCCGCGCGCGCCGAGGAGCGCGCCGCGCGCGACAGCCTCACTCACCTGATCAATCGCGGTGACCCCCGCGGCGAGGGTCGCCTCGCCCTCAGCGATCGCCGCCTTCAGGGTGGCGAGCATGTTCGTTCCAGTGTCGCCGTCAGGGACCGGGAAGACGTTGAGCGCGTTTACCTCTGCAACGCGTGACTCAAGCCGTTCGGCCCCCGAGCGGAGGGCGGCCATCAGTTCAACCCCGTCCCAGCTCTTCCTGCTCATCGGGCCAGCCTCATGCTCGGGCCAGCACGGCTTCTGGGGCGCACGAACTAGAGGGTCTCCCCTCCGTTGCGTAGATGGCACCATTCGGCATTCCGACCTCCCTCAGCCTCGCGTGGCTCAGCCCTTCGGCGTTCCTGCTACGATACGGCACGATTGGCGGCGCGTCCCTAGCGGACGCCCAACTGACAGCAAGGAGAGCATATGGCCCGCTTCTGCGTCCTCTGCGGCAAGGATTCGATCTCTGGGTTTAACCCCCAGTCGGTCGGAATGAACCGCGTCCGTGCACACCGACGCTTCCGCGCCAACCTGCAGCCAACGATGGTGCTCTCCGGCGGGACGACCAAGCGCGTGCTCGTCTGCACCTCCTGCCGCCGAACGGCAACCAAGGGCGCCTAAGCCGCTCTCCGCTACGCCTTCGGGCGGAGCGACGCAACCGCCGCCTCCATCTCTGGCGCACTGAAGAGTGCCGTTCCTGCAATCAGCACGTCGGCACCCTGCTTCACCGCGTCCGCAGCGGTGCCAGCCTTAATCCCGCCATCAACATGTATCAGTCGCGTCGCCCCTAAGAGCAAACGGAGGGCAGGAATGCGCGCCGCAGCCTCAGGCTGATATGACTGACCACCGAAGCCAGACTTCACCGTCATCACCAGCGCAAAGTCGAGCTGCTCCGCAAAGGCGGAGAGTGCATCCACTGGTGTTCCAGGATCTGCGGCAAGGCCGGCGAGCGCGCCAGCGCTACGGATCGACTCAAGGGTTGCGGCGTGACGCTCTGGCGCCTCCACATGAATTGCAACCGTCTGGCAACCAGCCGCCGCATATCGCGGCGCCCATGTTGCCGGGTTGCTGATCATCAGGTGCGCATCAAACGGCAGCTTCGTTGCGCCACGAAGCGCCTCAACGGTTGCCAAGCCGAAGGTGAGGTTCGGCACGAAGTGGCCATCCATGATGTCCAGGTGGATACGATCGACTCCGGCGCGCTCCGCCTCTTGCACCGCCTCGCGCAGCGCGCCAAGGTCAGCATTCAGAATGCTCGCTGCGATCTGTACGCCGCTCATGGGGCGTCACCTCCGCCAAGCGGATCAGATGGGGTGAGCGGCCCTGAAGGTGCGAGTGGTGTCGGTGAACGGCGTCCCTGCAGCGCTGCGGCACTCGCAACAACAAGCAGCTCGCGACGGCGTGCCACAGCGGCGGGTGGCGGTGTGCCAGCACGCTCAGCGGCGAGTTGCCCGCAGGCGGCGCCCGCCTCGCGCCCACGATTCCTTCGCACGGTGACCGAGAGGCCAGAGGCACGCAACTGTTCAGCGATCTCTTCGATGCGCTGCGCGCTGCTCTCCTGCCACGGGGTGTGCGCAACACTATTCATTGGGATCAGATTGACGTGCGAATCGCTACCGCGCAGCACCTGTACGAGCGCCGCCGCATCATCTGGACGGTCGTTAATCCCGTCAATCATCGTCACCTCAAAGGTGGTTCGACGCCCGGTCGTCCGCGCGTGCGCAGCGGCGGCCGCCACCACCTCCTCCACTGGCCACTTCCGATTCAGTGGGACGAGAAGGTCGCGCAGTGGGTTGCGCGCGGCGTGAAGTGAGACCGCAAGGGTCACCTGTGGTCGCACCTGAGCGAGACGGTTGATTCCTGGAACCACACCGCTGGTAGAGACGACGATGCGTCGCTGTCCAATCCCACCACGAAGTGGATCGGTGAGCCCATCAATGGATGCAAGGACTGGGTCGAGGTTCTGTAGTGGTTCCCCCATCCCCATGAAGACAACATTGGTCAGCTCTCGCCCCTCGCCACGGAGGATCTGCCGAGCGAGTCGCACCTGATCTTGAATCTCACCGGCGGTGAGGTTGCGGGTGAAGCCGAGTTCGCCGGTGGCGCAGAAGGGGCAGCCAACGGCGCAGCCCGCCTGGCTCGAGACGCAGATGGTTGCACGCTCGCCGCGCCCACGTCGCGGATCTGGCGGATAGCGCATCAGCACCGCCTCCACCTTGGCACCGCCGCTCAGCGTGATCAGCAGCTTGGTGGTGGCGCCGTCTTCCACGTCCTCGCGCTCGACCGTCTCCGTTGAGTAGAAGCGTGCCACCGCGGCGAGCGTCTCCTGCGCCCGCTTGCTTAGCGTTGTGACGCCCGCCCACGTGGTCGCATCCGATCGCCAGACCGCATCGAGGATCTGTGCCGATCGATACTTCTCCAGCCCGAGCTCGGCGACGAGTGCTGTGATGCCAGCGAGATCTAGATCGCTGATCGCTGGCAGGGGGGACTTCGTCTCACTCATGCGCTGATTCTCGCATGCGGAGCGAGCAGCTCAGGTCGACCACGAACGAGCTCCGCTCCGCCCATCCGCCTCCCCCCTGTTGGTGTTACCTGCAGGAGTGGGAGCGCGCCGTCCTGGAGGCCGAGCATGAGGGTCCCCTCATGAAGGACGAAGTGACCAGCCTCTACCTGAACATCGCGCCGCGGCTCCCCCACCTCATCCAGGATCAACCGCTCGAGCGCGGGGGCAACGCTCACCCAGACCCCTGGCCAGGGGCGATATGCGCGCCAGGCGCGATACGCATCATCAGCGGTGAAGGTCGAGTCTATTAATCCGTCTGCGCGGGTGAGTCGCTTCGTCAACGAAACGCCATCAGGCGACTGCGGCGTTGGATCTAGTTCACCTTTGAGATGCCGCGCGATTGTTGTCAGGATCTCTTCACTCGCGAGCTCGGCGAGAAGCTCTTCCAGCGCAGGGCTCTGCTCGCCCCCCTTCAGCGCGTAGCGCTGCACATTGAGGAGCGGGCCAGTATCAAGCCCCACGTCCATCAGGATGGTGCTGACACCCGTCTCGCGGTCTCCCGCAAGGATCGTGGCGGGGATGGGACTTGCCCCGCGGAACTTTGGCAGCAGCGACGGGTGCAGATTCAAGATGCCACCTGGGAGCGCGTCAATGAGTGCGCCAGGAACGATCTGACCAAAGTCTGCAAGGAGCCCGACCGCCGCGCCGAGCTGCATCAGCGTCTCGAGCGTTGCCGCATCCCGTAGCCGACCAGTTTCGAGAAGGTCAAGCCCCTCTCCCCTCGCCCACTCCGCTACCGGTGTTGACTGCGGTTCGCCACTCCGTCCCGCAGCGCGCGGGGCGGCGCTGACAACGGCGACGATGTCAAAATTTGGATCGGCGTGGACGGCGTTGAAGGCGGGTAGCGCAAATGCGCCACTCCCGATCAGCAGGATCTTGATCTCAGTGACTGTGGGCCCCCGCGACGCGCGCGGCACGCTTCCGCCTCTTCGCCGCTGGGCTCTCCGGATCCTCGTCGATCTCCTCATCGTCGTTCACCGCAATGAGTTCATCGAGCGAATCGAGGTAGTCGATGTAGAGCTTCCCCTTCAGGTGATCAAGCTCGTGCTGTACGGCACGTGCAAGGAAGCCGTGCTCGCTAAACTTGTATTGACGACCGTGACGATCCTGCGCCTCAACCCAGACGCGTTCACGGCGACTGATATCGGCAACGTAGCCAGGGATTGAGAGGCAGCCCTCAAGGTCGGTAATGTCGCCCTTGTCGCGCACGATGCGCGGATTGACCAACTCATAGGTGCGCCCCTTCGCCTCTACGACCGCTACATTCAGCGGCTCGCCGAGCTGCGGTGCGGCAAGGCCGACGCCAGGCGCCGCGCGCATCGTATGGACGAGGTCTTCAATCAGGCTGTGCAGCAGCTTCCCGAAGCTCTCCACCGGCTGCCCAGGCATGCGGAGGCGCGGATCACCTAGAAGCAGGATCGGCTTGACACTCATGCCAAGATTCTAGCAAGTGGCAGCAGCCGCTTCGCGCGGTGAGTCTCCGAGGGCGCTAGAGGAGCGTCTCTGGATCAAGGTCCACGCTGATATCGCGCCCAGCCACCGCGCGGACGAGCGGGAGGGGGTCGGCGACGCGAACGATGACATTTTCACGCCAGCGCCCCGCACGCTTTGGAACCCATGCAGGGATCGGACCGAGGAGGCGTGCCCCGTCTGCTGCGCTGGTCAACGTGCGGAGCTGATCTGCCACCGCCACCGCACGCGTATGGGTTCCTCCCGCAGTGGTCCCAGAGATGGTGATCTTCGCCGTTCGCAAGAAGGGGGCGCCGCCCGCACTCTGACGCAGCAGGATCTCTCGCCGTCGCCACACATCCACTGCGCCACCACGTGCAAGTTCCACCGCCGCGATGATCGCTGGGTCCTCCGGTCGATAGCTCTGTACCCAGGCACTCCCCGCCGTTGTACCGCGCCCGAGCCTCCCTGTTGCCTGCACGATGAGCGAGACGACACGTTCGGCCGCCCGCTCATCTGGGAGGAGGAGTCCGGTGTCCGCGGAGACTACGCCAACAAGCGCGAGGCGCGGAAGGTCGAGCGCCTTTGCGGCAAGTGCCGTACCGATGAGCAGCTGCGTGCGGCCACTACGGAAGGCGTCAAGGATGCGATCGCCTGCGCCGATCGCCGCTGCAGCATCTGCATCGAGGCGATCCACAGAAACCGCTGGGAGGAGACGCTTCACGTCAGCCTCGAGTCGCTCAGTTCCACCACCGATTGCACGAATCCGCGCACTCTGACAGGAAGGGCAACGCGTCAGCGGCTCAGCGACAAGGCCACAGCCGTGGCAGCGCAGCAGCGAGCCCGCGCTATGGAGCACCAGCGGTCGTTCGCACGAAGGGCAGGATTGCGCAGCGCCACAATCTCTGCAGAGGAGCGCCGACGCAAGACCTCGGCGATTGATAATCAAAAGTGCCTGCTCCCCATCACTCCAGCGCAGGCCCTCGAGAGCGGCGAGGAGTGGACGGCTGATCATTGACTTCCAGCCCTCTTCCAACTCACGGCGCATATCCACCACCTCAATCTGCGGCGCGGCCGTGCGCCCCTCAAGGGTGATGCGACGCCATGAAAGCAGTTCAGCACGCGCGAGCGTCTCAATGGCTGGCGTAGCGCTGATCAAGATGACGGGCGCCTTCGCCGCCTCACCGAGCATGAGGGCAGCATCACGCGCATGAATGCGTGGCATCCGTTCCGACTTGTACGCCGACTCATGCTCCTCATCAACAACGATCAGCCCCACTTCGTGGCTCAGCGCACCGATCGCCGTTCGGGTACCGACAACAAGGTGCGGTCC
>CAJARA010000146.1 GCA_903944295.1 uncultured Chloroflexota bacterium
GGATACGTCGTGCGCCGTGGTGATTGATCCAGGAATGGATCTTCGGCAGCAGGCGCTTCGCGTTGGGCTGGAGCGCCTTGATGGCGCGCTGATCACGCACATTCACGTGGACCACACCGGTGGCATTGACGAGTTGCGCGCCTACACCGATGCACAGGATGCGGTGATGGAGGTTGGTGCCGGACCTGAGACCTGCGTTGAACTTCTTCGTCGTTGGGAGTACGCCTTTGACGGGCGGACCGCACCTGGACACGGGATCCCAGCACTCCGGCTGGTGGAGGCGCGTCCGCACGTGCAGATTCGCGGTCGCACCTTTGAGGCGATCCCACTGGTTCACGGTCGTCGTCCAGCGCACGGCTGGCGCAGCGGCAGCGTTGCCTATCTCACCGATGTGAGTTCAGTGGCGCCGAGCTCACGCGAGCGGCTGAAGGGGCTCGACACGCTGATCATCTCGGCGCTGCGTGACCTTCCGCACCCAACGCATCAAACGGTGGAGGAGGCGCTCGCCGTGATTGCGGCGCTTGAGCCACGTCGCGCGATTCTCACCCACCTGGATCACGACCTTGACTACCAGGAGCTCTCAGCGCGCCTCCCTGACGGGGTGCTCGCCGGCTTCGATGGGCTCGTCGTGGAGGTCTCGGCGCGCTAGACTCCCCTCCGGCGAGATGGTCGGACGGCCGCGAGCGCACCCTCGGGTGCGTTCGAGGAAAGTCCGGGCTCCAAGGTGTAAGGCAGCGGGTAACGCCCGTCCGCCGCGAGGCGCGGACTAGTGCCACAGAGACGAGTCCGCCACTGAGCTTCGGCTCGGAGGCGGGGTGAAACGCGGCAAACTCTGCCTGGAGCAAGGTCAAATAGGGGGACGCTTCGGCCCTTGTGGTCGGAACTGGCGCACCGCCAGGGTCTCCGGGTTGATCGCTCGAGCCACCGAGTAATCGGTGGCCTAGATGGATGGCCGCCCCTCCCGAAAGGGGGGACAGAACCCGGCTTACAGACCATCTCGCCGACTCCTCCGCACGCTCACCCCCCGCTCAGCAACCCTCCCCCAGGCACCCCTTGACAGGTGGGGATGGTGGGGGCAGAATGCACCGAAGTGGCTGTAAGTGGGGTGTGGTGGGGGTACCCACCCCCGAGGGCCACCGCGGAGGGGGTACAGGTGTTTACTGGCGAATACCGCCATACGATCGACGGCAAGGGACGAGTCGCCGTCCCCGCGCGCTTCCGCGCGCAACTCGATGACGGCGCCTTCGTCTCCCGTTGGCTTGATAACTGCCTCGCGATCTTCCCTCGCGCCGCCTGGGACGACCTCGCCGCAAAGGTCGCGGCACTCCCCACCGGAAATGCGAGTGCACGCGAGTTCGGCCGCTTCCTCTTCGGGAGCGCATTTGAGGTTGAGCTTGATGCGCAGGGACGCCTCCTCCTCCCGGGCACGTTGCGCACCTGGAGTCGCCTTGAGGGCGAGGCAATGGTCGTTGGCGCGCGTGATCACGCAGAGATTTGGACGCCTGGACGTTGGGATACGTATCGCGGTGGGATGGAGTCCTCTGATGCGCTCGCCGCGCAGTTGGAAGGGCTCGGCTTCTAATGCCGCAGGCGCGCGGTGCTGCGCATGAGTCGACGCTTCATCAACCAGTGTTGCTGCGTGAATCGCTTGATGGCCTCGCAATTCGCGCTGGCGGGCACTACATCGATGCAAATCTCGGTGGTGGAGGGCACGCAGAGGCGGTACTGACGGCGAGTTCGCCGAGCGGTCAGCTCCTTGGCATTGACGCAGACCCAACGGCGATTGCACGCTCGCGTGTGCGACTCGCACCATTTGGCAATCGCCTCCACACCTTCCAGGGGAGCAACGCGCGCATCGCCGAAGCGGCGGCGGCTGCAGGATGTACGAGCAGCAACGGAATCCTCTTTGATCTTGGCCTTTCGTCTGATCAGCTCGTTGATCGTGAGCGCGGCTTTGGGA
>CAJARA010000147.1 GCA_903944295.1 uncultured Chloroflexota bacterium
CCGCGACCGGATGGGAGCAGCGCACTCGCGGCGAGCACGATGCTCTTCACCGCCGCCTGGTACCTCTTCCTTGAGCGACTCCTCGCACGACTCGACGAAGCTGGCGTGGAGACACCGATCTGGAAGTCGTCTAACGCACCGGGTGGCGACGACTGGAACGCGCGCTACTTTGCGCGCTACTCGGACCGCATCGCAGGCCTGCGAGGAGAGAGCTAATGTCGAGCGCTTCGGTTGCAGCGCGCGGCATTCGCGGCGCGGCGCTGATCAACGGAAAGATTATTGACGACGCGATCATCGGCATTGATCCTGCAGGTGTTGGAAAGATCGTCTCCGTTGCGCGCGCACGGAACGGCACCGCACTCGCCGCACGCGCCCGTCGAGCTGAAGGCCTAATCATCCCTGGCTACGTTGACATCCACCTCCACGGCGCAGGAGGGCACGACGTACTTGGGCCTGGCGGGGCGCATGAGCTGCTGATGTCGTCGCGTGGCGTGCGCAATCCGGAGCGTGACATCGTCGCCTCGTTGCGCGCACTCGCCGTTGAGACGGCGAAGCACGGTTATGCGGCGATCCTCCCCGCAACGGTGAGCCTCCCAGTCGACAGTCTCCGACTCTGGGTGCGTGCCGTGCGCGTTGCCCGCGACGAGCAGAGCGCAGAGTTGCAGCGCGGCCGCGCGCGTGACGAAGCGATCATCCTCGGCGCAAACTCTGAAGGTCCGGCGATCAGCCATTCGCGCAAAGGGGCGCATGACCCAATGGTGCTCATTGCGGGGACTGAGCTCCTTCGCGCGCTCGAAGATCGATCAGATGATTGGTCGGCGCTTCGACTCGTCACCGTAGCCCCTGAACTGAAGGGGGCGGACGATCTGATTCGCTACCTCGCCAAGCGCAAGATCGTTGCGTCTGTTGGCCACAGCAGTGCCACATATGAGCAGGCCGATGCAGCGTGGGCGGCGGGGGCAACGAGCACAACGCACCTCTGCAACGGGATGGACCCCTTCCACCACCGCACCCCCGGTCTTGTTGGCGCAGCACTGGCGCACCGCAGCGCACGCGCCGAGATGATCTGCGACGGCGTGCACGTCAGCCTTCACGCGGCAAAACTCTTCGCTGAGATTCTTGGGAACAGGCTCATTGTTGTTTCAGATGCCTGCCCGGTTGCCGGGATGGGTGACGGTGACTTCATGTTGGGGAGCATGCCAGCGCGCGTGCGCGGCGCAGAGGCAACGCTGCGTGACGGAACGCTTGTTGGTGCCGTGTCACTGATTGATGTTGGCGTGGCAAATCTCATTGGTGCAGGAATCCCGCTCGCATCCGCGGTGACGGCGGGGACGAAGACGCCGGCAGATCTGCTGCGCACGCCGGAACTTGGACGCATTGCGGTTGGTGCTGCCGCGCGACTCAGCGCGATTGATCCGGGCTCAGGGAAGCTACTCGGCCGTCTCTCGTTTTAAGGTTCGGTCCCACCAACTCTTCCCGAGCGCAATGATCGCGCCGATGCCGAACTTGAAGAGGAGATCCGCCTCAACGATCTGCAGCATCATCGCTGCGTCGTAGCCTGGCTCGCCGGCGAAGGCGACCACGGTAAAGGTGATCGAGTCGAGCGGCACACTCACCGCGTTGCTGGAGAAGACGCGCATCAGCCATGAGCGCTGCCGCAGGCGGTGATAGATCTCGGTGTCCACACCTTCGGAGAGGAGGATGGCGCCGAATGAGGCGATCAGGAAGCGACCTGGCGTTCCAATCAGCGCCGCCACGATCACGTTCACTACGGCAGCCACAGCGATCATCACGAAGATCGGCGTGCGACCGAGCCCAGCTCGTGCGCTGGTCTGATGGGCAATGTCGCGCAGCGTGAAGGTGAGGCCGAAGGTGAGCGTGCCGGCGGAGAGCATGCCGAGTGGCCCAAGGTTGATGAAGATCGGGATCAGGAGATTACTGACTGCCACGGCAGCGGTATAGAGCGCCGCCGTAACAGCGAGCCAGAAGATATGTTGCTGTTTCACCACGTCACCCTAGTACATCACGGTGCGCGTCAGGTGATGTGGATGATGCGTTGCGTGATAACTCTTCCAGAGTCGATAGTCCACCTGCGGGCTGATCAGTTGCAGCGCATCA
>CAJARA010000148.1 GCA_903944295.1 uncultured Chloroflexota bacterium
AGCGCCTTCCGGCGCGTAGCACCGAGGCCAGGGATGCCGTCCAGCCGGCTCTCCGTCGCCGCGCGACTCCTCAGGGTGCGGTGATAACCGATCGCAAAGCGGTGCGCTTCGTCACGAAGTCGCTGCAACAGCCGCAGCCCAGGATCGGTTGCAGGGAGCAGGAGTGGTGTGGTGGCTCCGCTCGGCCAGATCTCTTCTCGCTCTTTCGCAAGGCCAATCAACGGAATGTTGAGACCCGCCGCCTCAAGTACCGCTGCAGCCGCTGAGACTTGACCGCGGCCACCGTCGATGACCAGCAGGTCGGGTAACGCCCAGGCCCGCGCCTCCGCCTCCCCAGCCTTCTCAGCAGAAGATCCAGCACTCCGAGCGAAGCGGCGCGTCAGCGCTTCCGTATGTGCCGCAAAGTCATCTTGGCCTTGCACGCCTTTAATCTTGAAGCGACGGTACTCCTTCGGCGCAAGGCGACCATCCATCGCAACGGTGAGCGAGGCGACGGTAAAGGAACCCTGAATCGTTGAGACGTCAGTGCACTCAATGCGCGTCGGCGCGCTCGGAAGGTTCAGGGCAACCGAAAGGGCGGAGAGCGCCGCCTCAGCACGTTCGCGATCGGCGTCATCTTCCGCCTCGCTGCGGATCAGACCTTCCAGCGCATTTCGCTCAGCGAGGCGCAGGATGCGCACACGATCACCACGGAGCGGGACGCGGAGCTCAACACTCCCCTCACGCCGCGCCGTCAGGAAGCCCTCGAGCTCTGGGTCACCGATCGGGAGTGCCGTAGCGATTGACGGTGGAATCTCTCCTGCGCGCGCGTAGTACTGGCTCATGAACGATGCGAGCAGCTCTTCATCGCTCACCCCTTTTGCGTCAAGTCGGTGCACATCACGACCAACGAGCGTCGCATCGCGAATCTGGAAGCAGGCGATCGCAGCGCGATCACCGTGTCGCGCAATGCCGAGAAGATCCTCGTCGGGTCGTCCGGCGGGCGGGACGCGCTGCGCCTCAGCATCACGCTCAAGTGAGGTGATCGCATCGCGTAGCCGCGCAGCATCCTCGTACGCTTCGGTTTCGCTGGCGCGCTCCATGCGCTCACGCAGCACCTTCACTGCACCGCGCGATCTCCCGCCGAGAAAGAGTTCAAGCCCTTTGATCTCTGCGCCGTACTCCGCAACAGGAACGTTGCCGAGGCAGGGTCCCTGGCAACGCTTCAGATGAAAGAGGAGGCAGGGTCGCTGCAGTGCCTGCTGCTCTGCCGCGATCGGAATCTCACAGGTGCGGAACTGGAAGAGGCGACGCGCCGCCTCCATCGCGGTATTGACGGAGCCTGGCCCGGTGTACGGCCCGAAGTAGCGTGATCCGTCGCGCACCAGACGGCGCGTTCGCTCAACGCGAGGATATGGACCAGCGGTGACGCGGATATATGGATAGCTCCGATCATCACGCAGGCGCACGTTGTAGCGCGGCAGGTGCTTTCGGATCAGTGTTGCCTCAAGGAGGAGCGCCTCTTTCACTGAATCGGTCACCGTCCACTCAAGCGTTGCGACCTGATCGATCACATCACGAATACGGTGCGCACCAGGCGTAGTGTTGGAGTGCCAGTAGCTTCGAACGCGCTGCGTGAGGCGCGAAGCCTTTCCGACGTAGATGATCTTCCCCTCCACATCCGAGAAGAGGTAGACGCCAGGAGCGTCAGGGAGCACCTGCAGCGCGGCGGAGATCGCCTCGGGGATCATCGCGTCCTAGGCGTCCGCACGACGCGGGGGTCGTGCGCGATTGGCGGCGCGTCGGTTCAGGATGCGCAGCACATCATCAAGCGCCTCACGAAGTGCAACGGCGAGGTGTGACTCAACGTAGTCGGCGAGCCCGTCACCCGGACCGAGTGCGGCGCGGGTGGCAACGACGCTCTTGCGGAGCGACTCCCCGCTCGCATCGCGGAGTTGCGCCGCATGGCGCGCCAGCGGAGCGAACCGTATGCGGAGTGGCTCCGTTGGGAGTGCGCTCATCACCTGCTCGATAAGGAGTGCGGCGTGAAGTCCCGCCTGATCGAGTTGCTCGTCGGCGTGTCGAGGGAGCTCAGCCTCCGCCATGTCTACTCCAGCGACCGGATCGGCTCACCGCGCAGCGCAAGCGCAAGGTAGCGCCCGGTGTGGCTCGCCTTCACCTTCGCCACCTGCTCTGGCGTCCCTTCGGCGATCAGCTCGCCACCACGATCACCACCATCTGGCCCAAGATCAATCACCCAGTCGGCGGTCTTGATCACGTCAAGGTTGTGCTCGATCACGATGACGCTATTTCCGCCATCCACGAGGCGGTGCAGCACCTCAAGGAGACGCTCAACATCGGCGAAGTGCAGGCCAGTGGTCGGCTCATCAAGGATGTACGCCGTGCGACCAGTGGAGCGACGCGCAAGTTCGGTCGCGAGCTTGATACGTTGCGCTTCGCCGCCAGAGAGCGTCGTTGCGGGCTGACCGAGCCGCAGATAGCCGAGGCCGACCTCGCTCAACGTTTTCAGGCGATTGCGGATTGCCGGGATCGCATCAAAACGCTCTAACGCATCATTCACCTGCAACTCGAGCACGTCGGCGATCGTCATCCCCTTCCAGGTGACATCGAGCGCCTCGCGGTTGTAGCGCTTCCCGCGGCAGGTTTCGCAGGGGACATAGACGTCTGGGAGGAACTGCATCTCAATCTGCAGGATGCCGTCGCCGGAGCAGGTCTCACAGCGTCCACCCTTCACGTTGAAGGAGAAGCGCCCAGCAGAGTAACCACGAAGTCGCGCCTCCTGCGTCGCAGCGAAGAGTTCACGGATCGGCGTGAAGAGTCCCACATATGTGGCAGGGTTGGATCGTGGCGTGCGGCCGATCGGACTCTGATCGATCTCGATCGCCTTATCAATCTGATCAAGCCCGGTGACCCGATCGTGTGCACCTGGTCGCTCTTTCGTCCCGTGGAGCTTGCGGGCGATCGCCTTCTGCAAGATGTCGGTCACCAGCGTGCTCTTCCCGCTCCCAGAGACACCCGTCACTGCAATGAATCGACCGAGCGGGAACTCCACATCGAGCCCCTTAAGGTTGTGTTCGCGCGCCCCCTTCACGACGATGCTCTTCCCGCTCCCCTTCCGTCGTGTTGTTGGGATCTTCACGGCGCGATCGCCACGGATGAATGCACCAGTGATGGAGTCCTTCGAATCGGTTAGCGCCTTGAGCGTGCCGTTCACCACCACCTTCCCGCCGAGTTCGCCAGCACCTGGCCCAATGTCAACGATCCAGTCGGCGGTGCGGATCGTCTCTTCGTCGTGCTCCACCACCAGCACCGTGTTCCCAAGGTCGCGGAGTCGCAGCAGCGTGGTGATCAGGCGTGCATTGTCGCGCTGGTGCAACCCAATTGATGGTTCGTCGAGGATGTAGAGCACGCCCACGAGTCGCGAGCCAATCTGCGTGGCGAGACGGATGCGCTGTGCCTCGCCGCCAGAGAGCGTCGTGGCGGTGCGATCAACGGTGAGGTAGTCGAGCCCGACGTCTACCAAGAAGCCAGCGCGCTCGGCGATCTCCTTGACAATCGCCTTGGCGATGGTTCGTTCGCGCTCGCCGAGGAGTGGTGTCAACGCGTTGATCCAGGTGGTGAGCTCGCCGATCGGCATCGCTGCAACCTCAGCGATGTTCTTCTCCGCAACGCGCACGGCGAGCATCTCAGGCTTGAGGCGACGCCCCTTGCACTCTGGGCAGGGGCGGCTGACCATGTAGCGCTCGATCTCCACGCGCACCAGCTCGGAGTCCGTCTCGCGGTGGCGGCGCTCAAGGTTCGCGATGATCCCTTCGAATGCCGCCTTGTACGTGTTGCGGTAGCTGGCGTTCTCATAGGTGACGGTGAAACGATCTTCGCGCTCGGCGTTGAGGAGATACTCCTGTGCCGCGGCGGGGAGTTCGCCGATCGGCGTCTTCGGGTTCCACTTCTTCGCCTTCATCGCGGCCGTCACCACCTTCAGGTACCAGCTCCCCTCTGGTGAGCGCGACCACGGAACGAGTCCACCCTCAAGGACCGACTTCTCCGGATCGATCACACGCTCAGCATCAACCTCAAGTCGGAAGCCGAGGCCGGTGCACTCTGGACAGGCGCCGTGCGGTGAGTTGAAGCTGAACGATCGCGGCTCGAGATCATCCATCACGGTGCCGTCGTATGGACAGCCGAGCTTCTCGCTAAAGAGTCGCTCCTCAAAGGTCGGCTTTGATCCCTCCGCAGCGGCGGAGGAGATGATCACCAGCCCTTCGCCAAGCTTCAGTGCCGTCTCCACCGAATCAGAGAGGCGGCTGCGATCCTCTGGCGGGAGCGGCTTCCCCTTCTCGTCGACCGGTCGTCGCACAACAAAGCGATCAACCACCACCTCAATGCTGTGTCGCTTCTTCTTGTCGAGCTTCGGCGCGTCATCCAGGTCGTAGAGCGTCCCGTTGACGCGCACGCGGCTGAATCCCGCCTTCCGCGCAGAATGGAAGAAGGTCTCCCCCTCACCCTTCCGGTCGCGGAGGACGGGGCCGAGGACGAGGAGGCGCGTCCCGTCGGGGAGCTGCAGGATCTCGTCAACGATGTGATCGAGCGAAACGCGACTGATCGGCCGATCACACTTCGGACAGTGCGGCGTGCCCGCACGCGCGTAGAGGAGTCGTAAGTGATCCCAAATCTCGGTGATCGTTCCCACCGTGGAGCGCGGATTGCGCGATGAGCCCTTCTGGTCAATTGAGATTGCGGGCGAGAGACCGTCAATCAGGTCAACGTCCGGCTTCTCCATCTGGCCGAGGAACTGTCGCGCATAGGCGGAGAGGCTCTCCACATAACGACGCTGCCCTTCGGCGTAGATCGTGTCGAAGGCGAGGCTTGATTTTCCGGAGCCTGAGATGCCGGTGACAACTACGAGTCGGTCGCGCGGGATCTCAAGATCAATCCCCTTCAGGTTGTGTTCACGCGCCCCCCGAATCACGATCTTCTCTTGCACCATCTCAGCCCCTCCTGCGCGGACGCTCGCCGCGACGTTTGATCACGTTCGGGGTCACGCTTGGATCCCATGTGCGTCGCCGTGAGAGTACCGAATCGGTGCCACTCGGCGATTCGGGGGCCGCTGCAGCCTCATCAGACTCCTCATGCTCGTCACGAAGTCCAGGGAGCCAATCGGCGGCGGTGTCGAGCTCTGGGGCAAGGATCGTGCGCGAGGCGCCGCTCGCCACACGCCGTGGCATCAGATCGCGACCGCGCGGCTCCGCAGCGGCACTCGCCGCACGCTCTGCTAGACGACCGATCTTTGCGGCTGCATCCTCTTCAAGGACACCGCTACGAAGGCTGCGCAACTCGTCACGAATTGATGCGGCACGCTCAAACTCCAATGCCTTGGCGGCGATGCGCATCTGCGCCTCGAGCTGCTTCACCATCTTCTCAATTTCACTTCGGCCGATCTCGCTGAGTGCACCACCCTTGCCGCCAGCATAGGAGTCGGCCTTCTCGGCAACGCTTCGGAGGCGATCATTCAGGTCGCGGATCGGCTTGCTGATCGTGGTGGCGGTGATCCCATGCTTCACGTTCCAGCGCTCCTGGATCCCGCGACGGCGATCCGTCTCGGAGATCGCCACACGCATCGACTCGGTCATCTTGTCGGCGTAGAAGATCACCTCGCCACCCGTGTTTCGTGCCGCGCGACCGACCGTCTGGATCAGCGCCCAAGCGCTACGAAGGAAGCCCTCCTTATCCGCATCAAGGATTGCGACGAGCGTCACCTCTGGGAGGTCGATTCCTTCGCGCAGCAGGTTGATCCCCACGATCACGTCAAAGACGCCGAGTCGGAGGTCACGCAGGATCTCAATTCGCTCCAGCGTGTCGATCTCACTATGGAGGTATCGGACACGGATCCCCGCCTCCTCAAGGTACGAGGCAAGCTCCTCCGCCATCCGTTTCGTCAGGGTCGTGATGATCACGCGCTCACGTCGTTTGATGCGCTCTTGGACGCGAGCCATTAAATCGTCAATCTGCCCTGCTGTCGGGATCACCGTGATCTTCGGATCCACCACACCGGTCGGCCGGATGAGCTGCTCAACGACGCGGTCCTTCTTCGTCATCTCGTAGCTCCCCGGCGTCGCGGAGACATAGATCACCTGCCGCACACTCGCCTCAAACTCTTCAAAGGTGAGCGGGCGATTATCAAGCGCGCTCGGCAGACGGAAGCCGAAGTCAACAAGGATCTCCTTCCGCGAGCGGTCGTTCTTATACATGCCCACCACCTGCGGGATGCTCATATGGCTCTCGTCGACCACAAGGAGCCAATCTGCTGGGAAGTAGTCGAGCAGCGTCCATGGGCGCGATCCTGGCTCACGACGCGAGAGGTGGCGCGAGTAGTTCTCAATGCCAGAGCAGTAGCCGACCTCGCGCATCATCTCCAGGTCGAAGGTGGTGCGCTGCCGCAGCCGCGCCGCCTCAAGGATCTTCCCGGAGGCCTCAAGCTCACCGCAGCGTGACTCCATCTCCTTCTCAATGTCGCGCGTCGCCTCTGCCAGCTTCTCGGTTGGCGTCACATAGTGGGTTGCCGGGTAGATCACCATCTCGTTCCGCTCGGCCAAGATCTCACCCGTCAGCGGATCAACCTCAGAGATGCGCTCCACCTCGTCACCGAAGAACTCCACGCGAAGGATCGTCTCCTCACCCGCAGGTTGCACCTCAATGGTGTCCCCCCGGACACGGAACTTGGCGCGACCGAGTGTGGCGTCGTTGCGCTGGTACTGAAGGTCAACGAGGTGGCGCAGGATCGCATCACGGCGGTACTTCCCCGCCTTGCGCACGCGCAAGATCGTTGCGCCGTAGTCCACCGGTGCGCCAAGACCGTAGATGCAGCTGACCGAGGCGACGATGATCGTGTCCCGTCGCTCAAAGAGCGCCTTCGTTGCCGCGTGTCGCAACTGATCAATCTCGTCGTTGCGGCTGGAATCCTTCTCAATATAGGTATCGGAACGTGGAAGGTACGCCTCTGGCTGGTAGTAGTCGAAGTAGGAGACGAAGTACTCAACCGCGTTCTCTGGAAAGAACTCCTTTAGCTCGGCATAAAGCTGCGCCGCAAGCGTCTTGTTGTGTGCGAGGACGAGCGTCGGTCGCTGTACCTGCTGGATGACGTTGGCAATCGTGAAGGTCTTCCCCGTCCCTGTTGCGCCGAGGAGGACCTGATGATGTAGTCCCTTCTGGACGCCATCAACGAGTTCGACGATCGCCTTTGGCTGATCGCCAGTCGGCTGGAAGTCAGAGTGCAGCTTGAATGCCGCACCGAGTGCGGGGGTGTGGTCAGGTGGCTGGATCGGGGTGCGGCTCATCCGTTGAGCATAGAAGGCGAAGCGCCCGACCCGCCGCGGCGGCGACCTCCTGAACGGAGCCACGTGCGCTTACCTCCACGCCCCCTGCGGCGAGAAGCGCTTCAGTCAGCCCGTGTTGGGCGGCGTCACGTTCTTCAAAAGCCGCGCCACTCAAGCCACGGCCGATGGCGCGCTCACGGCGCTCGGATGTCGGCAGTGTGAGTACCAGATAACCATCGAGTTCGTCTGCGAGTCCTGAGTTGAGGAGCGCGATCGCCTCAACGAGGAGGAGTGGTGCGCCACTCGCTACTGCCTCCTCCCGCGCTACGTGCATCGCCGCGCGCGCAACCGGCCACTGCAGCCGCTCAAGTTGCTTCAGCAGCGCGGGATCGCTGAAGGCGGCACTCGCAAGCGCCGCTTGGTTAAGGCTCCCGTCAGGACCCTGTGCGGCTGGCAGAAGTTTGAGAATCGCATCTTGGAGCGGACCCGCCTGGTTGCGGGCGCTTCGCAAGGCGTCATCCGCGTTGAAGTAGTGCAGCGCGCCACCCAGGTCACGTCCGAGCCCCGCGTCGCTCACGAGCGCGCGGGCGACGCTGCTCTTCCCCACTCCAATCGCTCCTGCGATGCCGATCACTTTCACTTGACGCCCTCCCCTTCAAGTTCGAGCCACGCCTCTTCCGCTGCCAGTAGTGCGGCGGCCACATCGGCGAGTTCGCTACTCACGCGTGCAAGATCAGTGTATGAGGCGAGCACCTGTGGATCGAGGAGTGCAAGTTCAAGCTGGGACTTCTTCAGGCCGTAGCGCTCAAGATCCGCCTCAACGGCTGCACGACGTCGGCGCGCCTGCTCCTTGCTCAACTTTGCCACTGGCGCAGCTGCGACAGCCTTCTTGGCGACAGGCTTAACTACCGCAGGCGTCCCTGCAGCCGCCTTCGGTGCCCTAGCGCCAGAGCGCCCCGCCGTCGCCACATCGTCTGCGTCAGCGGCGGTCCAGCCGTTGGCAACAGCGGCACGCCAGGCGCGCCAACCGCCATCAAACCGAACCACTCGTCCATCGCTCACGATCCAAAGCTCCGTACAGATTCGCTCAAGAAGTCGTCGGTCGTGGCTCACCAGCAGCACCGTGCGCTCACCATCCAAGAGGAAGCGCTCAAGGGATTCGCAGGCGTCAACATCAAGATGGTTTGTCGGCTCGTCAAGGAGGAGCAGGTTTGATGGGAGGAGTCCAAGGATCGCCAACTCAAGTCGACTCCGTTCACCACCGGATAGGACGGCTACCTGCTTATCAACATCACTGCCACGGAAAAGGAAGCGCGCAAGGTGCGCGCGTGCCTCGCCAAGTTCGACTGGTACCGCTGCGCGCAGCGCCTCAATCACCGTTGTTCCGTGCAGCCCTGCCGCACGAACCTGTGCGAGATAGCCAGGGACGACACCAGCCGCAACCTGAATCTCTCCACTAAGTGGCGGGAGGATCCCAGCGATGCTCTTGAGGAGCGTCGTCTTTCCAGCGCCATTCGGCCCCACGATCCCAATGCGCTCTCCACGGCGCAGTGCAATACTGCGCGCCGTGGCGATTGTGCGCGGCGCCGGCTCTCGGTACCCGACGACCGCCTCAACCAGACGCACCGGTTCAGCTGGTCCGCGACCAGCACCAGCGGCGGAGATCGCCAGTGCTGCGCGACGCTTCGGCGCGACCACCGGCTCAATCGCCGCGAGGCGCGCCTCATGCTCGTGCATCTTTCCGTACTTCCGGTGACTCCGATACGTCTGAATCAGCTCCTTCTCTCGCGCGATCTCTTTCGTCCTTCGCTCAGCATCTCGGTCTGCATCTTCCTCTTTTGCCTCTCGCTGCTGGGAGTACGCCGAGTAGTTCCCGCGGAATCGTGTGACTGTATGGTTCCGCACCTCCCAGACCCGATCGACGACCGTATCGAGGAAGGCACGGTCGTGGCTCGCTACGACGAGCGCCCCTCTCCGTGCGCGAAGCGCACCTTCAAGCCACTCAATCGCCTCTACATCCAGGTGGTTCGTTGGCTCGTCGAGCAAGAGCAAGTCTGGATCTGCGATCACCAGTCGTGCAAGGGCGACGCGCGTCTGCTCACCACCAGAGAGGAGCTTCGGCGATTCGCTGTGGCGCGCAGTTGGGAAGCCGAGGCCACGCAGTGCGGAGGCGACGCGATCATCAATCGTGTAACCCTCAAGCGCATCGAATCGCTGTCGAGCCGCCGCATACTCTGGGCTTGCCGCCCCACCACCAATCTCAGCAGCGTGCAGTTCAGCTGCAATCCGGGTGATCTCCTCCGCCCCGCCGCGCACCGCCTCGGTGAGCGTTGCCGCCTCGAGCAGTTTCGGGTCATGCGACGACTCTTGCGCGAGCACCTCAATCCGAACGCCGCGCGCGCGTTCCACCTTGCCGCCATCCGGCTCCTCTCGGCCAACCATCATCCGCAGCAGCGTGGTCTTCCCTGCGCCGTTTGGGCCAACGAGTCCGATCCGCTCGCCAGCGGCAACGCTGACGCTCACGTCGCTCAGAATCGTGACGGCGCCAATCTCGCGGCCAATGCCGGTTAACGTCAGCAGGCTCATACGCTCGTACCGCTCCGTACCGCGCGTCGACGTGCTGCGGCGCGTTCGGCCGACGTTGCACCAACCGTTGCCGCCTGCAGTCCCTCACTCCAGCGTGGTCCCCGCCGTTCGAGTGCGCCTCCGCGCATCGTTGCCGCAGAGCCAGCCGCCCTCCGGCCGCGAGGGAGGGGTTGGCAGTGTGGGCAGTAGTGCGTCCCGCGACCACCGAGCGTCGCGCGACGAATCGGACGACCGCAGCGCACGCACGGTTCGCCACCACGCTGGTAGACGGCGAGTCGCTCTTGCATGCTCCCGTCCCCATCTGGTCCCGTGTAGTCATCAATGGATGAGCCACGTGCCGCAACCGCTTCGCTCAGCACACCCACAATCGCGGCGTGCAGCCGCTCAACCTCTGCTGGGCGCAAGGCTGCGGCAACGGCGAGCGGGTGGAGCTGCGCACGCCAGAGCGCCTCATCAACATAGATATTGCCGAGACCGGCAAGGAAGCGCTGATCAAGAAGGAGGCTCTTCAGCCGTCCGCGTCGCGGCGCAAGCATCGCCTGGAAGGTGGCGACGGTGAAGGTCACTTCCAGCGGCTCAGGTCCATGGTCGCTGAGCGCCGCGTCGTCGGCGGGATCGAGCGAAGTTGCTGGGGCACCATCATCTCGCCGCGCAACAAGGGCGAGTCGACCGAAGGCGCGGACATCACGGAAGCGGATCTCACGCCCATCAGCGAGTGTCAAGATCGCCCGAATATACGGATCAACCGGTGCAGCGCCAGGAAGCACGAGCAGCTGACCGGTCATGCGCAGATGCACCATCAGGATAAGGCCACCTTCAAGATCAACCAGGATCCACTTTGCTCTTCGTCGCACCCCTTCAATGCGTCGATCAGCGATCGCACGCGAGAAGGTTGTTGGATCTGGCGTGCTGAGATTTGCCGCGCGGATGATTCGGCCCGCGTTGACTCTCGCACCTGCGACCATCTTCGCAAGATCACGCGCAACCGTCTCAACCTCTGGGAGTTCAGGCACGCCCGCTCCAACGTTGCATCTCGTCCCATCGGAGTCCTGTCTTCGCCTCCACGGTGAGCGGAACGTCGAGTGCGAGTGCCCCCTCCATCGTCTCAATCAGCAGGGGGATGAGCCGCTCAACCTCACCCTCTGGCGCCTCAAGGAGGAGTTCGTCGTGCACCTGGAGGATGAGGCGCGCCTTCAGGCCGGCCGCGGCAAGTCGCGGTGTAAGGCGAATCATGGCGATCTTGATGATGTCGGCCGCCGTCCCCTGAATCGGATGATTAATTGCGGCACGCTCACCTGCTGCACGAAGTGCCGGGTTTGCGGCGCGAAGCTCTGGGATCGGGCGACGACGACCGAGCTGTGTCGTCACGGCGCCGTTTGCGCGCGCCTCCTCCTTAATCGTGTCGATGTACCGCTTGATCCCTGGGTACCGCTCAAAGTAACCCGCAATAAACGCCTTCGCCGCATCGCGAGAGATCCCTGCACGTGTCGCAAGTCCAAAGTCACCCATTCCGTAGGCGATACCGAAGTTCACCATCTTCGCCATCGCGCGCTCGTCGTCGTTCACCTCCTCTTGTGGCTTGCCAAGCACGCGCGAGGCGGTGGCACGATGGATATCCTCCCCCGCGGCAAACGCCTCAATCAGGTGTGGGTCACGCGTCACATGCGCAAGGATGCGCAGCTCAATCTGGCTGTAGTCGGCGGCAACGAGCCTGTTCCCCTTCTCCGCGATGAAGGCGTGACGAATCTTTCGCCCCAGCTCGGAGCGAATCGGGATGTTCTGGAGGTTCGGTTCAACGCTGCTCAAGCGTCCGGTTGCAGAGATCGCCTGCTGGAAGGTGGTGTGAATCCGACCATCCGTCTCAACGAGCTTCGGAAGCGCCTCAACATAGGTGCTCTGCAACTTTGAGACGGTGCGCCACTCCAGGGCAATACCAACAAGCGGATGCTCCCCCTGGATCTCCTCCAAGACGCTCGCATCCGTTGACCACGCGCCCGTCTTCGTCTTCTTCCCACGCGAGAGGCCAAGCTCGCCGAAGAGGAGTTCGCCAAGCTGCTTCGGTGAACCGAGTGCAACCGCGCGGCCGACGGACTTTTCCGCCGCCGCCTCAAGGCGCGCGATCTCTAGCCGGAAGGCGTCGCCAAGCTGTGCAAGGGCCGCACTATCGACGGCGATTCCCGCCGCCTCCATCCGTGCAAGGACCTCAACGAGGGGGAGCTCGATCTCTCGATAGAGTCGCTCGGTTCCCGCCGTACGTAGCTCACCACCGATGCCAGCACGCGAAGCGAGTGCCACGAGTGCGCTGAGGGTTGCCACCTGTACGGGCGTCAGTCCCTCAGGGAGGTCGGCCCCCAGCCGAGATGCGGCAACCTCAACGAGTCCAGGGTTTCGCAGTGTGACGTTGCTGATCCAGGTGCCGAGCGCCACATCATCAACAAGGTGTGGCGCCTCATCGGCACCGATCGCGATCAGCGCGCCGAAGAGATCCTTGATGCCGAGTCCAACGAGCTCTCGCCCGGAACCCGCGACCAGTGTCAGGAGCCGATGCACAACGCTTGGGTCTTCAGCAACGAGGAGTGCGCCACGCTCATCGGCAATCGCGAGTGCGATCGGTCCGCGCGGACCGCGCCGATCGACACCGTACCCCCCGAGTGAAAGGACTCCGTTAGTTAAAAGTGTGCTGAAGCGTTGCTCTGCCTCGCTCACGCTGTTGAGATGCAGTGCCCCTGCGGCGGCGAGATCGCCACGCTTCAGCGCCTCGATCTGCGTGCTGAGTGCAACCTCAGCCTCGCCAGTTGATGAGGGGGCTGATGCAGCGGTTGGCGCTGCACGCCCCGCCGCGCTATTCCCCTCGCTCACCGAGTTGAAGTTGAAGCCGAGCTGCAGCTCGTCGCCCCCCGCCGTTCGCGGCGCAGCGGTCACCGGTGCCACACGCTCTTTTGTTCCGCGCAGCGCTGCACCCGCAGTTGCCGTCGCAATCGCCTGCGCCGCCGCTTCACGATCCTCTCCTTCGAGTGGTGGAAGCCGGCCGATCAGTGCGCGGAATTCAAGTTCGCGAAGCAGTGCAAGAGCAAGCTCACGGTCGTAGCGACCGATCACGCCACCTTCGTCTGGTAGCTGCAGCGGAGCATCGCGATCAATCGTCATCAGCCCCTGGCCGGCAAAGGCGGCGTCGCGATTAGCACGCAGCAGTTCGCGAATCCGCACCGGCTCAACCTCATCGAGCCGCTCATAGAGTCCTGTCAGCGAGCCGAATGCTGCGATTAGTTTAGCCGCCGTCTTCTCTCCAACACCTGGGACTCCAGGAATATTGTCTGAGCTATCCCCCTTCAACGACTTGAAGTCAACGATCTGCTCTGGGGTGAGGCCGTACCGCTCAAAGATCTTCCCGGGGTCATAGGTAACCATCGCATCGGCGCCACCCTTTGCCGTATGGAGGAGTGAGACGTTTGGGCCAACGAGCTGCAACATGTCGAGGTCTCCAGAGACAATGAGCACCTCCCAGCCCTCACGTCGCGCCTGCTCAGCAATCGTTCCGATGACATCGTCCGCCTCATAGCCTGGCGCCTCAAGCAACGGAAGGCCGAGCGCCGCAACCAGGTCACGCACGAGTGGCACCTGCGAGCGCAGCTCATCTGGCATTGAGGGTCGTTGCGCCTTATATGCAGGGAATCGCTCGTGTCGGTGCGTAGCCCCTGGCGCATCAAAGGCGACGATCGCCCGCTCTGGGTGCGCGTCTGCAATCGCACGAAGGAGGATGCTGGTGAATCCGAACGCGGCATTTGTGAGGAGGCCCCGACTGTTCGTCAGGGGCGGGATCGCATGAAAGGCGCGATAGATCAGCCCATACGCATCAACGAGGAGGAGGCGTTTCGGTTGCACGATCGGAGCGTAGCGCAGGAGGAGCGTGGTGCAGGTGGCGCGGTGGCGCGCAGTTCGGCGCGCAGTTCGGCGCGCAGCGGGTTAGGCGTGGCGACGGCGGCGAGTTCGCTCAATCAGTAGGAGGCTGAAGAGAAGGCCGGCGCCGCCAACGATCGTGAGCCAAGGGAGTTCCCCGTCTTCGCTATAGGGTTCTGTCGCCTCAAAGGAGTCAGCCGCCTTCTCATCTGCCCTCGGCGCCACTGTGGACCCCTCCGGCGATGCCGCTCCCGCTGCTGGTGTTGACGCAACGCTCAGCGGCGCCTGGAGTGCCGACTCCCCACCGTCACCCAAACGGAGCCCGCCACCAGTTGGGAGGGCGACGAGCAAGATGGCGAGAGAGAGCGCAGCACTCGCTAGTCCTGCGCGCGGTGCGTTGATGAAGAGGCGAACAAACTGCCCAAGGCGACCGGACTCCTGACGCCTCGCCCGTCGCTCCGTCTCGCTGGCAAGCGCAACCTGCAGCGTGGGGGCGGCGAACGGATCCCGCTGTCGAGTCGGTTCGCTCGCCCGATACGCATCGGCGTGCGCTGCTGCAGGGGGACGGCGGTCGTTAATCATCTCGCCCCCTCAACGCCTGGTCCCCCGGGTTGGTTCCCGGACGGAGGCCGGCGAGGAGGCGCCGGAGCTCCTCCCTCCCGCGGCTGATGCGGCTCTTCACCGTCCCAACCGAGCAGCCCGTGATCTCGGCGATCTCGGCGTAGTCGTAGCCATCCACGTCGTAGAGAAGAATTGCGGTGCGCCGCTCCTCAGGGATCTGCTCAAGTGCTGCGGCGAGTTCCCCCGCCAGCTCCCCTCGCTCCGCCGCAAGGACCGGATCGCTCGCCGCACCAGCCTGGGGCTCGGCCACAGTGCCACGTTCATCCGAGCCGTCGGATCCTTCACCGCTACGAATCGGGAGGGTTGGACGTCGCCGCTCACGGCGCAGGGCATCGCGGGCGGCGTTCTGGACGATCCGAACGAACCAGCCACGCAGGTTGCGCGGCTCAACACGGTCGAGTGCGCGGTACGCAGAGATGAGCCCCTCCTGGAGCGCGTCGTCGGCCCCCGCTGGTTCGCCAGTGATGCGGAGCGCCATCCTCCAGGCGAGGTCCAGATCTGGGGTGAAGAGCGCACGGAAGGCCCCACTGTCGCCGAGACGTGCCGCCGCAAGCAGGCGCAACCGCTCCTGAGACTCGCCTGCTCCCTTCGTCAACCCCTCATCCATCCCCCTAACTATGCCGCACCGCTAGGATCAGGGGGCGCCGAAGTGGCGGAATGGCAGACGCAACCGACTCAAAATCGGTCGACTGAAAGGTCATGTGGGTTCGACTCCCACCTTCGGTACCAACTCTCGACTCAGGCTACGATGGCGTGGCCGGAGTGGCGGAACGGCAGACGCATCCGACTTAAAATCGGCCGACCGAAAGGTCATGTGGGTTCGACTCCCACCTTCGGCACCAAAAGGGGGTTCAGTTGAGCAACGAGGGCGCAACACCACGACCAGATCGCGCGGCGCTGATGCGTGAGCATGACCAAGCGCGCGCCGATCGCGCAGCCTTAACGCCGGGTTCTGCAGAGTGGCGCGTAGCTGCGGCACGCGTTGCGGCGATTGAGGTTGAGATCGCAAAGATCACCGCACTGAGTGTCCCGCCCGCGCGCGTTGCGCGGCCTGAGGCGAAGGGGAAGTAGCGTCGCGCTCGGCTAGATGCCGAGCAGCGTCCCCAGAATCAACCCGACAAAGAGTGCCCCCATCGCTGGGCGTCCCGCAAGGAATGCGGCGCCAACATGCCAGAGCGGCCAGAGCGGATAGCCTGGTGGCGGCGCAGCAGGTCGCGGAGCGGCAACGATCTTTAGCGCAGCCCGCGCTGAGAGTGCACCGAGTCCGGCGAGTGGCGCAACGATCCAGGGGAAGATGCCGAGTGCGCCGAAGAGTGCGACGCAGATGTACCCACCGCTGAGGAGTGCCAACGTTCCGGTGCGTGCCCGCTGCTCGCCAATCCGAACAACAAAGGTGCGAACACCTCGCGAACCGTCGGCTTCAATCTTGTCGAGATGCTTACCAAAGAGAACTGCCGTCGCGATCATCCCCCACGGGAGTGTCGCAAGGAGTGCGGTGCCATCAATCGTTCCGGTCGCGGCGAGGTACGTCCCGCCACCCATGAGTGGACCCCATACAAGGAGGACGGAGAGCTCACCGAGGCCGCGACGCTTCAGGCGGAGCGGCGGATCGGTGTAACCCCACGAAAGGATCAGGCCAGCAACTGCGAAGAGCCCAAGCATCAGGTCGGCACGCATCACCATCGTGAATCCGCCGAGCAGTGCCCCGAGGCCGGTAAGGATCGCGATGACCGTAAGAAGTGTCCGACTCGACATTGCACCAGAGGCGATCGGATGTGGCGAGTAGTCGGCGCGTGGATAGCCGGGCCGGTCGAGCCCGTCCTTGTAGTCGCGCCAGTCGTTCGCAAGGTTGTTCGCCGCATGTGCAAGGTTTGCGCCGAGGAAGGCGGCGAGTCCGAGGAGGAGGCCGCTTACGCCAGTGGCGGTGTCGCTGATCGTGCCGCGCCACCAGGCGTAGAGGAGTCCCTGCCCTGCACCAACAATGGTGAGCGGCAGCACGGAGGCGCGGGCGAGAAGAAGTGCACGAGCAAGAACTGGCATCGTGCGCCAATCAACGCCTTCAGGGGCGGACTGCCGGAGGAGGACGGAGGCGTACGTGCGAAGTGCCATGGGGGCATTCTGCCGCGTTTCTGAAAAGTCTGCCCTATTCGACCGCCCTACGCGGCTGGAAGTGACTCCCCTTCAGTCAGCAGGTCGAAGCGAACCGCCGCAGCGCCAACACGACCACGAATCGCCGCGGGGAAGCTCGGATCCCACGCAACACCGGTGCGGATCTCCATCGGCAACTGCTGCGCTCCTCCCGCCTGCGGGATGTAGACGACCACCTTCGTCCCACCCGGTCGCGCACGGAGTTCCGACTTCACCACCTCCATGGCACGAATCGTCTCCTCTACTGATTGACCAGCGGTGAATCGAATGTGCAGCGCGGCGCCGGGCGGTGCTTCAACAGGATCGGCCGAAGCCTCCGCTTGTGGAACAACGGCGAGCGGTGGGGCGACCTCTCCTTCGCGCTCCTCAGGAACGAGGCCGCGCGGTAGCGCGCCAGCTGGCGCGGCACTACGTGAAGGGTAGCGTCGCGGGCCGCTGCTGCTCGTTGCAAGGTACGCCGCGATCCCCTCTGGCGTCAGTCGCTGCGCCTCCTCCCACGGGAGGACCGCCTCGCAGATGATCGACCACGTCTCACCGCGAAGTTCTGCGCGGCCAGCAACAAGGAGCGCCTCACCCTCAACCCAGGCGGTGCGTGTCGCCTCCCAGGTCTTCGGGAAGGCGACCACCTCAATGCTCCCTGTTAGATCCTCAACGGTGAGAATCCCCATCGCCGCCCCCGCTTTCGTGACGAGCGTCCGAACGTTCGTGACGATCGCACCCAGCACGACCCGCTCTTCGCTCGGTGCATCCTCACCAAACTCTCCAACGAACCCGCTGACGTACGGCGCAAGAACTGGTGCAAGCGCATTCATCGGATGATCGGAGAGATACACGCCGAGCAGCTCTCGCTCCCAGCGGAGTCGCTCGCGCGTTGGCGCCTCAACGGCGCTCGGAAGTTTCACCGCAACGGTTGATGCGAGTCCTGGGGATGAGTCAAACAGCGAGACCTGGCCCGCAGCTCGCTCGCGTTGCACGCTGGCTCCGGCGGAGAGCGCATCGTCCAGCGCAAGGAGGAGCTGTGCTGGATGGCCGAACTTCTGCAGCGCACCAACCTTTGCGAGCGCCTCAAAGACGCGCTTGTTGGCGAGTCGCAAATCGATGCGCTCACAGAGGTCTTGGAGGCTGCTAAAACCACCGCCCGCTGTGCGCGCGTTGACGATTGACTCCACCGCACCAGCACCAACATTCTTGATCGCGAGGAGACCGAAGCGGATCGCGCCCCCCTCTGGTTCAAAGTCGAGCTGCGAGCGCTCAACGTCTGGCGGAAGGATCTCAATGCCGAGGCGACGGCACTCAGCGATCGCGCTCGCCACCTTGTCCTCCTTGTTGCGGAAGGCGTTGAGCACGCTCGTCATGTACTCCACGGTGTAGTTCGCCTTCAGGTAGGCGGTCTGATAGGCGATCATTCCGTAGCAGGTGGCGTGTGCCTTGTTAAAGCCGTAGTTGGCAAATGGCTCGAACGCTTGGAAGACCTGCTCGATCACGCTTCGGGCCACGCCACGCTCTGCGGCGCTGGTAATGAACTCCTGCTTTAGTCCAGCCAGCACGTCCTCCTTCTTCTTTCGCACCGCGTAGCCGAGCGTGTCGGCTTTCGGCCCAGAGAAGCCGCCGAGCGCCGACGCCGCCGCCATGATGTCCTCCTGGTAGACGAAGAC
>CAJARA010000149.1 GCA_903944295.1 uncultured Chloroflexota bacterium
GATATCTTCCTGAAGAGCCTCCTCCGAACGTACGGAGGCCCGGGATACGGACACATCGTTGAGTTCTTCCTCCCGCGCCTCGCTCGGCACGGAGTATCGATTGAACGGTCACTCGAGCTGATGACGGATAATCCGCGTCGGCTATTTGAAGAGGCGCGTTAAGCGCAGAAGGGGGAGCGATGAAGGTCCTACTCGTTGGTGAATCATGGGTCTCAGAGGCAACGCACTACAAGGGGTTCGACTCCTTCACCTCGGTCACCTTTCACTCGGGCGCCGACTGGTACAACGCAGCGCTCCGAAGCAAAGGCATTGAGGTTGAGCAGCTCTACGCACACGACGTGCCCGCAAAGTTTCCCTTCACAAAAGAGGGACTCGACGCGTACGACGTGATCGTCCTCTCCGACATTGGAACCAACTCCTTCCTCCTGCCAACCGAGACGTGGCTCCAGGGGAAGTCGATGCCGAACCGACTGACGCTTCTCGCCGAGTGGGTGAAGGGCGGCGGCGCACTGATCATGGCGGGCGGCTACCTCAGCTTCCAGGGCTTTGAGGCGAAGGCACGCTTCGCTGGCACCGCAGTTGAAGAGGTGCTCCCCGTGACCTGCTTCACGCACGATGATCGCGCTGAAACACCTGAAGGGGCGGTGCCGCAGATCATTGACGCGAAGCATGCGGTGCTCGCAGGCGTTTCTACAACGATGCCTGCGCTGCTCGGCTACAACCGCGTGCAGCTGAAGCCTGGCGCAACGCTGATCGCGTCAGTAAACGGCGATCCGCTGATTGCCGCATCTCAGGTTGGTAAGGGGCGAACGCTCGTCTGGACGTCAGACATTGGACCGCACTGGTGCCCTGAGCCGTTCGTGAAGTGGGAGGGCTTCGCCCCGCTCATGGCGAACATGATTAACTGGGTGGCAGGGAAGTGAAGCTGAACGCGTCACGCGTCGCGGCGTACGAGTCTGCAACCCGCGCCTTTCTTGAGCAGGCTGCCGCGCTTGATCCAGCGACACTCGACCTGAAGCACCCGGAAGGGTGGTCGCCACGGCAAGTGATTCACCATCTGGCGGACAGTGAGGCGCAGTCATACGCGCGGCTACGACGCCTTGTGGCTGAGCCGCTCGGCTCAATTATTCAGGGGTATGACGAAGGTCTCTGGGCCGCACACCCTGCACTCGGATACGAACGCGATCCAATTGAAACTCCGCTAGCAGTGTTCGCGGCGGTGCGAGCTGGCTCACTCGCCGTATTGCAGCACCTTGAAGACGAAGATCTTGCGCGCTATGGCGAGCACACAGAACGCGGCAGGTTCACGATTGCAGACTGGCTTACGGGATATTCGAAGCATCCGTTGGATCACGGTGAGCAGATGGCAAAGGCGTTGCGCGGAGAGAAGTAGCGCGCCACCGCGGCGCGGGAAACACCAAGCTCAGCTTGGGAGGTGACGCTCCGCTGGGCCAACGTACTTCGCATCTGGTCGAATGATCTTGTCAACGCCAGCCTGTTCAATTGCGTGCGCCGACCAGCCGGCGATGCGCGCAAGGCCAAACGTTGCAGGGAAGAGATCTGGCGCAAGCCCAACACCCTGCAGCACTGCAGCAGCGTAGAACTCCACGTTGGTCTTCATCGCGCGACCGGGCTTCATCTCTTCAAAGACGCGAAGGATTGCCTCTTCGGCGCCAATCGCAAGGTCGAGCCACTCTGGTCGCTCTGGCATCGCTTCTGCAACCTTGCGCAGTGCGGCAGC
>CAJARA010000150.1 GCA_903944295.1 uncultured Chloroflexota bacterium
AGAGAGTAGCGCGCCGAGGGCGCCGAGTCCGAACCCAGCAAGGAGGACGGAGATCGCAACTTGACCGGCGAGGATCGCCGACGTTTCAACGGGGAGAACGCGGAAGAGGTTCAGCATCAGCGCACTCACACCAGCTCCGAGAATGCCAAAGATGAAGAGGGTAATCAGCGCGCCAATCCCGCCAATCACGAGCCCCTCAAGAATGAAGGGGAGACGCACCCACGTTGAGGTTGCGCCAACGAGGCGCATGATGGCGATCTCATCGCTGCGCGCCATCACCGCCAGCCGAATGGCGTTCACAACAACGGCGAGCACCGCGAGCGAGAAGCCGATCACCACGATCAGACCAACGATTCGAAGTGCAGAGGTGACGCTCGCGAGTGATTCAGCGAGTGCGCGACCATCAACGATCCTCGCGAAGAGTGCGGCGGAGGGGAGCTTTGACAAGCTGTCTGCAACGCTCGCGGTCTGACCAGGGTCATCGAGTGAGATCTCGAAGCTTGGCGGCAGTGGGTTCCCGTCAAGTTCTCCGGTGAGATCAGGCTCACCGCGCTCCTTGAGGCGCTCGCGGAAGGCGGCAAGCGCCTCATCGGCGCTCACGTAGGTTGCATCACGCACCCCATCAACCTTCAGGATCTCCGCACGAAGTTCCGCCGCACGAGCGTCCGAAGCCCCCACCTTGAGGTAGGCGACCACCTCAACCTTGGAGTCGGCGTAGCTCAACGCGGCGTCAAGGCCTGCGCGAATGACAAGGACTGAGGCGAGTACCAGGAGCATCAGCGTCATGGTCATGGTGGCGGCGATCGTTGCAAGACGGTTGCGCGCAAGGCCGTTCATCGCGGCGGATGCGCTTAACTTCAGCAGGCGAGTGTTCTGTGCTCGACTCATCTCTCCCTCACAGCCCCCATCTTCTCTTTCTCTTAGCCGACTCGATGATAAGTGCCGCGCTGTTCATCGCGAATCAGGCGACCACCCTCAAGACCAAGCACACGCTTACGCAGCGTGGTGACAATGTCAGAGTCGTGCGTTGCAACGAGGACGGTGACGCCGAGCTGATTGATCTGCCCGAGCAGCTCCATGATCTCCCAGCTGATCAACGGGTCAAGGTTTCCCGTTGGTTCGTCGGCGATGAGGAGCTCAGGGTTACCAACGATGGCGCGGGCGATCGCCGCGCGCTGTTGTTCACCGCCAGAGAGGGCGTCTGGGTAGCGATCGGCGAGCTTGCCAAGGCCAACGATGCGCAGCGCGCGCTCAACCGCCACCTCAATCTCTTCTACTGGGGCACCAGTGACCTCCAGTGCGAACGCGGTGTTCTCGCGCACGGTACGTCGCTGTAGGAGGCGGAAGTCCTGGAAGACCACGCCAACACGTCGGCGTAGATACGGCACCTCACTCGCTGGAAGGTCGTGAACGGAGTAGCCGGCTACGTGAACCTCTCCGGCGAAGGGGAGCACGTCGCGCACAAGGAGGCCAACGAGCGATGATTTTCCCGCACCTGAAGGTCCAACCAGGAAGGCGAACTCACCACGGTTGAGTGTCAAGCTAACGCCAGCAAGCGCAACATGCCCGCTCGGGTATCGCACGCTCACGTTGCTCAGCGAGACGACTGGCGTTTCCCCTTCTTTTACATTTGTCATATCGGCAAGGTTACTCATCATCAGGCCCGCTTGCTGTGATTGGCGCGCCGATCGCGAGGCGTTCAAGTTCAGCCAAGATGAACGGGTCAAAGTCTCCATCCATCACCCCTGTGGTGTCTGACGTCTGCACACCCGATCGATGGTCCTTCACCATCTGATATGGATGGAAGACGTAGCTCCGAATCTGGTTCCCCCAACCGGCAACTACCGTCTCCCCGCGCACTCGCGCTAACTCATCTTCGCGCGCACGAATCTTTAGCTCAATGAGCTTGCCGCGCAACATCTTCTCCGCCGTTTCTCGGTTCTGCATCTGTGAACGTTGGTTCTGGCTTGAGACAACGCTGTTCGTTGGGATATGTGTAAGTCGAACAGCAGACTCTGTCTTATTGACGTGCTGACCACCAGCGCCACTTGCGCGATACGTGTCAACACGAATCTCATCCCAATTGAGCGTCACCTCTTGATCATCCTCAACTTCAGGGATCACTTCAAACATTGCAAAGGTTGTTTGTCGTCGTTTCTGTCCATCAAACGGCGAGATGCGCACCATGCGGTGCACACCTCGCTCCGCGCGTAGCCAACCAAAGGCATTCCGCCCGTGAATCTCAAGCGCCACACTCCGGTACCCAGCACCTTCACCTTCAGTGAAGTCAACGATTTCACTAGTAAACCCGTGTCGCTCTGCCCAGCGCATGTAGGCGCGCAGCAACATTGCGGTCCAGTCACACGCCTCAGTTCCACCAGCGCCAGCCTGAATGGTGACGATCGCATCCGCATCGGCATATTCGCCAGCAAAGAGGAGCGAGGTGCGCGCCTTCTGGAAGTTAACTTCAAGCTCCGCCGTGCGCACCTCAACTTCGGCGAGGAGCGCTTCGTCACTCTCGGAGCTTGCAAGCTCGAAGAGCTCGCCAAGGTCGCGCGCCGATTTAGTGAGTTCCTGCCAGAGGGTGAGCTCTTCACGGAGGCCTTCTGCCTCGCGGGCAAGGCGCCGGGCGACCCGCTGGTCATCCCAGAAGCCTGGGGCGAGCATCTGCGACTCAATGGTGGCGAGCCGCGCCGCCTTTGTTACAGGGTCAAAGCCCCCCCGACGTGGCTTCGATCCGACCGAGTAGGTCGCGTAGGCCAGCGGCGTCGACGCTCACTGGGAACGCTCACTCGGTCGCCCGAAGGCGACGACGGGGTCTTGCTGCTTCACGCTCGCGATCGTAGCAGGGCTACGCGCCGTGACACTTCTTGAACTTCTTCCCCGAGCC
>CAJARA010000151.1 GCA_903944295.1 uncultured Chloroflexota bacterium
CAAAACCGCCTCGTCGAATATCTGGCAGCGCTGCTCGTGCAGCGGAACGCGCGGCGGCACCGTAGAGATGCACGGAGAGGTTGAGGTCTGCGGCAAGTGCGCGGGCAAGTGCTCGAGCGATCACAATTGCGCCGCGCTCACTCCCGTCTGGTCCGAGCGGTACGACTGGAACGACGTCAATTGCCCCAATCCTGGGATGCACGCCGCGGCTAGCGCCACTCTTCTTCGTTGAGGTGAGATCGATGGTCGCTACGGCAAGCCGCGCGAGCGCACGCGTGGCGAGGGAGAGAGCCTCGCCGTCGCCAACATAGGTGTAGACGCTGCGGTCGTGATCAGCGTCGTGGTGCACATCAAGGAGGCGCACGCCGGGTGACCCGGCAACGACCGCCGTGAATGCGGCAAGGATCGCCGGATCACGCCCCTCGCTGACGTTCGCAACGATCTCGTACGGCGGGAGGGGGACGGCGCCCAGCGCGCCGCTCAATCGAGCACGCGGCGCATCACCGGCCAACGTCCATCGGGTCCTGTGGCGGCAACGGAGAAGTTCAGCCGCTCCCAGAAGCGCTGCGTTGCGGAGGAGGTGGCGTCTGCATCAAGTGCCGCCGCGGTCGCTGGCTCTTCTGGATACGCCTCCACCGCGGCGAACCCTGCGGTGCTGAGTCGCGTGAGCACCCCTTCAACGAGTGCGCTTCCGAGTGCGCTTCCGCGTGCTGCAGGGATCACCGAGATACAGGTGACCACTGCGGGTGGCGGCGTAGAGGGAAGGTCGGGGTAGCGATCACGGAGTCGTTGCGCGCGAGGAAATGCCGAGAGTGGACCGGCCTGGCAGTAGGCGACCGGCTCGCCCTTGGCGAGAAGGATCCAGCCCATCGGTCCGCTGATTGGAAGCTGTCGCGTGAGGAGGCGCAGCTTTGTTGGCTGACCCGGCGCTGCAGCGGCGTCGCGTAGTGCCTCTTCGCGTGTTGGCGCTTTCGGCGCAAGCGGATTGAAGGCTGGCGCTTCGCTCACTTCGGCACCGAGAAAGGCGGCGAGCGCCGCCTTGCCGCCTGCTGGCGCGCTAGCGCGTTGTGCAGGAGTCGCGGTGGCTGCATCAACACGCGCCGCCTTGCTCCCCTTGTCGGCGTCTTCCCACCAGGTGCAGGTTGCGTGATCTGCATCGTCGCGGGTGCATGGCGGGGCGAGCAGCAGCTCCTCGGCGCTCTCCACGCCGATCAGCTCAAACCCGTCGCCGATGTCAATCCTCATCGTCTGGGATACTAGACGGCATGGGAGACCACGCGTCAGATGAGAGCGAGAAACTCGGTCCGCTGAACCTGCGCGCCTGGCTTGCAGGCGCGGTCGGTGTGGCGATTGGCCTACTTACCGTTGCCGTAATCGCGATCGCCGCCGGAGCCATCTAGCCCCAGCGGCGCTTCGCGTTCAGTAGCGACGACTTAGCGGCGGGCCGCTCGACGCGTACCCTTGCCTGAACGGTTCAGTGACTTATTGACCCAAGCGGCGACTGTGTTCAGCACTCGCCCAATCAGTGAGCCGAAAAGGGCGCCGATCACGGCGATCGGGATTCCGATCACCACGATGTTGATCGCTGCGGTAAACACCGCTCGCCCAACGTTGATCAAATTTGCGAGTGCGTTGCTGATCTCGTAACCAAGATCAAAGTCGCCTGATGCAGCATTGATAGGAGAGACCGGAAGCGAGAGCGAAAGCATAACGCTCGCCATCTCAACCTGATCCTTCACGCCGCTGAGCTGTGCTTCAAAGGATTCAATGTCGCCCTGGATGCGGCTCAGCTCCGACTGCACGGCCACGACATCCGCAACCGTCTGGGCGCGATCAAGCAGCTTAAGGAATGCACTCTCGCTTGCGCGAAGGTTCTCTAGTCGCGCCTCAAGATCAAGCACCTGCATGGTGACTTCGTAGCTGTAGATGTCTTCATAGAGAACTTCACCTTCACTGCGCAGCGATGCCATGACGGCGCTGAACTCTGCGGCAGGGACACGGAGGGTTACGCTCAGGTAGAGGTACTCCCCTTCGCCTGAGCGCGAACTTGAAGAGATGTACCCGCCCGCGCTCTCAATGATCGTTGTGACGCGCCCCAGCGCGTCATCGACGTCGTTGACTTCAAGCGAGAGGCTGCCGTAGCGGACTATGTCGCTCGTGCCATCTCCCTGATTCGAAGAAACTGTGTCGCCAAGCTCAGGAGCTACGCCCCTCACGCCGCTCTCTTTCCCATCTGGGTAGTACGAGTCAACTCCTCCATCCAAGCTGCTTGATCCGCCAGCGACTCCGAATCCGGAGATCAGGGCGAGAGCAAGGGCAAGGACGGCACCTACGACTGCAGGGACTCCGAGCCGCGTCATCAGGGCGCTTCGTGTGTTCATTCGTTCACTCCTTAACTATTAGGCTCAAGAGAGCCCTTCAAGCCTATAACGCCCCAAGTGTGGCGGGGGTTCCAGCCGTGCTCAGCGGAGCACAAAAAGAGGCCTAGAAGAGGCCGACGATCTCCCCGCCACGGGTCAGGTCGAGGTCGATTCGCTCGCCGCCAGGCGCCTTGTTGAGGCCTGGCATCAGGCGCATATCGCCGCAGATCGCGGTGATAAAGCCGGCCCCTGCCGCCAAGGTGACGCCACGGACGGGCACGCGGAAGCCGGTTGGGCGACCGAGCTTGCTCGCATCATGGGAGAGCGAG
>CAJARA010000152.1 GCA_903944295.1 uncultured Chloroflexota bacterium
AATCCGAACACCAACGCCCGCCGCTCGAATCCGCGCATCTTCGAGTTCGGCGAGGAGGCTGTCGTCAATACCGCGTGCCCCCCACTTACAGTCCCAGAGCTCTGGCACTGGGCCAGTCTCTACGGTCACATCAAATGGATGTGGGTCGGCTGAGGCGCCGTCAACAGCGAAGCGGCGTTCACGGCGCACCATTCGCTCAGGTTCGCGCGATAGTGCGACGCGGCGCTTGAGTAGCTCGGCGGTGGTTGCCTCAACGATTGCACCGCGGTACTGCGCGTTCGACTGCGCCGCCTTCCCACCGATCGCAAGTGCCCCTACGACGAGCGCGTCGTTCGGCGCACGATGCGTTGGGAGAAGTCCAAAGTAGGCGGCGGCGGTTGCGGCGTCTGGTTCCGGGTCACCCATCAACGCGCGCGCAAAGAGTCGATCGGGTGGCGCCGCGGCGGCGATCGCCTGCGCGAGTGGCTTCAAGATTGGATCCGCCTGAATACCCGAATAGACAACGGCGCGCCCGTCGCGAGGTGCGTCGGTAAATGAGATGCCGCCTGGGAGTCGCGCCGCACTCCCACTCCCCGCGGCGCTACCAGCTGCCTGCGACTCTGCAGGGAGCGCCTTCGGATTAAGTGCTGCCACTAGGAGTGTGGTGAGGAGACGCGGATAGATCCCGATCCAGTCGATTGCGCGATGCGGATCGTTTGCGCTAATGACACGCTCAGCAGCCGCGGTGAGCGCATCAAGCGCTCCGGATACTGGTGCTGGCAGCTCGCGTGCGCCAATTGCTGCAACGGTGCGCTCAATCTCGGTTGCACCTGACGCGCTAATGACCTGTGTGTAGTCGAGCGCTTCGGTAACCGTTTCACCGAGTGTTGTTAGGCGTGTGAACGTTTCAACCTGTGCGTTGAGCGCGCTCATGCGCGAGGCCAGCGCAGCGCAATCGCATCAAGAAGCAGTTCTGGATTTCCGTTGCGGCGCACCGCGGTGAGCGCGCGATCGATACTGATCAGCGCATCACGCCAGACCGTTGCTTCACAACGTGCTGCAACTGGGGTGAGCTCGTGCAGATCTTCTGGAAAGCCGATTGATTCTGTAGCGCCAGCGGCAACAAGTGCGAGGTCGCGCGCAACACCGCGCCAGAGTCGCAGCAGCGCAGCGGCGGCGGCACGTCGTTCAGCCGGTGTTGGCTTTGCGCCACTCCGCTTCGCCGCAGTCTTCTTCTTCGGTTCTGCTTCTGCAACATCATCAGGCTCGCCATCTTGCGCATCAGGTTCACCGTCTGCAGATGTTGCATCGCCCTCCTGTGTGTCAACGCCTGCGGCGAGGATGGCGCTCGCGTCGCCGATCAGCGCGGGAATCTGACGCAGCCGTGCATGCGGCGCAACGCCAACAAAGTCGAGGAGCTGACGGCGAAGTTGCGCATGTGCGCGTGCAGCATCACCGGTGACGCCAGCTTCAAGGAGTGGTCCGGGGCGACCGCCCGCCATGCGGAGCAGCCGCGTTGCGGTTGCGGCGTCAAGACCGAGCTGCGTGGCGAGGAGCTCGCTCGCCGCTGCACTCTCCGGAAGGCCGAGACGCACTGAGGCGCAGCGGCTACGGATCGTTGGCATGAGCGAGGAGTCCTCTGCCGCCGAGAGGATGATGTGTGTGCGCGGCGGGGGCTCTTCGAGCGTCTTGAGAAGTGCATTCTGCGCCGCCTCACTCATGCGATCGGCGCGCTCGATGAGGGCGATGCGACGGCCACCCTCAACGGGGAGGAGGGCGAGGCTCTGCTCGAGTTCACGAATTGGCGTGATGCCGATCTCGTCTGCTGCGCCCGTTGGCGTGATCAGTGCAAGGTCAGCGTGACTCCCTGATGCAACGAGCCTGCAGGAGCGGCATGCGCCACATGCGCCGCCCTCAACTGGGGCGGTGCAGAGGAGTGTGGCAACGGCGTCACGCGCCAGCGTCCCAGCGCCGGCACCACGTGGCCCAACAATGAGCAACGCGTGCGGCGGAGAGTCGGCGAGGATCGTTGCAAGGCGCGCGCTCGCTTCATCGTGACCGCGCGTCTTAAAGCTCGCCGGTGGGCGGGCGCTGACGAGAGGGCGCGAGGTGGCGGCGGAACGCTTGGCCGGCGTGCTCACCGCCTTCGCCATCTTGGTCGCCTCTTACCTCTTGCTCTTTGGTCGGGCGGCCGCCTTCTTCACCAGTGCCACCTTGGCGGCTGGCTTCTTGGCGGCAGGCTTTGCCGCAGCAGGCTTCTTTGCGGCAGGCTTTGCCGCAGCAGGCTTTGCCGCCGCGCGACCGCGTCCACGGCCACTCACCGGTGCGTCCTTACCACTGAGGGCTGGTGCGCTCTCTGCAGATCGGCCGGTCGCCTCGAGCTGTGAGCGGAGGAGTGCGGCAACATCGGACGGAACGGACTCGGTGTCCATGCCGCCAGACATGTTGGAGCGACTCGAACCGTCACGCTGCGAGCGCGCAACTTCGTCTGCAATGCGCGACGGCCCCGAGCCGAGCGCGCGTCGTGAGGCACCAGATGGCTGTACGCGTCCGGCACCACGTCGCTCGGCGAGCAGGTACTCCGGAACGCCGCGAGGTGCGTCGCCATCAAGATCGGAAAGTGACATCGTCTCGATTGGTCCGTCATACGACGAACCGCGAACCGGTGCCTCACCGCGCACACCGTCACCGGCTGGTGCGTCGGTAAACCCTTCGCCTCGTCCGCGTCGACCGCGTCCGCCACGACGGCGTCGACGGCGTGGCGCATCGCCAAACTCACCGGTCGCCGCATGGTCATGCTCTTGTCCTGGCGCTGGTCGTGCGAGATCGCTCGGCTCTAGATCATCGAGTGACATCGTCTCAATGGAGTCGGCATCAATCACGCTGTTTCCAACGCGCACCACCGCTGCTCCGCGGCCTCGTGCGGCAACCGGTCGCCCCACTGCACCGCGTCGCGGTCGTCCACGCTCTTCGCGTGGCTCAGGGGTGCGTCGTGGTCGCGCTGGAGCTTCAGACTGCTTATCTGGAACCTCTGTCATTGAGAGGTCTTCGTCGCCGTCGGCGGCAACTCGGCGGCCGCTGCGCGATCCGCCCGCCTCAACCTTAGCGATTGAGGTGATCTCAATAAACTGGTCGGCAACGTCCACAAGGTCGCTGCTCGTGTTCGCTCGGAAGCTGACAACTTCAACGCGCACGCCCATGTCCTGGACTGCGCGGATTGCTGGTGCAAAGTCTCCGTCTCCGGAGATCACAACGGCAATGTCAAGCTTTGGCGCAAGGCGCACAAGGTCAACCACAAGCTCAATGTCAAGGTTCGCCTTAAAGCGACCGTCGCCATACTTGCGAACATCCTTGCTGACAACCTTGTAGTTGTTGCGATCCAAGAAGTTATGGAACGCCTTCTGATTCTCGTTATCCGGATCGAGTCCGGTGTACGCATAGGCGCGAACAAGGTCGCGATTTGCGGTGATGGTCTTGAGCAGTGTCACGTAGTCAATGTCGACTCCGGCTGCCTTTGCTGCGTAAAAGACGTTTGCTACGTCAACGAATACTGCAACGTTACGACTCATGATGTGTCTACCTCTTATCTGTCTGCGTAGTAGTTGTTGTGGCATGCGCTGCTACGACGGGGCGGTGCCTGATGGGCACCTGCCCGCGCGTCGGAGCGCACGGCTGCACCTAACCACCCTAACAGAGGCGCGGGGAGGGGGATCCAGTTGAGCGTGAGCCCCTCGTGGGGCGACGTCTTGATATGAGCCCGGAGAGAGCTAGCGGTCGTCGCGAGCGTCCACGATCTGTGCCACCCCAGAGATCCACGCCCCGAGACCAACCAGGGTGATCCAGAGGCCAGGAGCGCGTGTTGGGCTGAAGACGGTTGAGAGTGAAAGATCACTACCGGTCGCCGTCACCGCTGCGCCGTAGGCAGCAAGGAGGAAACCGAGTGCGGCGAGTGAGATCAGGGCGAGATGCACTGGCCACCAATCGAAGCGGAGTGGTTCACCAACCGCGTCGGGCGCAATCAGGATCGCAAGCAGCGCGAGTGCTGCAAAGAAGCCGAGCGCGCCAGGGGAGTCGAAAGCGTTTCCAGTAATGGCCGGGAGCCCCCCAGCGCCGCCCCCAAGCGTCCACCATGCGGGGAGTGCGCCAAGCACAATCAGAATTGCGCCCACCGCGCTGAGGCGACGCCCGTTACTGCGCTGCCGCAAGCTCCCAGCCCCCGACTGAATCTTGCCGAGGCGTGGCGGCACGCGCTACGCCTCTCCAATGGCTGAGGCGTAGAGCTCGCGCTTCAAGACGCCAACGTAACGAAGGTTCCGATACTTCTCGCCGAAGTCGAGGCCGTAGCCAACGACAAACTTGTCTGGAATCTCAAAGCCGGTCCAGTCAACCTTCAGGTCAACCAGGCGACGTGCCGGCTTGTTGAGCAGCGTCACGATGCGGATTGATCGCGGACTCTTTCCGCCGAGATACCCGGTCAAGTAATTCAGCGTCAGCCCAGTGTCGATGATGTCTTCAACGATCAGCACATCGCGCCCTTCAATCGTTCCAGAGAGATCTTTCAAGATGCGCACCGTGCCACTCGACTCCGTGTTCCCTCCGCCGTACGAAGAGACCTCCATCACATCAATGGACACGTTGCGCGGGATCGCCCGCATCAGGTCTGCCACGAAGACGAGCGCCCCTTTCAGGACGCTGATCAGAACGATCGAGTCACTCCCCGTGTATGCGGCGCCAATCTCTGCGCCAAGCTCCTCTACGCGTGTCTTGATCGCCGCTTCGTCAATAAGAATCTCCGCGATGTCGTCATGTGGGTTTGCACTCCCTGTGTTGCTCATGCGGCGATCTCCCCTCTCACTGCGCGACGCCTGCGCGGCGGTGTCGTGGAGCCGGCGGCGCCGACCACTTCGCGATCACTCAGCCCGTACTTCCACATCATGAGCCTGATGTCGCTTGCACCGAGCAGCTTGATGCGGATTTTAGGATAGAGGGTTGCGAATCGCTGCAGCTTCTTCCGCTTCTGGCGCATCAGCGCCTGGCGCATCGTGGTCAACTCAATCCAGAGGTCAAGGTCGGGGAGGTAAAAGTCGGGGGCGAAGCTTGATGCAACGCGACCATCCTCACGGCGTGACAGTGGAAAGGTGGTCGCTTCGTACTGCCAACGGACTCCGTAGAAGTCCAAGATTCGCGCAAACTCCGCCTCGCTTCGGTGGGCGAAGGGTCGGGGTGCAACTGCAGTCTCCATCGGGACGGAATCGTAGCATCGGAAGCGAATCGGATACCCTCCCAGGGTATGGATGCCCACGCAGGACACAGCTACACCAAGGACCGCAAGGTGCTGACGAATCGTCTGCGCCGCCTTGAGGGGCAGGTGCGCGGCATCAGCCGAATGGTTGACGACGAAGAGTACTGCGTTGACATCCTTCAGCAGATCGCTGCACTCCGCGCCGCGGTTGACGCGCTCGGCCTCCTCATCCTTGAAGACCATGTGCGCGGCTGCGTGAAGAGCGCCGTAGAGAAGGGCGATGCAGATAAGTACGTTGAAGAGGTGCTCGATGTTGTGCGCCGCTCCATGGGACGGCCGGCGCGACCGAGCGAGAAGCGTGGTTGAACGAGCGACAGCCGCTCCCAACTGATCCCGCCGCACTTCCAGCGACCGAGCGCGAGACGCTCGCCGAACTTGATCTCCTCCTTGCCGCCGCATCACTCCCGCCACTGACGCCGAGCGAACGCGCCTTTCATACCGCGCACCTACGGCTCCTGGACGCTTGGAATCCTGCGATCAACCTGACGCGCATTGAAAGTGCAGAGGAGCGTGCGAAACGACACCTGCTTGATGCGTTAGTTGCGGTTCCACTTATTGAGCGTCTCCTCCCGCACGGCGGCACACTTGCCGATCTTGGATCCGGTGGTGGCTTCCCTGGAATCCCGGTTGCTGCGCGAATCGTGCCTGCGCATCCACACACAACGTTTGATTTGATTGAGGCGACCGGGAAGAAGGCGCGCTTTCTGGAGTGTGTCGTGGCCGCAAGTGGCCTCTCGTCGCAGCTTCGGGTGCTGAATGCGCGTGCAGAGGAGCTCGCCTCACGGAACCCAACGCGCTATGACCTTGTTCTTGCTCGTGCAGTTGCGCCGCTCGCGGAGTTGATCCGACTCGCACGACCCCTCCTCGCCGCTAACGGACACCTGCTCGCCTGGAAGCGTGAGAGTGAGAGTTGGGAGGCTGAGCTCTCCACAGCGGTCTCGCTTGTTGGCGCATCCGCCATCCGTGTTGAACGAGTTGAGCGCCCTGGGCTTGATCGTGCGCTCCTCGTCCTCGTGAGTGGATGAGGGCGCAACTCAGGTATAGAATGAGTGAACAAGTGAGGCGACGAGTGTCAGAGGGCACTCTCGACCCCCGACCGGCCTCAACGCCGGCCCTTGAAGCAACAGAGGGCGGTTCCGCGTCATGCCGAACAGCAAGCAAAAACCAGATGGGCTTCATGATGCGGAAGAGTGGTTCATTGAAGAGGAGCCAGATCACCTTGTAGCCTCTGAGGCGGGGAGTGAGCCGGTCAACGAGTTTGGTCGCGCAACGCTCGCCGCAAAAACTGCCATCTTCGGGCGGCGGCTCTCAAACGCAGAAGAGGGTGAGGAGCGACTCCCAAAGAAGTTTGCCCTCCCAATCTTCTCTTCTGACGCCATCTCCTCCAGCGCCTATGCGAGCGAGGAGATTCTCATCGTCCTCGCCTCATCAGGCGCCTCCTACCTCGCCTTCGGCCCCGTCATCGCCCTCGCCGTTGGTCTCCTGCTTGGCGTTGTGGCCATCAGCTACCGCCAAGTCTGCTTCGGCTTCCCGAAGGGGGGTGGCGCCTACGCCGTTGCCTCCAGCACGCTTGGCACGACGCCTGCACTTGTAGCGGCATCGAGCCTGGTCATTGATTACGTTCTCACCGCTGCGGTAAGCACCGCCGCTGGAGTTGCGGCGATCACCTCGGCACTCCCTGAGCTCGCGCCACTTCGCGTTGAACTCGCACTTGGCGCACTCTTCCTGCTCGTCCTTGCCAACTTGCGTGGCCTCCGTGAATCAGGGCGGCTCTTCGCCATCCCTACCTACCTCTTTGTTGGTGGCGCAATCACCGTGATCACCATTGGTCTCATTCGTATCGCGCTCGGCGATCCAGCGGTGAACTGGAGCCAGGGCGTTGTCGTTGAGGCACACGACGGCATGCAGCTGATCCTCCCCTTCCTCCTCCTGAAGGCTTTTGCTTATGGGTCGGTTGCGCTCACTGGAACGGAGGCGATCTCTGACGGAGTTGCCGCCTTTAAGAAGCCGGAGGCAAAGAACGCCGCGGACACGATGTC
>CAJARA010000153.1 GCA_903944295.1 uncultured Chloroflexota bacterium
AGCAACGGTCCGGAACCTCTCAGGCAGATGGACCGCGCGGGGATGGGGACGCTGGAGAGCGTTGAGTGGAGTGATCCGCGCAGCGCGCCGACGGAGGAACTTGCGAACGCTTGTTGCGTCGCAGGGATGCTCTCAGGCAGAAGGACAGCGGGGCACCGAGGGGGTGCCGTCATGTCCGGATCGCAGCGAACACACAACTTTGCTGATCGCCATATTGGCCCCGACGCGTCTGACGCCACCGAGATGCTGCGCGTTATTGGACGCGACTCGCTCAGCGCGCTGATTCATGACACCGTGCCAGAGAGCATCCTTCGTGCCGAACCACTCAACGTTCCCGCTGCGCGAACCGAGGCGGAGGTCGCGGCAGCGCTGCGTGAGATGGCAGCACGCAACACGCCCCTAAAAAGCTTCATTGGCGCGGGCTATCACAACACGATTACGCCGCCAGTCATCAAGCGCAACATCCTGGAGAATCCGGCCTGGTACACCGCCTACACGCCATACCAGCCAGAGATCGCGCAGGGCCGACTTGAGGCGCTGATCAACTTCCAGACCGCCATCTGCGATCTCACTGGGTTGGAGATCGCCAATGCGTCACTACTTGACGAAGGGACTGCAGCCGCGGAGGCGGTGACGCTCGCGCATGCGGTGAGTAGCGTTGCTGACGGCAACCTGGTGCTCGTTGATGCAGATACGCACCCGCAGACAATTGACGTGCTGAAGACGCGCGCTGAGCCGCTCGACATCACCCTCGTGATTGCGCCAGTTGCCGAGTTGCTGCAGCGCGCCGCATCGCCGCGCGACGGCGAGCGACTGTTCGCGCTGCTCATCTCAAACCCAGGGAGTAGCGGAGCGGCGCGTTCAATTCGCGCAGATGTTGAAGCGGCGCATGCGTTGAAGCTGCTCGTGATCGTTGCTACTGATCCACTCGCCGCCGTGCTCATGGAGAGCGCAGGTGCACAAGGGGCGGACGTGGTGATCGGGAGCAGTCAACGATTCGGCGTTCCGATGGGAAACGGCGGCCCACACGCCGCCTTCATGGCTACGCGTGACGCCTTCAAGCGCTCGCTTCCCGGTCGACTTGTTGGCGTCTCCGTGGATGCAGACGGGAACCCCGCCTACCGCCTCACCCTGCAGACACGTGAACAACACATTCGTCGCGAGAAGGCGACCTCCAACATCTGCACCGCGCAGGTGCTGCTCGCCGTGATCGCCAGCATGTACGCCGCCTGGCACGGCCCAGATGGTCTGCGCGCAATCGCCGAACGCGTGCACGCACACGCCGCAACGCTCGCCGCAGGTGTGCAGAGCGTCAGCGGTCTCTCACTTCGACACGAACACTTCTTCGACGCGATTGCAGTTGAGACGGGCAGCGCCGCGCGCGCTGATCAGCTCCTTGCCGCTGCGGCGAGCGCCGGCTACGAGTTGCGCAGGATTGATAGCACGGGAGTTGGCGTTGCGTGCGATGAGTTGACTTCGGACGCTGATGTTGCGGCGCTCCTGAAGGCCCTCGGCGCGTTAGGGTCGCTGACTGGCGCTGGTGTCGATTCGCTCCCCGCTGCGCTGCGACGCAGCGACGAGATCCTGACGCACCCGGTCTTTACGCTGCATCGCTCTGAGAGCGAGATGCTCCGCTACATCTTCCGACTCGCCGAGAAGGATGTGAGCCTGACACGATCCATGATTCCACTCGGCAGTTGCACCATGAAACTGAACGCCACCACCGAGATGGAGGCGATCGGACATCCAGGGTTTGCCAACGTGCACCCCTTCTCCGATCCAGCACGGCTCGCTGGCTATGCGCAGCTCACAAGCGACCTTGAGACGTGGCTTGCGGAGATCACCGGCTTTGCGGCGGTCAGCCTGCAACCGAACGCAGGTTCGCAGGGTGAGTACGCAGGACTCCTCGCGATCCGTCGCTGGCACCGCTCGCGCGGCGAAACATCGCGAACCGTCTGCTTGATTCCAAGTAGCGCGCACGGAACAAATCCGGCGAGCGCCGTAATGGCGGGCTTCCGCGTGGTGGTTGTTGGTTGCGACGATCACGGCAACGTAGACATGAGCGACCTGAAGGCGAAGGTCGCGGAACACGCCGCATCACTCGGCGCGCTGATGGTGACGTATCCGAGCACGCACGGCGTCTTTGAAGAGTCGATTCGCGAGATCTGCGACGCGGTGCACGCGGCCGGCGGCCAGGTCTACATGGATGGCGCCAACATGAACGCGCAGGTTGGCCTTTCGCAGCCGGGCGCATTCGGCGCTGATGTCTGTCACCTCAACTTGCACAAGACCTTCGCCATTCCCCATGGTGGTGGCGGGCCAGGGATGGGGCCGATCGGCGTGGCGCAGCACCTTGCGCCGCTCCTTCCGGGTCGTGCGCTCGGCGAGGCGGGACGCGTCTCGTCGGCACCGTACGGAAGCGCGAGCATCCTGCCGATCAGTTGGGCGTACATTGCGGCACTCGGTGCAGAAGGGATCCGTTCGGCAACGGAGATCGCCATCCTCAACGCGAACTATATGGCGGCAAGACTTCGCAGCGACTTCCCAGTTCTTTACACCGGTCGCACTGGAACGGTGGCGCACGAGTGCATCTTGGATGTGCGCGCGATCACCGAAGAGAGTGGCGTCACGGTAGAGGATATTGCGAAGCGACTGATGGACTTTGGATTCCACGCGCCAACCATGAGTTGGCCGGTGGCTGGAACACTGATGCTTGAGCCAACGGAATCTGAATCGAAGGCGGAGCTCGATCGCTATGTTGATGCGCTCCGCGAGATTCGCGCAGAGATTCGTGAGATCGCCGCGGGGAAGACGCCAGTAGAGCAGAGTGCGTTGCGCAACGCGCCGCACACGGCGAGTGATCTGCTGCGAAGCGACTGGGCGCGTCCATATTCGCGCGAGCAGGGGGCCTTCCCGCTCCCATGGGTAAAGGCGCGAAAGTACTGGCCGCCAGTGCGTCGCATTGACAACGTCCACGGCGACCGCAATGTGGTCTGCGCCTGCCTCCCCGTGGACGCCTACGCGGCGGCTTCTGGTGAGACGGCGCTTCTCGGCGCAACCAGCTAGACCTCAACGAGGCGAACAGGACGCTCACGCGAAGGTCCTGCGCGCTAGGCTGCACCCATGAGTGAACGAGGCACAAGCGTCTGGCTCGCGGGGGTCCGCACCCTGCTCGATCAGCTCGAGACAACCCAAAGTGCGGCGATTGAGTCACTCGCCATCGCTGGCTGCGATGCGATTACCGCTGGCGGCATCATCCACGTTGCTGGGACCGGTCACTCGGCGATCATTCCGCTTGAGGCGTTTCATCGTGCTGGCGGACTCGCCGCCATGAACCCGCTCTGGGATCCAGCCACCCTTCCGCCGACTGGCGCGCCGCAGGCGACGCTGCTTGAGCGCGATCCTGCGCGCGGCCGCACTGCCGTGAACGAGGCGGGGATCAAGCCAGGCGAACTCCTCATTGTGGTGAGCCAGTCCGGAATTAATGGCGCGCCGGTGGAGACGGCGATCGCTGGCGCGGAGGCGGGCGCTGTTGTTGGCGCGTTTGTCAGCTTGCCGCACTCCAGCGGACTGACAAGCCGCCACCCGTCTGGGAAGACGCTCGCTGATGTTGCGAGCATCGTCATTGATACGGGCGTGCCGCGTGGTGATGCACTGCTACCGCGACCGGATGGGAGCAGCGCACTCGCGGCGAGCACGATGCTCTTCACCGCCGCCTGGTACCTCTTCCTTGAGCGACTCCTCGCACGACTCGACGAAGCTGGCGTGGAGACACCGATCTGGAAGTCGTCTAACGCACCG
>CAJARA010000154.1 GCA_903944295.1 uncultured Chloroflexota bacterium
CTCCGCCGCAGACCCAAGCGTTGGCGAGCTGATCGCTGAAGTGATGGGGAAGGTCGGCAAGGATGGCGTGATCACCGTTGAGGAGGGCCAGTCGCTCGGCCTCGACAAGGAGTACACGGAGGGGATGCAGTTCGATCGCGGTTACATCTCCGCGTACTTCGTTACCAATGCAGATCGTATGGAGGCGCAGCTGGACAACCCAGCGATCCTCATCACCGACAAGAAGATCTCTGCGGTGCAGGATGCACTGCCAGCGCTTGAGAAGGCGGTTGGCACCGGTCGACCGCTCCTGATCGTTGCGGAAGATGTTGACGGCGAGGCACTCGCCACGCTCGTGGTGAATAAGATCCGCGGCACCGTGCAGGTGCTTGCGGTGAAGGCGCCAGGTTTTGGTGACCGACGCAAGGAGATGCTCCGCGACATTGCGGTGCTCACTGGCGGCACGGTGATCTCAGAAGAGGTCGGCCGAAAGCTGGATAGCGTGACCGCTGAGGATCTCGGCTCCGCACGCCGTGTTGTCTCGTCAAAGGACAACACCACCATCGTGGATGGCTCTGGCAAGCCGGCTGAGATCAAGGCGCGCATGGCGCAGATCAAGGCCCAGATTGAAGAGACCACCTCGGACTACGACAAGGAGAAGCTCCAGGAGCGTCTCGCCAAGCTCTCTGGCGGCGTCGCCGTGATCAAGGTGGGCGCCGCTACCGAGGTGGAGCTGAAGGAGAAGAAGCACCGCATTGAAGATGCGCTCTCAACGACCCGAGCGGCCGTTGAAGAGGGGATCGTCGCTGGCGGTGGCACCACGCTCCTTCAGGCGCGTGCCTCACTCGACAAGTTGAAGCTTGAGGGTGACGAGCAGGTTGGCGTGGACATCGTCCGACGCGCACTTGAAGCGCCAGCCCGACAGATCGCTGAGAACGCGGGCGCCCGAGGCGACGTGGTGATTGAAGCAATCTTGAAGGCGAAGCGTGGCACCGGTTTCGATGCTTCGACCGACACCATGGTCGACATGTTCGAGAAGGGGATCGTGGACGCCGCAAAGGTGACACGCTCCGCCCTTCAGAACGCAGCGTCCGTCGCCGCGATGGTGCTCACCACCGAGGCGGTAGTGAGCGACATCCCAGAGAAGAAGGAGGCAGCGGCCCCTGGTGGTCACAGCCACGGCGGGGAGATGGACTTCTAGTCGCTGATCGTTTCGCAGATCTGCGAGGGCTCCCAGCACGGCTGGGGGCCCTCGCGCTATCTCCGCCCGCTTCTGGCCTGAGGGGCGTTGGGGGCGCGCCGAGACTGGCGCGTGAGGTGTGGGCGGTAGAATCAACCGGTGAGCCTCCCCTCAGATCCCACCGCTGACGCCCCGCTGCAAACCACCCCCACGCGCCATCGCGTGGCCGAGGGCGAGGCGGCGGTAGCGGTCGAGACGCGCATCCTTGGCCCACTCAACGAGGTACAGCGCCGTGCCGTCACCACCACGAAGGGACCGCTCCTGGTTCTGGCAGGCGCCGGTTCAGGGAAGACGCGCGTCATCACGCATCGAATCGCCTGGCTGATCGATCACGAAGGGGTGGCGCCGTGGCGCATCTTGGCGGTGACCTTTACAAACAAGGCGGCGGCAGAGATGCGCGATCGCCTGGAGGGGATGATCGGCCAGCGTGCACGTGACGTTGCGATGGGAACCTTCCACAGTCTCTGCGTCCGCATGTTGCGACGCGATGGTGAGGCGATCGGCCTGCCAAAAGAGTTTGCGATCTACGACGCAGACGACCAAGCACGCGTGATCAAGGGCTTCCTGAAAGAGGACGATCTCCCCGCCACCGGCTCAACGAAGCCAAGCCTGATCCTCGGCGCGATCAGTCGCGCCAAGAACGACGGCCTCACTCCTGACCAGATGGAGGATCAGGCGGTGACGCACCATGAGCGGCTGATCGCCGGCTTCGCGCGCCGTTACGCGAAAGAGCTGAAGCGCCTCGATGCGCTCGACTTTGACGACCTCCTCATTGAAGGGCTCCGCCTACTTCAGGAGGCACCGGCGGTCGCTGAGCGGTATCGCACCAAGTGGGAGTACCTGCACGTGGATGAGTATCAGGACACGAACCACATTCAATACGCCTGGATTCGCGAGCTCGCCGCAGGGCACGGCAATCTCTGCGTGGTTGGAGATGACGATCAGTCCATCTACTCCTGGCGCGGTGCAGATATTCGCAACATTTTGGACTTTGAGCGTGACTGGCCGAAGGCGGAGGTGATCGCGCTCGAGCAGAACTACCGCTCTACGCAGTCGATCTTGGATGCGGCACACGGGGTCGTCTCCAACAATCTCGGTCGCAAGGCGAAGAAGCTCTGGACTGATCAGTCCGGTGGGCTCCCGATTCCCGTGTACGGCGGCTTTGACCAAGAGGATGAGGCGGCATGGATTGTGCGCCGCATTGAAGAGCATGCGGCACCGCGGAAGCCGAAGCGCGGGGAGACGGCAGAGGTACCAGAGGCGCTCGGTGGGATTGCCATTCTCTACCGAACTAATGCGCAGTCACGCGCCATTGAAGAGGCGCTCCTGCGCGCATCAATTCCCTACCAGCTGATCGGTGGCACGCGTTTCTATCAGCGCCGCGAGGTGAAGGATGCGCTCGCCTGGCTGCGCGTCTTGCGCAGTGATACCGACCGGATCTCATATGAGCGCATCATCAACGTGCCACCGCGCGGGATTGGCGAGAAGACGGTGGACCTCCTGCGCGCCGCCGCTGCGCCACACCCTGATGCGCCAGATGGGATCCCATTCGGACTCGTGATCGCCGCCGCAGGGCGTGGCGAGGTGGCGGGCATCTCTTCGCGTGCGCGCACCGCGCTCGCCGGCGTTGCCGATCTGATCGCACGCCTTCGTTCACGACTGACGCTGATCCATCTCCCTGAGCTGCTCGATGCGGTTTATAGCGAGACGGGCCTCCGCGCGCATCTCGCGTCGGAAGGGGTGGAGGGGGAGGAGCGCTGGGCGAACCTGCTGGAGTTGCGCGGCATTGCGGGGCGCTTCCTTGAGCTTGAACCACTCGACGCGCTCGATCGATTTATTGAAGAGACGGCGCTCGTTGCGGACCAGGATTCACTGGAGGAGGGGACCGAGCGCGTCACGCTGATTACGCTGCACGCGGCGAAGGGGCTCGAGTGGCCGACCGTCTTCATCTCAGGGCTCGTGGAGGGGCTCTTCCCACACAGTCGCGCGCTGATGGACGAAGAGCAGATGGAGGAGGAGCGTCGCCTCTGCTACGTCGGGATTACACGCGCAAAGCGTCGCCTGACACTGAGCTATGCAATACGGCGTGGTTGGGGTGATGGCGACGGCGTTCCATCACGCTTCCTTGCGGAGATTCCTGAGGAGCTGCTCGAGGTTGCGAACGATGAGGATCCACGTTCGGGTGGGGCGACACGATTCGGTCGCGGTGTTCCAGGATTCCGTTCCGCGCGCGCCGGCTTCGCCGGTGGCGAATCGTGGCGTGAGGGGAGCGGCGAGCCTGGTGCCCCCACAGGCGAGTTCACGCCGAGCCGTGACCTTGAGGCGCGGCGACGCGCGTATGGAGCTGGGGCGCGTTCAGGGTCACTCCGCCTCCCAGGAGAGGGTGATGGATTTGATGAGGGTATCGATGATGCTGGCGACGATCCAGATCACGACGGCGCACCGCTGACGCGACCTGTTGGCCGCATTCCACCGTGGGCGAATGGGCGACGCCTGGAACCAGGCGCGACCGAGATCGACAGGCCAGAGGCACTTCCTGAACGTCGCACCACGCCAGCGCGCGTCCGAATCCCTGGGGAGCGCTACTTCCGCGATGGCGATCGTGTGCAACATCCCCGCTTCGGGAGTGGCATCGTGGTCACCTCTAAACTGACGCGTAGCGATGAAGAGGTGACGATCGCCTTCGTTGGCGTGGGCGTGAAGACGCTCGCCGCGAGCATCGCCGGATTGGAGATCGTCTGATGGCGAAGATGACGGCGGCCGGCGCGAAGCGACACGCAGAACTTGTGGCTCTGATCAACGCTGCGGACCGCGACTACTACGTGGCCGACGCACCGCGCATGCCAGACGCCGCATACGACGCACTCCGCCGTGACCTGGAGCAGCTTGAGGTGGAGCACCCTGAACTCCAGACGCCAGATTCGCCAACGCAGCGCGTCGGTCCACGAGAGAGCAGCGGGCAACTCGGCGAGGTGCGCCATGAGCGCCCGATGCTCAGCCTCTCCAACGCCTTCTCGCCAGAAGAGGTTGCCGCCTTTGTGGCGAGCGCCACGAAGGGGCTTGGTGGGCGCGAACCAGAACTTGTTGCTGAGCTGAAGATCGACGGTCTCGCGATCAGCCTGCGCTACGAGCGTGGCCTCCTGACGCGCGCGGCAACGCGCGGTGACGGCTCAACGGGTGAAGACGTGACGGCGAACGTGCGCACGATTAGTGCGATCCCGCAGCGGCTGAGTGAACCGATTGACGCCGAAGTGCGCGGTGAGGTGTACATGCCGAAGGAGGCATTTGCTGCGCTGAATATGGCGCGCGAAGAGGAGGGGCTGCAGCTCTACGCCAATCCGCGCAACTCGGCCGCCGGCTCACTGCGACAGAAGGATCCGCGCATCACCGCAGAACGGAGGCTCGCCTTCTTCGCATATCAGCTCTTTAGCGACCCACAACCAGCGTCGCAGAGCGCCGCGTTGCAGATGCTTGACGGGCTCGGCCTCCCAACCGAACGGAACGCGCGCGCTGGGCTCAACGCGGTAGGAGCCGCCACCTTTCTCGCCGAGTGGGAGGAGAAGCGGCACGATCTCTCCTACGAGACGGATGGTGCAGTGCTGAAGGTGGATCGCGTGGAGGATCAAGAGGCGCTCGGCTTCATCTCACGCTCGCCGAAGTGGGCGACCGCCTATAAGTTCCCGCCTGAGCAGGTGACAACGAAGTTGCTCAACATCTCCGTGGAGGTTGGACGCACCGGCTACTTGACGCCGGTCGCTGAGATGGAGCCTGTGCTGCTCGCTGGTTCAACGATTCGTCGCGCAACCCTGCACAACATCGACGAGATTCGCCGCAAGGACGTGCGCATTGGTGACGTGGTGATCCTGCAGAAGGCGGGAGATGTGATCCCAGAGGTGGTGCGCAGTCTTCCCGAAAAGCGTCGCGGTGTGCTGGACGAGTTTCAGATGCCGACTCGCTGCCCTTCGTGTAACGGCGAAGTGGTACGCGATGAGGTGCGCCATCGCTGCCCGAACCCCTGGTGTGAGGCGCAGGTCTTTGAGGGACTTCGTCATGCGGTCGGTCGTGGCGCGCTGGACATTGAAGGGCTCGGTGAGAAGCTGCTTCAGCAGCTTGTTGACCGCGGCCGAGTTCGCCGACTCGCCGACCTCTTCACGCTCACCGCAGGTGACCTTGACGGCCTTGATCGCATGGGGAGCGTTGCCGCGAACGCGAAGAAGGGGAGTGCGAATCGCATCGATAATGTGCTCCGTGAGTTGGAGCGACGCAAGGAGCAGGAGCTCTGGCGCGTCCTTGTGGCACTCGGCATCCGCCATGTTGGCGAGACGACGGCGCGAGACCTTGCGCTGGAGCTCTCGAGACGTGTCACCCCAGGTGGTGACTGGAGCAGCCGTGTCGCTTCAGCGCTTCACGGGCTGACGGTGGAAGATCTGACAAGCGTGAGTGGCGTTGGTGCCATCGTGGGTGAAAGCATCGTCAGCTACTTCGCCGGCAGTGGCACTCGGAGCGCGCTCAACGATCTGATTGAGGTTGGCGTGACGTTGAACCCAAGCGCCGCGCTTGCAGTGGCAGGGGGAGGCGGGCCACTGAGTGGCGAGCTGGTGGTGGTGACTGGGACACTCGTAGCCTCAGGCCTCAGCCGTCGCGAAGCACAGGATCGGATCCGTGTCGCCGGCGGGGTCGTGGCGGACGCCATTACCTCCAAGACAACCCTCCTCGTGGCGGGGGAGAAGGCGGGGAGTAAGCGTGCCGATGCGGAGCGACTCGGCGTTCGCATCGTGGACGAGGCAGGCTTCCTCGCCCTTCTCGGGGCGTCTGCCGCGGGCGGGTAGGATTCCCGCATGAGCAAACTCACCCGCGCCGAGGTCGAGAAGGTCGCCGCCCTCGCGCGTCTCGGGCTGACGGGTGACGAGGTGGAGAAGTTGCAGGGCGACCTCAACCTGATTCTTGAGCAGTGGGCCCGCCTCGCCGAGGTGGACACGTCGAGCGTTCCTGCGAGCGCGCAGACAATCGTTCAGCCGATGCCGCTTCGCGACGATACGGCACACCCCTCCCTCTCTGTAGATGCGGCACTGCAGAACGCGCCATCACGGAGTGGCGACTTC
>CAJARA010000155.1 GCA_903944295.1 uncultured Chloroflexota bacterium
AGGATGTGTTCGTGAGTCAGCGTCAGACCGAGCTGCGCCGAATCAATCGCTCCAGTGACCGTCTGGATCTTGCTCATCTGCGGAGCGTAGCGCGGCGGCGGTCGAGCAGGGTGGCGGCGCCCACGCCAACGGCAAGCACGAGTGCGGCCGAAGCGAAGATTGGCGTCAGCGCAAGGAGGTCCCCCTCGCGTGGGGCGCCGGCGAGGGCGGCGAGCGAGGCGGCGGCGAGACCCGCAACGTTTCCTGCGTAAAGCGGGAAGAGGGAGAGGCTGAGCGCCGCGGAGCGACGGAGCGGTGTGACGCGCTCAGCAAGCCAGGTGAAGACGGCCGCCTGTAAGAGTGCGGAGACGGCGGCGATCGCCGTGATGCTGACCGCAAGGAGTGGGAGTGTGGGGGCAACGGCGAGTGAGGCGGCGGCAACAGCACCGACGGCGAATGCGAGTGCTGCGCTTCGCGGGATACCGATACGCGAGAAGGTGAGTGCGGCGAAGAGTGGCGCGATCAGCGCCCCAATAAGCGCGGAGAAGCCGATCAGTAGCCCAACCGCGCCAGCAACACCAGGAGCGGCGAGTGGCTCTGGCATCCCGCCCACTGCGGAACCGATCGAGACTTCTGCAATGCGGAGTGGGAGGGCGGGGCGCAGCATCCGCTCGCCAGCAATGCCGAGCATCAAGACGAGGTAGCCGGCACGCGCGATTGGATCGCGCAGCACATCAACAATGCCGCGACGGGCAACCTGCAACACGCTGCCACGCTGTGGCGCAGTTGGTCGCACATCGGGGATCACCACAATGTTCGCAACGATCAGGAGGCCGTTCAGGAGTGCGGCAACGGCGATTGGCGCGGCGAGGGTGAGGCCGAGCCCGCCGATCAGCCATGCGGCCAAGAGTGGCCCCGCGGCGAAGCCCATTGGCGCTGCGGCGCTAAAGAGCGAGATGACGCGTGCACGCTCGCGCTCTGGTGCCACTTCACGAATCGTGGCAAGCATCACGCCAGTGTTGCCGAGCCAGAAGCCGAGCGCCACCGTTGCACCAACCAGTTGCCAGGCCTGGTCGGCGAGCGCAAAGGCGATCAGCGCCGCTAGCGCGATGAGGCCGCTGCGCACGATGACGAGTCGACGTGATCGCAACTCGGCAATTGCGAGCCAGATTGGCACCTGCGGTGCACCGATGACGAAGAGCCCTGCAATAGAGAGACCGGTCAGTGATGCAATCTCGCCAATGGGCACACCAGCCCGCTCTAGCGCCATAGGCAAATACGAGTAGATCATGCTCACGCCAAAGATTTCGGCGAACTGCACCGCAATGTAGACGGCAACGATCCGCCGCCACGCCGGGTGCCCTAAACGCTCACGGCTCAACGCTCACCTCGCGGACCGGCAGGCGTCGCTGCAGTACTTCACCTCGTCCCAGACCTTCGCCCAGCGCCGACGCCACGAGAACGGTCGACCGCACGATTTGCATATCTTCTCGGCGCGGAGGCTCGGCGGTACGTAGCGTGATGTCTTGTGCGCTTGGCGCTTGTCACCGTTATTCGCCACGGGGTGCAGGGAGTGCCTTGACGGCACGTGCGTACGCCTCCAACGTCCGCGCTCTCGCCTGTGCGTGATCAACCATCGGCTCGGGATAGTGCACGCCAAGCGTGATGCCAGTCGCTGCGAGCGCGGCGGTGTGCGCCCACGGCGCATGGATGGCGGGGGCCTTGAGCGCAGCGAGTTCGGGAATCCAGCGTCGAACATACGCACCATCCGGGTCAAAGTTTCCCGCCTGCGTGACGGGATTAAAGATGCGGAAGTAGGGCTGCGCATCTGTTCCGCTTCCCGCCGACCACTGCCACCCGCCGTTGTTCGCCGCAACATCACCATCAACAAGATGCTGCAAGAAGTGCTCCTCCCCCTTCCGCCAATCAACGAGCAGATCTTTGGTTAAGAACGATGCGGTGATCATGCGCGCGCGATTATGCATAAACCCTGTCTCGTGAAGTTGCCGCATGGCGGCGTCCACAATTGGGTAGCCAGTGCGCCCTTCGCGCCAGGCGTTGAAGGGTTCGTCGCGTTCATCCCACTCGATCGCATCGTATGCAGGCTTCCACGACGATCGTGCCGCATGCGGCGCGTGCCAGAGCACCTGTGTGTAGAAGTCGCGCCAG
>CAJARA010000156.1 GCA_903944295.1 uncultured Chloroflexota bacterium
CGCTACACTACGGGTATGAAATTTGCGGCCGCCTTTGGGCTGATCTTCGTCGTGATTGGATCCGTCTACTACGTCGTCTCAAAGGATCTTGGCGGCGCCTTCATGCTGCTCACCCTCGGCGTTGCGATGGGAACCATGGCGCTCATCTTGCTCCACGCCATGAACTCCGAAGCCTAGAGAGGCGCAGAGCGTGGATGCACTCCGCTCGCTCCTTGAGTGGGTGATCTCCCTTATTGGACCGCTCGTCGCACCCGACTGGGGTGCGCTGATCAAGCTGATTCCAATCGGCGTCCTCGCACTCGTTGCCGCCTTCTACGGCTGGGTCTTCTTCCGCTATCGCCGTGCCGGCCGCCGACAGATCGGCATGCCGCCACTCCCAGCGGCAAAGCCGCCAGCGGGGATCCATCTCCCCGGACCGAGCCTTGCGCCGTTCCTCATCTCGATTGCCGCCGCGGCGCTCTTCTTCTCCGTTGCAATGGGCGGCGCCGCACTCGCAGTCTCTGGCGCCGCCATGGTCTTGGCGCTGATCGCCTGGGGTCGCGAAGCGGTGCGCGAATATGACGCGATCGGTGCTGGACACAGCGACGCGCTGCAACTGCACGACGGAGCCTCTACCGCGCCAACGGGTCCGCCAGCCGGCGTGCACCTTCCCGCTCCATCACTCCTCCCCTTCTTGGTGAGCGCCGCCGTTGCCGTCTTGCTCTTTGGCGCCGCGATTGGCCTCTCCTTCGTCCTCCTCGGCGCACTCATGACGGTGATCGCCTTGATCGCATGGCTCCTTGATGCCGGTCGTGAATACCGCGCCGTAGAGGAGGCAGATAGCTCTGGTCACCTTGTGAATCCAGAGCCGAAGCGCGCACCGCGCATCAGCCTCGCCCTCTTCTCGATTCTCTTCATCGTCGTTGCAGGTTCGCAGTTCGGCCTCTTTGCCCCAGCCGCAGGCGAAGGTTCTCCAGCACCAGGAGAGAGCGTTGCACCAACTGAGGCGCCGAGCGACGGCATCACGGTAGTGAGTGCCATGGCGGTGAAGTTTGAACAGACGAGTATTGAACTCGCCGCAGATGTGCCGACGCAGCTCCGCTTCCACAATAAGGATGCGGGCATCCCGCACAACGTGGCAATCCATGAAGGGACGGTTGACGCGGTCGGCGCTGAACTCTTCCAGGGGGAGATCTTCAACGGTGACGACGAGCGCCTCTACGACATCCCGCCGCTCGCAGCTGGCGGATACGTCTTTATCTGCACGGTGCACCCGAACATGGTCGGTGCGCTGACGGTGAAGTGAGGAAGCTCAGCGCACTCTTCGTACTCGCACTTCTGGTGAGCGGCTGCCAAGCATCCGGAGAACTGATCGGACGATCGATCAGCATCAGTGGCGAAGCAACACTGAGCGATCCGCAGGCGAGCCTTGAGATCGGCGATCTCGCCGCCGGCAGAGAGCGCATCTTGCTGAACTTCTGGGGGAGCTGGTGCGTCCCCTGCCGTGATGAGATCCCACTCCTTGCCGCGTATGGCGCAAGTGCCGCGCCGCAGGCAACGGTCATTGGCGTTCTCTATAAGGATGCGGCGGGGCCCGCCGCCGCCGCGGCGGAGCAACTCGGGGCAACCTGGGTGAACCTCGTTGATGCGGACGGCACGATCGCCGGACAGATTCCGGTGAATGCGGCGCCGCTCACCCTGCTCCTCAACGCGTCAGGGGAGGTCCTTGATTACCAGGTGGGGCCATTCGCCTCGCTGGAGGAGATCGACGCGTTCGTATCAGGGAAGTAGAGGTTGGTTGCGGGGGATGGATTCGAACCACCGACCTTCGGGTTATGAGCCCGACGAGCTGCCACTGCTCCACCCCGCTTGCGGAGTATCGGTAGTTCGGCGCGTTGCGTCAAATCCCTCGCTCAGGCTGCGCGTGACGACGAAGGAACTCGCCGATCGGTAACCGCGCACCGAAGCCTTCACCAAGGCTGTGCGCGTACGAGACGTCCTCGCCGTCCGCCTCCTCCCAACAGAGAAGGAAGGGTCGCCCAAACGCCGCCGCTGGGAAGTCGATCAGGCCGCGTTCAATGTCGCGCAACTCGATCCCGCGCGACGCAACACGATCAACGCTCGCCTGCATCTGATCAACGAGCGCGCGGATGCGCACCTCAACGAGTGAACTGGTGACGAGCGCCTCTTGAGTGGCGCTATCTGAATCAATCGCCTGAAGGTCGCTCTGGTCGCTCCCCCCTGGCCGAGCGCCAGCGCGCTCCAACCTGCGGAGTCGGAGGAGCTCCTGCTTCAGGCCCTCTAGGGCAGCGCGCTGCTCGCGCAGGAGCGCGATCAGGGGACGCAGTTCGGTAAGGGCCTGCGTTGCCGCCTCAATGGACCATTCACGCTTCATGAGGCAATTCTCCCACGAAGACGACCCGCCGACCAGCGTGTCGTGCGAGAATCCGAGCGGGCCGGTAGCTCAGTGGTAGAGCAGGGGTCTTTTAAACCCTTGGTCGCGGGTTCGAACCCCGCCCGGCTCACCAACGGCGCGCTGATGCGCGCCGACACGCCACGCGCGCTTACGCGCGCCTGCTCCGCAGCTTCTCAATACCGAGATAAAGGAGCGCCACAACGTAACCGCCCACGATCACCTCACCCATTAGGGTGAGTACGAAGGGGTAGCCGTATTTAATGACGTCAAAGAATGGATATGGGTAGACCGACGCGATCGCACCATGTGCAAGCGTATAGACGAGATACGCAATCGGGATGATGAAGACACTGAACGTATGTCCGAACGTAAACCGACCGCGCGGCCCAGCAGCACCCCAGACCAAGATCGTGATGATCGGCGTGAGGTAGTGCTCAAAGATATTCGAGATCGCATACCAGCTCTCTGGGCTGGAAGATCCGGCGAGAAGCAGGTGATAGAGCACCATCGTCATGGTGATCATGAGGAGGGCGGTGTTGCGGAGCCAGGAGAAGATGCGCCCGGCGCGAGCTGGGTTGAGGTAGAGCGCCGTGAGAGTCAGCGCCACGAGCAGGTTTGACCAGGTGGTGAAGTAGCCGTGGGAGTCAAAGACGCGACCGATCGCCCCCGCAAGGCCGTCCGCACTTCCGCCGAACATGTGTGAGTCCGCAACGTACGGCTCGGAGTTCGGCACGAGCTGCAGAATGTTCGCGATCTCTGCCACGCCATAGCCAAACCAGGCGGCGAGCGCATTGATCCCGAAAAGTCGCTTTGCGGTGCTCATCGTTCGTCCTCCCTCATAGCGGTTGTGATCATGTTGACCACAACCAGTTCGCACGATTCTATATGGCTGCCTCCGCTGCAACGCCGCGTGGCGCGGAACTAGAGCTGGATCTCCTCGCCCGAACGGAGCAGCCGCTTCGGGAGGCCGCTCAGGATGTGCACCGCCCCCTGCCCCTCCACGCGCCAGTGGTCACCTCCACTCGCCTTGACCAGCGCCGTCAGGTCTTCAATGCCGAGCAGGACCCCGTCGCCAGAGCTCCCCTTAAAGGCGAGCTGAAAGATGCGATTGAAGTGCGGCAGCACCTGGATCTCTGGCGTGAGGGCGAGCCCCTCGGTTGCTGCGCCGAAGTGCAACCGAAACGATGGGACGTGGCGCGCCATCACCATGGCGCCAGCACTGCAGCCGGCGAGCGCGCCGCCTGTCCGCCAGTGTGCTTCGATCGCCGCGCCAACCCGCGTGCCGCGCAGCGATTCGGCGAGGTAGCGCGGGTCACCACCAGACATATAGACGAGCGCAGCGTCCTCAATCTGTGCCGCAAGCTGCGCATCTTCAGCATGTTCGCGGTTCAGCACCGGAAGGAAGGTGGTCTCCACGCCGATGCGCCTCCCCTGCTCCGCGCCGAGGGTGCGCCAATACTCCAGCCGATCGGCGCTCTCCCGCCCCGCCGCCGTTGGGATCTGAATGTAGGCGCGCCGCTTTCCGCGCTGGACGGCATCCTCAATGAGCGCCGCTTCAAGCGACTGCATCTGCGGGAGATATTCGCCGGAACCAACAAGTGCCAGCGCACCTGTCGCGCGAGC
>CAJARA010000157.1 GCA_903944295.1 uncultured Chloroflexota bacterium
ATCGTCTCGGTGCGCAGTGTGCAGATGGACTCACGGCCGGAGCGCTCGCTGGTGACAAGGCCTGCGCTACGGAGTCGGCGGAGGTGCCAGCTGACGAGTGGCTGGGAGAGGCCGGTCGACTCAATCAGCTCGGAGACGGTGGCTGGGCCCTGGGCGAGTCGGCGGACAAGATCCAGGCGATTGGTATCCCCAAGGGCGCGGTGAACACGGCGCGCCGCCTCAATCACGTCACGCTCGCCGGTGAGCTCGCGCAGGGCGGCGGGGAGCGCCGCGGCGCTCTTGGTGGTCATCGAAAAGCCTCGTACAGGGTGCCTTCCATATAGCGGAAGTTTATATGAATTCTCGTTGATAGGAGCGCCGAGCGCGGTTTGTTACAACTAGCTGGCGATCGCCTTCACTACCGCCTCGATCAGCCCGCCTGGGAGGAGTCCGAGGAGGAGGGTGCCCGCGGCGGCCACAACGAGCCCAGCGCGTAGGAGTGGGGCGGTCGCAACCTGGACCTCCACCTCAGCTGGGTCACGCATGAAGAGGTAGATGATGACGCGGAGGTAGTAGAAGGCGGCGATTGCCGCGTTAAGCACCGCAACAATGGCGAGCACGCTTGCGATACCGCCCGCCTGGACGGCGCTCAGGATCACGTAGGTCTTGGCGAAGAAGCCGGCCGTTGGCGGAATGCCGGTGAGGCTCAGCAAGAAGAGTGCGGCGAGAAGTGCGAGGAGCGGATGTTTGCGGCCGAGACCGGCAAGGTCGGAGAGCTGCACCGTTGCACCAGGTCGTCCCTGCACAGCGGTGAGGAAGGCGAACGCACCCAGATTCATCAGTGCATACGCGGCGGAGTAGAAGAGGACGCCAGAGATTCCAGATGCTTGACCTGCACCCGCGGCGACAATGCCAACCATCAGATATCCGGTGTGTGCGATTGATGAGTAGGCGAGCATGCGCTTCACGTTGGACTGCGTCAACGCAACAAGATTACCGAGCGTCATCGTGGCGGTTGCAAGGATCGCCATGACGGGGATCCAAGATGCGGCGAGCGGAAGAAGCGCAATCAAGAAGATCTTAATCATCAAGACAAAGGCACCAATCTTTGGACCAACGGAGAGATATCCGGTGATTGGCGTTGGTGAACCCTGATACGCATCTGGCGTCCAGTAGTGGAATGGCACAGCCGCAATCTTGAACGCGACGCCGGTAGTAATCAGTGCGAGCGCCATTGCAACGGCAGGATGAAGTCCTGCACCAGCGGCGGTGAGTGCGGTCGCAATTCCAGTAAGTGACGCGGTACCAGTGCTCCCCCACAGCAGCACGATACCGAAGAGCAAGATGGCACTCGAGAAGCTTCCGAGCAGGAAGTACTTCACCGCACCCTCAGTGCTGAGCGGATCACGCTTGGCGTAGCCGGCAAGCAGATAGCCAGGGATCACCATCAACTCAAGTCCGATGAAGAGCGTGACGAGATCACCCGAAGCACCAACCAAAATTGCGCCACAGAGGGCGAAGAGAAGCGTTGCGGCAAACTCGGCGCTCGGGTAACGCCGCGCGGCGAGGTGGTCTGGTGAGATCAGCAGGGTGATCGCGACCACCGCTGATCCGAGAAGGCCGAGGTACGCAACAAACGGTCCGCCGATATACGCGCCACTTAGTGCGGTTACCGTGCCGCCGCTCTGCTGCAGCAGGATCCACGACGTGACGCCGAGTCCGGCGAGCGCAACAGCGATCGGCGAGTAGCGGCGGTTCGGCGTCAGCCCGTCGCTCAGGAGCACCGCAACAGCGGTGAGCCCAACGGTGATGAGTGGCGCAATGGTGAGAAGGTCGCCGCTCACTGGATCACTCCGCCCGATGAAAGCCACGTCGCATAGACGAGGAACTGCGCGACGCTCGAAGCAAACGCATTAGTGAGCAGTGATGGAAGGATGCCGAAGGCCACGATCATTGCGGCGAG
>CAJARA010000158.1 GCA_903944295.1 uncultured Chloroflexota bacterium
ATGTTTGACACCGTGATCGATGCGGTGCGCGAGACGGGGGCGAACACGAGCTGCATCTTCGTTCCAGCAGCAGGCGCCGGCGATGCGATCGCCGAAGCGGCCGAAGCTGGCATCAAGGTCATCTTCTGTATCACGGAGGGGATCCCCGTCCACGACATGGTTGGCGCGCTCGCCATTGTGCGCGCGCATGGCGCACACCTGATTGGACCGAACTGCCCCGGTGCAACGTCGCCTGGTGCAAACGGGAGCGGTACCAAGGTCGGCATCATCCCTGCGTCAATCCATCTCCCCGGCGATGTTGGCGTAGTGAGCCGCTCCGGAACGCTGACCTACGAAGCGGTGCAGTCAATGACGGATGCAGGGATCGGTCAGTCAACCTGCCTCGGCATCGGTGGCGACCCGATCATCGGCACCACCTTCCGCGAGGCGCTCGAGCTCTTCGCCGCAGACAAGGCGACGCGTGCGATCGTCTTGATCGGCGAGATCGGCGGATCTGCAGAGGAGGAGGCGGCCGCCTGGGCCGCTGAGCACCTGAAGCACCTCCCGCGCGTCGCATTTATCGCTGGACGTGCCGCCCCTGAGGGGCGCCGCATGGGCCACGCAGGAGCGATCGTCTCTGGCGCCTCAGGGCGCGCGGTGGACAAGATCGCCGCGCTTGAGGCGGCGGGCTTCAAGGTGGCTGGCTCCCCTACCGAACTCCCACGCCTCCTGATTGAGGCGGGCTACAAGAAGGCCTAACGAATCCGCAGTTGCGCTGGATCTCCGTAACCGAGTCGCTTCCACGCTGGACCACCTGGCGCCTCAATCAGCTCCACCAAGATGCCGTGGCAACTCTTCGGATGGAGGAAGGCGACCGGTCCCTCAACACCTTCAACCGCCACTGCGTTGATCAGTTGAATCCCCGTGGCTGCGAGTCGCTGCAGCTCTGCATCAATGTCGGCGACCTCTAAGCAGAGGTGGTGAAAACCCTCACCTTTTGCCTCGAGGAAGCGCGCGACGCCGCTCGTGCTGTTCGTTGGCGCCACAAGTTCAATCTTGGAGTCACCGGCGGTGAGGAAGGCGATGCGCACCTCTTGTGACGGGACATCGGCGATCTGTTCGAGCGGCAGGCCGAGCACCTCAGCGTGAAACTTCACCGCGGCATCAAGATCACGCACGACCGTCGCAACATGATGGATACGACCTCTCACTGGCAGGCCATCGGACGGGATGCCGCTCACTCCAGCCTCACGCGACGCTGCGCTCATAGGACGAGTGACTCTCGATATTCGCCCCAGATCTCACGCAGTGCGCCGCTGATCTCACCCACGGTAAGCCCTACCTTGACGCCGTCAATCAAGAGCGGCATCAGGTTGGTGCTCCCCTTTGCCGCCGCTTGAATAGCGGCGAGTGCGGCAGCAGCCGCTGCCGCGTTCCGTGCGGCGCGGAAGGATGTGAGCGAGGCAACCTGCTCCTTCTCGCGTGCTGGATCAATGCGAGCGATCGGTGGCGTGCTCGCCTCCTCGTCAACAAAACGGTTCACGCCAACAATCACACGATCGCCGCGCTCCACTTCGCGCTGATATGCGAAGGCCGCATCTTGGATGGCGCGCTGTGGGAAGCCTGCAGAGATCGCCGCAACAGCACCGCCGAGGCGATCCGTCTCGGCGATCAGCTCCAACGCTTCTGCTTCAATCTTGTCGGTGAGCGCTTCAATCGCCCAGCTTCCACCGAGTGGATCAACCGTTCCGATGACACCCGCCTCGTGCGCGAGCACCTGCTGCGTTCGCAACGCGAGACGCGCCGACTCTTCTGTTGGTAGCGCGAGCGCCTCATCTTTCCCGTTGACGTGCAGACTCTGCGCGCCGCCGAAGATTGCAGCAAGTGCCTGATACGCGGCGCGCACCACATTGTTGTCAATTGATTGCGCCGTCAGCGCAGATCCAGCGGTCTGCACATGGAATCGGCAGTGGAGCGACTTCTCGCTCTTCGCGCCAAAGCGTTCGCGCATTATTCGCGCCCAGATCCTGCGCGCGGCGCGGAACTTTGCCGTCTCTTCCAAGATGTCGGTCCAGGCGGCGAAGAAGAAGGAGAGGCGCGGTCCGATCGCGTCCACCTCCATGCCGCGCGCGATCGCCGCGTCTACATACGCGATCGCATCTGCGAAGGTGAAGGCGAGCTCCTGCGCTGCGGTCGCCCCAGCCTCGCGCATGTGATAGCCGGAGATGCTGATCGTGTTCCACTTCGGCAGCTCGGCGCTGCACCACTCAAAGACATCGGTGATCAGGCGCATGGATGGCTCTGGCGGGAAGATATACGTGCCGCGTGCGATGTACTCCTTCAGCACATCGTTTTGCGTTGTCCCGGCGAGTGCGCTGCGCGGCACCCCCTGACGCTCAGCAACCGCCACGTAGAGGGCGAGCAGGATCGGCGCGGTGGAGTTGATCGTCATTGACGTCGAGACCTTGTCCAGCGGGATCCCGTCGAAGAGCTGCTCCATGTCGGCGAGCGAGTCGATCGCCACACCGACGCGCCCCACCTCCCCCTCCGCCTCAGGGGCGTCGGAGTCGTAGCCCATCTGGGTCGGCAGGTCGAAGGCGACCGAGAGTCCCGTCTGCCCCTGCTCTAGGAGGTAGCGATAGCGGGCGTTCGACTCTCGGGCGGTAGAGAACCCGGCGTACTGGCGCATCGTCCAGAGGCGGCCGCGGTACATCGTTGACTGGACGCCGCGGGTATACGGGTAGGCCCCAGCCGCGCCAATCTCAGCGTCTGGGCGACCCGCCACGCTCTCTGGGCCGTACTCCTGGGCGAGTGGAATCCCGGAGCTGGTCGTCGTCCGCGCCGCCTCTCGCTCCCCGTCTCCCGCCATGCTCCCCCCATTGTTACATTCTTAATTGTTACAGCGGCGGTCACTCCGCCGGTCCCGCAGATTCTCCCACACCCCCACCCTGCCAGACAGCCGAAGGGGGCAGGCAGCCGCGCAGACACTTCGCCCGTGCGCCGTCCGTGTACGCAGACAGCGCACAGACGCCGCTACGAACAAAGACAAGGGGGTAGGATGCGCAAGGCGCACAGGCGGCACACCGCCAGCGCCCGCGGAGGGAGTTACATGGGGAAGGTTATAGCGGTCGCCAACCAGAAGGGTGGCGTCGGAAAGACGACCACGGTCGTCAACCTCGCTGGAGCGCTCGCCGAGCGCGGCCTGAAGGTGCTCGCCATCGACATGGATGCCCAGGCGAACCTCACCGCCGGTCTCGGCTTCAACCTCGCCGATGTCAGCCGCTCCACTGCGGACGTCCTCGTCTCGCAGGAGCGCTCCCTGGCGCCGATCATCCTCCACAGCGACTTCCCAGGCATCCACGTCGCCCCCGCTACCCTCGACCTCGCCTCGGCAGAGGTGGACCTCTTCAACGCGATGGGGCGCGAGTACGCGCTACGCGAGGCACTTGATGACGGCACACGTGACGCCTACGACTACATCCTCATCGACTGCCCACCAACGCTCGGCCTGCTCACGATCAATGGGCTCGTAGCGGCGGATGCGGTGATCATCCCAGTGCAGGCGCAGTACTACGCACTCAAGGGACTGAAGAACCTGCTCAACGTGGTGAAGACGATCCACTCCAAGTTGAATAAGGATCTCACCGTGCTGGGACTCCTCCCTACCTTCGTCGATCAGCGCACCGTACTCGGCAAGGAGATGCTCGCTGAAATGCAGGGCTACGCCGATGCACCCGTCTTCAAGACGATCATCGGCTCAACGGTGCGACTCGGCGAAGCGCCGCTCACCGGGAAGCCGATCACCGTCTATGCCCCAGTCTCTGATGCGGCCGAAATGTATCGCGAGCTAGCAGCGGAGGTGATCGCACGTGGCCAAGCCTGATTTTCGCGCAGCGGCGAGCCAGCGCCTCTCACAGGAGGAGAAGCTCAGCGACTCTGTCCTCTCGCTCCTGAAGCCAGAGGGTGAGCAGCACGATCGCGCCGTCCGCCAGATCGCCGTTGATCGCATTACGCCGAATCCGAAGCAGCCGCGCATCGCCGCCGACCCAGCCGCACTAGACGACCTTACGGCGAGCATCCGCGAACACGGCGTCCTCCAGCCGATCCTTGTGCGCCCACTCGAGCGCGGCCACTACGAGATCGTTGCGGGTGAGCGCCGCTGGCGCGCAGTGACCGCACTCGCCCTCGCCATGATCCCCGCGATCATCGAAGAGATGAGTGATGAGCAGGCGATTGAGATCGCCGTCATTGAGAACCTGCAGCGTGAGAACCTCTCGCCACTTGATGAGGCGGCGATCTTCGCGCGCATGACAAGCGAGCTCGGCTACAGCATCCGCAAGCTCGCCGACAAGCTCGGTAAAGACAAGGGCTACATTGAGAATCGCCTCCGCCTTGTCGCAGCACCAGCTGATGTTCGCGCCCTCGTTGCCGAGCGCTCCGACACCATCAGCCACGCTTACGAACTGATGAAGATCGATGATCCTGCACGTCGCGCCGAACTTGCAGCGCAGATCGCTCGCGGCGAACTCTCGCTTGCGCGCCTGAAGGCGGCGGTTCGTGGAGAGAGCGAGCATCCAAGCCTCGGCGCACCAGCAGTTGCTCCCGTCACAGCGCCTGCACCGGTTGTGGCGGCAGCACCGGCTCCGGCCCCAACGCCAGCTCCAGCAGCGGCGCCGGTCCAGGCGCAGGTCTTCGCGCCAATCATTGAGGCAACGCCGCTCACCAGCACCCCGCTCCCTGCGCCGCTTCCTGCAGCGAGCGACGCAGGCCTCACCGCCGCGCGCGAGTCACTCGGAAACGCCATCGAAGAGCTCGCCACCATCCTTCATGCAATCGATCGCGCAGACGGTTCGGTAAAGCTGAACCAACTCGACCGCACGAATATGGCGAAGTGGTTGCAGATCGCCCGCAACAAGTTGGATAACCTCGCCGCAATCCTCCGCCAGAAGGGCGAGTAGCCCGAACTCTCACCGGTCGCGCAAGAGCGCGCAGGAGATCGGCGTTAGATGTAGACGACCTCCTCGAAGGTCGCAATCAGAAAGTTGATCAGTCGATCGCGGCCGCGCTTCGGCTCGTAGGCGCGGATCCCCGGCACGAAAGCCCAGAGCGCCACCGCAGGGAAGATCAGTCGCCCCTCGGCATCGCGCCCCATCGTTGCGGCGGCACCACCGCCAAGGGTGAAGGCCCCAGCGAGTGCATCGTCATCAAGGCCGGTTGCCTTGCTCAGTTCATGCACCGACTGCACCACACCCTTCCGCTTGGCGATATCGCGGAGAGAGCCGGCAACCCAGGCGTCAATCTGTGCGTCATCTTGGGCGGCAAGTTTGGTGCGATAGGCGGCTGGGGTTTCGCTGAGGCCTGTGCCAACCATCTGGTCCTCCTGCCGCTCAATACAGAATCAATGTTGCTGGCTCCGGCGGTAGGGCTCGAACCTACGACCTAGCGGTTAACAGCCGCCCGCTCTACCACTGAGCTACGCCGGAACAGGTCAGCAGCGCGAGGCTGCCGAGGGCGAAATGGTAGCAGGGTCAGCGTCGACGAGAGGAATCGCCGCGCTCCTCGCCAGCCCCTCGGGCGCGGCGGGC